>NZ_JBLZIO010000005.1:0-161121 GCF_048553315.1 Legionella sp. ST3F1 | reverse complement strand
GGTGTAAATAATGGGAAATTTTGGTGGCTTCTTACGGACATGCCATTGAAATACAAAACTGAAATAGACTAAGATTCGTTTAGCCATGATTACTCCAACCTAGTAATTGTGGTTAGCTGGCGGGGAGGCGCTCGAATTCCTCTCTGTCAGCGCTTGTTGCATTTAATACTTCAAACGCGCTTTTTATACTATTTGATTCTTTAGTGTCTTGCAATGAATTTTTAGAATTCAGCAGACACTAAAGGAGCAAAACGATAGCTTCCAAAGCGTTTCAATTTACAACTGCGTTCTATTCCTGCCATTACTCTGAATGGTATTCTCTGAATTTTCTTACTATGGAGCACCTATGGGATCAGGGCTTGAATTTTGATTGTTGAATAAAAAATTCAAGCCCTGACTTCGTTTACACAGCCCTCTTTCAAACGGTGTGCAACCTGGCGATTAGTTGCAAATCCCATTAATGACACAGTTTTTTAGTTCCGTCGCAAATTTGAAACTATTACTTTGGTCATAAGTGACTTCCCAATTAAAGACACCGCCAATATTGCCATAGGCTTGCGGTGGAATATAACTGCCGCAGCTTGTATTACCAGCAACCGCTGTTTTAAGGCATTGAATTGCGCGCTTAATCGTGGCGGTTGGCGTTATAGGCGAGCCGTCACTTTGTCCATTTGCGTTAGAAGACGGATAACCAATGACAACTTGTGACGGTTGTAAATGGCTAATGTAAGGCTGAAAGCCTGTAGTTTGTCCATTCGCACTAGCAGGCCAATTTGCCAGTAAATCAGTAGCCATCGCGACGGAGAAATCAGGGGTATTCGTAGGAATGGGACCGTAACATACCAAATCAATACCAAATGCACAGCCTGTATTGTAAAGCTGAATCCCAACCCAGGCCAGAGAGGCATGAGTTTGCATCACTAACGAGGCATAATTACCCCAGGTCTGATCAAAACCCCTTGTGGCTGCGACATTCGCAACCTGCGGTGTTAAGGTAATCAGGAGGGAAGGATTTTGATTGTGCATTGTATTGATAATGCTAGCGAGTACAGCAATATCTCCTTGTGGTTGAGAAAAAGTCCCGCCACCATTAATGCCGTGCTCAATATCGATGTCAAAACCATCAAAATGATATTGCGTGATTAAGCCATTTAAAGAATTAATAAAGGTTTGTTTAAAGTCTTCTGCTGAAGCAGCTGCAGTTAATACCTGATGAAAATCAACACTCGTATTAGGGAGGCTTGTTAAAGCACCGCCTAAAGAAAGAAGCACTTTAATGCCAGCGGCATGAAGCGACTGGATATAGTCTTTCGTAACCGTATCGAAAGCCGGGGTAATGACTCCAGGTGTACTTGTACTAAATACTCCAAAGGCAATCATTACATGAGTATAGCCCGCATTCGCTAAGGCTTGCGCGGAGGGCGGAGTTTTCCAGCCAGGGATATAACCAATAATACGTCCCCCCGAAGCAACCTCCTGAGTTAAGCTAATTATTTCAACGGCATCTGGAGTGGCTGTTAAAGGCTGAGGGGAAAATCGTACCGTGTAGCCAGATACCGCATCACTTGAAACGGTATAGATAACGCCATCGGTTAAAGAGACAAACGCTGAGCCACTGCCATTCGTTAAATCGATAGTTTGTTCGACAGCTTGTGAACCGTTATTGGGTGTTAAAGTAATTTTTAGCGCAGATAAAGTAGGCGGCGCCCCATTCACCTCTAATCGCACAGAATCTTGTGCTACCTGAATACATTGATAGGTTAAATTAGTCACTGGGACGTTGGTCGCGTTGGCCTCTAAAGAGGCAGGAGTAAAGGTTGGCAAACAGTTGTAACCATTGTAATTAATGGTCGATGTCGAGAATTGGTACGGTGAACCCTCAGCTAATTGAGAGACGGTTGTCGCACTGCCCCAGGATAATGATTGTGTTTGTGAGTGACCTGAGTTGGCCTGGGTAATTAAGACAGACGGATTTTCACTGTAACCGGCTATCTCATTAGGTAAATTTTGTAAATTGATGCGTAATTTCCCCAGTTGCTGACGCTGTGCATAACTAATTATTGAGCTCACTGTCTCATTGGCAACTAAATTAACACTGCTGGGATTGGCCTGGCCTACATAATTGTTGCCGGCGCTGTCGGTGACTGTATCGGCTGAAATCGTATAATTACCGGCAGCAAGACCGGATAACGTCTTTGAACTTTGCCAGGGTAACTGGATATCGCCAACCGATTGACCATTCATTGTCAAATGAACCATTGCATAATTTTGCGAAACATTCGTTGGCTTCGCTGAGGAATTAGTTATTTGAATACTGCCTGTTTCTACTGCGGTGCTGAGGTAAACTTTGGTAGTACCCTCTATATGGCTATCGGTCGTTGCGCCATATTTAATTGAAATAGAGTTGCCGATGGGTAAGAGGCTATTGGCACCAGAGAAGCTCGGGAAATGCAGGTTAAGGGTTGCTAAAAACTGATTGCCTGGTTGTTGTTGTGAAGTAATATTTAATACGTTGTCAGGATAAGACAGCGGTGAAAAATCACCCCAAAATGATGTATTTAACGCTTCAGTTGTCTGAAACGATATTGTTGTATTTTGAAAATCGACGGCCTGATTGCAATTATTCGTCAACTTTAAAACAATTGATTTCCAATATTGACTTCCTGTCGCACTGAAATGAGAAGTAATACAGGTTGTGGGTTGGGCCATAGTGGATTGTAGAGAAGCATGTGCCATCCCTGTTACCGCCGTTAAAATACCTAATCCAACGTGCAGATATCTCATCCTTGACCTTCCCTGTTATTAGAAAAGTTCAATTTATCATGCTATTACTTTTTTTAACAACCCTATGATGCCTTCGTGGCGCTGGGTTGTCTTGGGAGTATGAGTCGAAAAAACGTAATGGAAGTCAGGGTCAAGTCCTGATCCCATAGGCCATGCAAATGATTACCGATTATTTTTTAAAATGTATGAGGATTAGTTCAATTTATATAATAGTATGGTGACGAGAATATAATAGATGCTGAAACTTACAAGGTGCTTTTAGATGGATGAAGATAATCGTTATTCGGTTCCAGAAGATGAAGATTATGAACCTGGTTCAAATAATGAGGTATTGAAGAATTTTTTGGGGATTAAAAATAAAGAGATAATGGAGCAGGTGGAAGAGGTAGAATTAGAGAGAACTGGTGAAGTGCTACCCGATATTTATGGCCCTGAACATCAATTAACCTCACAAGACATACAACAAATTCACAAGCTATGGTTAGCAGACGTTTATCCTTTTGCTGGAAAATTCAGAACTGTAAACATGAGTAAAGATGGATTTCATTTTGCAGCTTCACAATATATTCATAACTCTATGCAAGATTTAGAAAACAAGTTTTTAAAACTCTATACTCCTTACAAAAAATCCGGTGATGAACTTGCTAACGCGTTGGGTGTTGTTCATGTTGAATTAATTATTATCCACCCATTTAGAGAAGGAAATGGAAGAGTTTCAAGGTTACTGGCGAATATAATGGCAATGCAGGCTGGATTACCACAATTGAATTTTGAGCCCATTGATAAAACCACTAATACAGAGGGCTATAACAAATATATTCAAGCAATACATTATGGGGTAATGGGAAATTACGAACCAATTAAAGAAGTGTTCGTGGAGATACTAAGAGCTAGTTAGCTTTTATGCAGCCTTTTTTTCATTTCTTCTAAAACAGCACTTGAACGAGAATGGTCGATTTTCAGAGTCAAACCTTTATCTTTCGCTTTAATGCCTTCCACCCCACAAGAAGTTCTTGTAGAACGAGCATTTAAGCGCTTAGCTTGTTCCTTATCCTGTAGATAAGGATTTGTTTCTGATAATGTTTTCATACCTATAATTATATCACATTATCCCCCAAATGACTCGCATTCTTATTTACAATAATAAACACCTAATTGGAGATAAAATGATATGCTGGATTTGTAATGTTAATAGTGCGGGGCTCATGAACATAGAACCAAAAGATCTGAGCTAAAATCAAAAATCCCTTCTTTAAGTCAAAATAAACCGATTTATCTAAGCGAAATGAAAGAACTTAAAGATGGAAGACATAGCTCTTTCATATGCATTTAACAAAATGCCTTTGTCTTCCTTTCAAAAAGAAAATTATTTCCATTTAATAAAATCGGGAGAAGAGGCCATTTGTTTTCACACAGATGACGATGAATTTAACTTTATGTTTTCCAAAATACATTACAGCAAGACTATCCCTGAAATTCCTTTTGACCAAGCTATACAATTACGTACAGCTAAACCATCAGATCAAATGCGATTTATGTTTAAATACTCATTTGGGGTAAAGTGCGAAGAATGGCAACACGAAAGTGAGTATCGCATAATTGTAAATGCCAATAGCATAGATCATGTAGGAAAAGCTATTTCTGTAGAAAAATATGTGCCATTTATTAAAGTATCTGGCCTCATAATGGGAGAAAAATTTGAAAATAAAAATCTAATGCTTGAATTATGCAAAAAACATGAACTTGATCTTTATCAAGCTACTCTTTCTGATATGGAATACAAAATTATTCGAAAACAAATTTTAGCTTCTGGAAAAGAAATTAGTGCTGTTCCATTACCTGGTCGGCATTTTTTCCCATACCTTCAGGAGACATCCTATACGTTGTTGAAATACCAACATGACCTATCCAACCAAGTCCAGGTACGTTCAGATCTCTTCCCAAAACTTCTGCCGGATAAATCTGCTTGGCATAGATTAAAGGGCAAACCAGGGTTGCAAGCGACATACTTAAACCCAATGCCAGTAGTCTTCTATTGTTCATTTTAAGTTCCTTCTCTAAAGATTTGTTTAAATTCATGTTAAAAAACTAAAGTTCTTGTATGCCGGTCTTTTAGTCTTAATTCAGTAATTTTTTAGGTTATTGATTCATTACTACAGGAATTAGCTTGACTGTGAATGGAAGTAGACACCAAACCCGCATTCATTTTAAAGCGCAAATCAGGAGCAATAAGCATCAGTAGCCACTGGACGTAAATATCTATGCGCTTAGCGGATGCTCAACCATGTTAAGTTGTTGAGCACCGACTCAACTGCTTTAGTTCATTGAGATTTACCACTCTATACACATTTTTATCCACAGTTTTTGTGGATAACGTACAAATCAATAATGAAAGAAAAAAATGGCAAAACCCTTTTAAAATAAGGGAGTCGTATGAGAATTAGATGTTTTATTATAAAAAATGGACGAGGCGAGTAAAGAATTATCCACAATAGGTAAGGACGTAGAAAATAAGTCCTCGGTGGAGCATCATAAACAAATAAATAATAAAAAAACAGTCTTGACTCGACGATTTTTAAATTTTCGGAGATGGCTTTATGGTGTGTTAAGGAAAATTTAGTCTTACCCTCTTTAGCATTAAAAAATTTCGTAGCTTATTGATTTCAAAAACATATCCCAGCCACTTTGAATCAAATTTATTATCATTGATTAGTTTAACAACAATTTTATGATAAAATACTACCTGCTAATGTAGCTCATCTGAGCCATCCTATCACCGCCGCACTCGACTAGTTCTGGTGAGTAGCTTTTCATTCAGATGAATTGGTTTTCCACTTGAGTTTTGATTTGCCTATTAATTTTCAATTATCTATTGAGCATATGTATGAGCGCAAAAAAAACCTTTAGCTGTTACCTGATTGGTGACGATAATATGACATTAGAATGTGCAAATATTATCTTGGCTAGCGGCCATGAATTGCTTGGTTTGATATCTCCGTCAGAAAAAATCGAAAAATGGTGTACTGCTAATTTCATTCCTTATATCGAGAGCATTAGGCAATTTGAAAAAAAACACATGGGTGGGAAATTTGATTTCCTCTTTAGCATAGTCAATGGTGAAATCCTTTCCAAAGAAATTCTGGCGCTTCCGCGTTATTACGCTATCAATTATCACAATTCTCCATTACCCAAATATGCTGGTTTGTATGCAACCACATGGGCGATTCTTAATGGCGAAACGCAACATGCGATTAGTTGGCACATTATGGATGAAAGGATTGATACCGGTAATATCCTGAAACAACCCGTCATTCCCATAGATGATTTTGATACAGCACTGAGTTTAAATCTAAAATGTTACGAAAAGGCTATCCACTCATTTCGTGAACTTGTTGATGAGCTTGCTACAAACACCACTAAACCAGTCAAACAAAATTTATCATGCCGCTCCTACTACGGCCTAAAAGATAAGCCCGCTAATTTCGGGTTTATCACTTGGGAAAAATCCGCTGATGATATCGATCGGTTGTGTAGGGCTCTCTCCATGGGAAACTATTTAAATCAATTAGTCGTTCCAAAAATTATAATGAATGGAAAGATTTTTGTCGTAAAAGCGCTAAAAAAATTAAATTCAATCTCAGGAATGGAGCCAGGAACAATTGTTAATCTTTCAAATAGTTACATTCAAGTAGCTACCGCAACCTTCGATATTGCCATTTTAGAGCTTACTGATCTTGATGGAGAAAATTACGATATTCCAACATTGGTTTATTTATTGAATATCACTATCCATACAAAGCTTGATCCAATTGATGCTGGATTGCTCGAAAAACTATCAACCAGCCCTGCCCAAAACCCTAAAGTAGAAAAATTCTGGGTTAATGAGTTTTTAAAATGCGCCCAGGAAGAGATTTCATTTTTGTCTAAACTACCGAGACCCAGGGAATCAGTTGCCGTATTTGGCGATATGAAAACCAGAATTCCCAATACCTTGCTAAAGAAACTAAAGAAACTATCGAGTGACGGTCATTCTTTAGAGAACATCTTGTTAACAGCTACCCTAATTTATTTATACCGTCTAAACAATTATAGAAATTTATCCATAGAATTGAGCCCCCTGGAATTACAATCGAAACCTTTATTCCTGAATAATTTTTTATCAGACCATCTCCCATTGTCAACCAAGTTTGATAGTACTATGGCATTCAAGGACGTATTAACATTGGTATCAATCGAAAAAACAAAGCTGTTGCAAAAGAGCACCTACACGAAAGAGATTTTTATTCGCTACCCACAATTAAAAAAGTCTTCCAGTCAAATTGACGCCAGTATCAGGTTCATCGATGCAAACACTCCCCCCCCCTGCAAGACGAATAAAAAATTAACTATTTTTATCTCAGCAAATCACGACTGGTTCCATTTTCATAGCAATGTCAACCATGAGTCACAGCCTGGCTCTTATGCATTATTTGAAAATATGAATGGACATTTTTTAACACTACTGGAAGATTTAGTTGATAATCCTGATAAAACTATTTTCCTTCTTTCAATAATGGGTAAAAAAGAAAGAAATAATGTGCTGCATGCCTGGAATAATACAGGGTTTAAATATAACTATAAAAAACTGCTGCATCAGTACTTTGAAGAACAAGTTACTAAAACGCCCGATTCAATCGCTGCTGTTTTTCAAGGTACAGGAATTAGTTATCACGAGCTCAATCAAAAAGCTAATCAATTAGCGTGCTACTTGAGAAGCCAGGGCGTGCGGAAGGATCATTTGATAGGGATTTGTTTAGATCGCAGCATAGAAATGGTTGTTGGTATTTTGGGAATCTTAAAATCAGGAGGGGCATACCTTCCCTTAGACCCCAATTATCCTGATGAACGCATTTCCTATATGCTGAATGATAGTCAAGCAAACCTATTAATCGTGGATCAACAATCAATAAAGAAAAGACCTCATCGATACACAGGCAAAATTATTGACATAAATGCCGTCCTGGATTTAAAAAATTTACCGGATGAAAATCTACAACATGTCAGCAAGTTTTCAAATTTAGCTTATGTTATTTACACATCAGGAACAACTGGTAAACCAAAAGGCGTAGCGATTTCCCATCGTGCTATTTGTAATCACATGGTTTGGATGCAAAAAGAATATTCCTTTAGCAATACGGACGTCTTTCTACAGAAGACTCCCTTTTCATTTGACGCCTCCGTTTGGGAATTTTTTATGCCTCTCTTCACAGGAGGTAAACTCGTAATAGCGCCAGCAGACGCTCATGCCAGTCCCATCCAAATGACTAATTTAGTCAAAGACAATCAGGTGAGTGTTTTACAGCTTGTCCCTTCCATGTTGAAAGAATTAGTGTCTACACCAGGTTTTGATAGCTGTCATTCGCTTAAACAGGTCTTTTGTGGTGGTGAAGCGCTTTTGCCAGAAACAATCGGTGCTTTTTTTAAAAATAACGCCTCTGGAGCAAAACTACACAATCTTTATGGCCCAACTGAAACGACTATTGACGCAATAACACTGACCTGTACCCAAGGGGATGCAGAAAGCGATGCAAGTCGAATCGGTAAACCCATCTCTAATACAAAAGCCTATATTTTGGATGACAAACTGCAGCCTGTGCCAATTGGAATGACAGGTGAGCTCTACATCGCTGGGGAGGGTTTAGCGCGCGGGTATTTAAATAATCAAGAATTTACAGAGCAAAAATTCATAGCTAATCCGTTCAGCAACAAAAAAAATGACCGGTTGTACAAGACCGGTGATCTAGTCAAATGGCAATCTGACGGAATTATAGAATATATTGGTCGACGTGATAGTCAGGTCAAAATTCGCGGATTTCGGATCGAAGTGAATGAAATTGAATCCCATTTGGAAAAAATTCCTTCCATTCATCAATGCATTGTCATACCAGAACCTGGCTCTGATAATTCAATATCGTTATCAGCCTACGTTGTACTGGATCAAAACGCTCAACTATCTGCTACAGATATTCGCTCCACCCTGAAAGCAAAGATTCCTGACTACATGATCCCTTCTCGATTCTTTGTTGTAGACAAATTTTTAATAACTCCAAGCGGAAAAATAGATAGAAAAAATTTACCCACCCCCTGTAAACAATTGACTTCTAGTAATGATTACGCGGAGCCAAATAATGATATTGAATTGCAATTAAAAAATATCTGGCGCTCTGTGTTAAAAATTGACCATCTTGGAATTCATGATGATTTTTTTGAGCTGGGAGGTAACTCACTTTCCGCTATGAATATCATTTCGCTAATTCAGGAGCAATTTTCAGTGTGTTTAAGCCTTAGAAATTTTTTTGAGTTCTCAACGATACACTCTTTGGCGAAAGAAATTGAAATGAAGACTCGTACAGCGGATGATCGATTAACGCTCTATAATCCATCTGAAAATTTTATTGCCCTCAAAGAAACCGGTGATAAAACTCCTCTTATTTTAGTTCACCCTATTGGCGGCAGTGTATTTTGGTATAAACTTCTTGCTAAATATTTAGACAAAGAAAGACCCTTATACGGGATACAAGACCCAGGCATTGATAAAAACGAATTCATTTTTGATACCCTGGAAGAGATGGCTAGCGCATACATCGATTCACTTCAGGCTATTTATCCTTATGGCCCTTATTTGCTTGGCGGCTCATCATTTGGCAGTACTGTCGCGATTGAAATGGCGAGACAGTTAGAGGAGAAAGGGGAAACCGTTAGAGCCATTATCTCTCTCGATGGCTGGGCATTTTATCCCACCCTTCAAAGTAATGAGCTTTATTTCCAAGACATCATGAAGGAACAAAATTCGAGACTCTTAAAAAAGTATGTAGAAAATAATGTCTATAATTCTAAATTTTTGCTAGACCTACAGTGGCATAGGGAAAAAATGTTAACGCAATACAAATTGCCTATTATTAATAGCCAATTAATTTTGTTTAAAGCCGAAAAACTGACCGAGATGTTTCAATATGATGCCCCTTTAAATTGGTGGGAAAATTATTCGAAACGCCCCATCGAACTCCACATCGTTCCAGGCGATCACGAAAGTATGTTTTACGAGCCTAACATCCAAACCTTAGCCAGCAAACTCAACAAGAGTTTAGGTGAGAAAACTATTGAACCTTCCCTATTAAATGAAGTCATTGGAGGTGATTTATTAGAATTTTAATAGATATTTGAATTAACTCGCAGGCATAATGGTCTAGGCTTATTTGTTTTTATTTTTTCCCTAGCCTACCATTTACTTGGTTGAACATTAAACCGGGTTGATTTCATGCCTAAAACCACAGAGATATTATCGACGTTTATAAACCTGGTTGACCAGCCCATCATCTTGCTATCATCAGAACTCATTATTTTAGATCTCAATGTTAAAGCAAAAACGGAATTTAAAATAAAAAAAGCCACCACGATAGATAAACCCTTTTCAGTTTTATGCCCCAATCTTGATCCAAACAGCCCCCTACAGTCTCAACATTTAGTTTCCCACACCAGAGATAAAACGGTTCTGTGGCATATAGCGAACCTTCCAGATGAAAATGAACTCATCCTGATTGGGACAGTCCAGGATCAAAAGAACGAGTCTCTTTTAAACATGCAAAAAGAATTTGAGGACTCTACTCATCAGGAAATCAGTAATCTAAACCTACTTTTGTCTAGCCATTTAATTGATGAGAGCAAAAGCACATTAGAGCAAGTGAGAAATATTTATAATTACATGGAGAATATTATTGCCGAGATGCCAGTCAGTGTTTATTGGATCAACAGGGATTGCGTATACCTTGGATGTAACAACAATATGGCTAAATTGTTACGTCTAAAATCAAGACACGAGATCGTTGGGAAAACCTATGCCGATCTTTATGATGATAAATCAGCCTCCCATTATAGGAAAGCAGACAGAGCGGTTATGGATAAAGGAGTATCATTAACTGTAGAAGAACCTTTGCATTACCCTGATGGCACTAAAGAAATTTATTTATCCAATAAAGTTCCTTTGCATAATACAAAGGGGGAAATTGTAGGGATGGTTGGCATCTCCGTTGATATTACCGAACGTAAGAAAATGGAAGAAGACTTACTTCAAGCTAAAAGAGCCGCTGAAGCAGCCAACCAGGCAAAATCTGATTTCATTGCCAATATGAGCCATGATATTCGCACCCCGTTAAGTGGGATTATCGGGATGTCACAAGAGATGTTTAATATAGCGGACAATGCCCGTTCCTTTTTACAACAAACGCCAGAAGAAGCAAACTTAGCTACCCCCCAAACCTTTTTTTCTTTATTAAAAGAGATTACTGAAACCGTACAGGAGGATACCCAGCTTCTAATAGGAGCAACCGATCAACTATTAGAACTTTGTAATGAAATTCTGGAAACCATGCGCCTGGAATCAGGACATCGGCCAGAAGAAGTAGAGTCCTTTAATCTTCGTGATTTAGTTAAACACAACATTGATCTTTTACAACCGGTCGCTTTTCACAAAAAGTTACAATTGTCCTTTGATATAGAGGCATCTATCCCTACCTATTTTAGCGGATTACGGAATTACCTTGACCGCACGCTGCTTAATCTTTTATCTAACGCTTTAAAATTTACCAACAGCGGTTTTGTCAAAATCAACGTGAAATCGCTTGATGAAAGGGACTCATCGTATCGCTTGGGCGATATGATGAACTTACAATTATTGGTAGAAGACAGTGGCATTGGTATTCCAGAAGATAAATTTGAAACAATATTTGAACATTTTTCTCGCCTGACTCCTGCTTATCAAGGATTATACAAAGGTGCAGGTTTAGGTCTATATACCGTGAAGCGTTACATCGAAGCGATGAATGCCACAATTAATATACAAAGTGAACTAGGTAAAGGAACTTGTTTTATTATTACTCTTCCACTGGTTGTCTCTGATCATTCCGATCGAGAAAAAATACCAGTTCGTCAGCCACCAATCTCTACCGTACAAGCCTTGCCACTTGACCGTACCGTAAAGCCAGCGGAGATAACAAAAGTGGATGCTGTGGCTTCTGTCCTTGTAGTAGAAGATAATCCCCTTGCCGCTAAAAGCCTGCAAGCTTACTTAAATCGCTTTCAGTGCGCTCATGATCATGCAGAAAATGGCATGGAAGCACTCACGATGGTTCAAAATAACGACTATGATTTAATTTTGATGGATATAGGATTACCTGACGTTGACGGTATTGAAGTTACGAAACAGATCCGTGCATTGAATAATCAAAACGCATTACAAGTACCCATTGTAGCCATCACAGGACACGCCGATGATGCTCAAAAGGTGAATGAATCATTGGAGGCCGGTATGCAAGAAGTTTGCAGCAAGCCATTACAGCAATCCAAGTTAGAAAGCCTTTTACAACAGTACGTGTTTAAAAAGAGACAATCAGAGTCCGCCTCCCTTGGGAATAAAATCCAAATCAGTGATGAGGAAAAAGCAGCTGTAATCGACTGGCAAGCAAGCCTTGATCAAATGAATGGGGATGAGAGTCTTCTTCGTGAGTTATTATCAATGCTGGAGATTGATCTTAGAATGAGTCTGGATACCTTGGCAAAAGCTTATGCGAGTCATGATGACGAAACCCTTCGCAAAGAATTGCATCGTGTTCGAGGCGGCATCAATTACCTTAGCCTACCCCAACTCAATAGGGCACTGGCACGTTTTCATGAAGCAGTAAAATTAAAACCGCAGGACAGTCAGCAACTCGCCTACACATATAATCAAGTAGAAGAGGCAATCAGAGCATTTTGGGATGAGCTGGAAAAGAAAAAACTTACTTCCTAATCAGATTACCTACAGGGCAAGAATAAAAAACGCTGTCGAATTACTTTAGGTCATTACCCAGAGTTAACCGCTGAAATGGCAAAAAACAAAGTCCAGCACCTTCTGGGGCAAATCGCTATGGGAATCGATCCCGCGAAAGCAAATGGCACATGTGACAAAAAATTCGGGGGTTCATTTCACAGTACATGATTTGAGACGAACATTTATCACCATTGCAGAAAGCCTGGATATCCCTGCCTATGCTTTAAAGCGTTTAATGAGCCATAAGATGAGTAATGATGTGACTGCAGGATACATTATTGTTGATGTGGAACGATTAAGAAAACCAATGCAGCTTGTCACTTATTATGTTTTGAAGTGTATGGGAGTACTTAAAGAACAAATATAATTTACACAATGTCTGGCAAATTATAAGCTTCAGTAAGTTCCATTTTGGACTGCATACTCAATTCAACAAACTCCATTTAATCCTTCTCGAGATTTAAAAAATAACGAGTCGCTTTAAGTTCGCCAGTTCGTTTGAGAATATCTTTTTTAACCAAATCATTTAGATCTCTGGTTGTTGTAGCGATTGGCGCACCAGTAATACTCATATAATTTTTAGCACTTAAACCACCTACAAATCCATCAGGCCCAGCATGAAATAATCTTAATAAAACCTTTTCTTGCCTTGGATTAATTTTCCCTTCCACTTCCCTTAAAATTACAGATTTCTTAATAATAAAATCAATATACAAATAAGTGTTTTGTTGCGCTTCTAAGGCGATGTTAGCAAACCATATTAACCAAGATGTTAAGTCTAAAGTTTTACTTGCTAAGCCTAATTGCTGATAATATTCCTTTCTCTTTTTTAATAATATTTTTGCCAATACTGTCATTACTGGTTTTGAAAATCCTTGCGATAAGGCTTTTTCTGCTATAGCTCGCCCTATTCTTCCATTTCCATCTTCAAAAGGATGGATACTCTCAAACCATAAATGGGCTATTCCTGCTCGGGTTAATGTGGGTAAAGAGGCTGAACCAGTGAGAGAACTCCGTTCAAACCAATCAATAAACTGCTCCATTTCGGCCGGAACAGATGATGAGGGAGGCGCTTCAAAATGTATTTTTCGCTCATAATCCGGCCCAGAAACAATTTGCATTGCTTCTTCATGCTTACGATATTGACCAATATTTTCTAAATGATGGCTATTACCCATTAAAAATTGATGCCATTCAAATAGAACCTGATGCGTTAGCGGACTAGGAATCGTTTGATATAAATTAACCATCATTTTAGCGATCCCACGCTCTGCCATGCTAGCTCTAGTAGCTTCTGTAGACACCCCTAACTCTTTTTTTATGGAGGATTGAACGCTATCTCTGTTTAAATGCTCACCTTCAATTTCAGAGCTGTCTAAAGCATCAGTACACATTAAATCAATAAATAAATTTTGCTTACCTTCCTGAGAAATGTGTTGCGAAGAACCAATAATAATACCTGCATTCTCAGTAAAAGATTGCTCAAGCATAACTAATTTATCTGAGTCCCAAGTAAATTTTGGCCAATTTTCAAGCTGCCAATTCCATTTCATGATTAATAACCTCATATTTTATTAATCAAAATATAGCATAATAGTGATTAATAAAATATGAGTTATTAATCACTGCTTAATTTTAAATAAGGCTAATAACCTGACATTTGTCTTATGACTAGAAGTTGGCAAAAAGCAAGATCTGACCCTAGGCATTGCTAGTGCTAGGCATTGCTAGTGCTAGGCATTGTTACCAACAGAAGTATTTGAAAAATATAAAAGGCAGGCTCAAGAGGCTGACCCAAAAAGGGTTATCGCAGATTATATCAGTGGCATGACAGATAATTATCTCTATAAAATGCATCAAAGAATTTTTGGTGGAAACACTCAAAGTACTTTTGACACAATCTAATTGACTGAT
Source organism: Legionella sp. ST3F1 (assembly GCF_048553315.1). Lineage (NCBI taxonomy): Bacteria > Pseudomonadati > Pseudomonadota > Gammaproteobacteria > Legionellales > Legionellaceae > Legionella > Legionella sp. ST3F1. Next base: position 146,579 of record NZ_JBLZIO010000005.1, on the reverse strand, counting down.
CAAACACAATTTCATCAACATAATGAAATTATATTATTCTCAAATCTCTAAAAAACCATCTTTAATACCCTAAAATCCCTAAATATAGGATTATAATATTCTTAATTCCCTAAATATAGGTATATAATATTCTAAATTCCCTAAAAAATAATTTATACTATTCTAAACTCTCATATTTTATCTGAAATACTATAGAGAAAATAATGATAAAAACTGCAAAAACTAAACAAGAAGCCAATCAGTTATCTAGAGAATACCAAGAAGGAAGGCTACGAAGGATATATCATGGCATTTATACGGATGACTTAAACTCTGAGGTTAATAAAATAGTTATTCAATATTGGATGGAGATACTTCCTCATATTGTATCAGATGGAATACTTGCTTTCAGCACAGCTTTGGGATTGAAACCCCAGCAGTATAAACATGGAGCAATTATCTTTGTGATTAGCACTTATGTAAAAACCATTGAGCTTCCTGGCTTAACAATTAAAGTATACAAGGGTAATAATAGGGAGTTTATCGAACCAATACTACCTCATTTATTCAAGAGCAGCATCCCTCGTGCTCTTCTGGAGAACCTGACTACTGTAAAAGGTGCTTCTTATATTGGGGTTAAAACGATTGGAACAGAAGGTGTCGAAAAATATCTTGCGAAGGAATTACGTACTCGCGGTGAAGATAATCTTAATCACATTAGAGATGAAGCAAAACAAATTGCTGAGAAATTGGGTTATCATAAGGAATACACAAAACTGAATCGGATTATTAGTGCTTTATTGTCGACTCATGCAAATGAAAATATTTTATCCTCGAACTATGCAAAAGCAGTAGCTCAGAAAAAACCTTATGATGAGCATAGAATACAACTTTTTGATGAGTTGGTGGTCTATCTTAAAAAATGCATTCTTCTACAAAGAGACTATAAATACAATTCAACCTCTTTTAAAAACCTGAGTTTTTATGAATCCTATTTTTCTAACTATATTGAGGGAACAAAGTTTCTTATCGATGAAGCTGAGGATATCGTATTTAAAGGGATAGAAATAAATAACCGTCATGCGGATAGCCATGATGTGTTATCTAACTTTCTCCTTACAAATGATTATTTTGAAATGAGTATTACCCCCAGAAATTTGGATGAGTTAATCGATATATTACAAAAAAGACATGCCATTATGATGAAAGAACGGCCTGAAAAAAATCCCGGGGTATTTAAGACGAAAGAAAATAAAGCTGGTAATACTACTTTTGTATCGCCTGTAGATGTACTAGGTACATTATGGGAAGGATTTGAACGATATAAATTACTTAAACCGGGTATTGAACGAGCACTGTTTATGCAATTTTTAATTAGTGAAATACATCCTTTTGATGATGGAAATGGAAGATTATCAAGAATTATGATGAATGCCGAACTTGTATCTCAATCTCAGTACAAAATTATTATACCTAATGTTCATCGTGATAATTATCTGAATGGCTTAAGATTGGCATCGAGAGATAAGAGTTTCAGAACTTATGTGAAAGTAATGGATCAAGCCCAAGCGTATACTGCGTCAGTGAAATGGCTTGATTACGGGGAAGCGAGAGAAAAATTAGAACGTGATGACGCAAATCTCTCATCTGATGAGGGTATCCCTACTTTTAATCGCGCATTAAGGACATTAAAGCTCTCAGATATACCTGCTTAATTAAGACATTTGGCCCGGATTAGGCGAAGTCGTAATCCTGGATTTCCCTCAATAACCAGGATCAATTGTTCCTGAGAGTCATTTCCCAAATTACATTTACCTAAGTTGGTTGCCCTCGTTTTACATGTTAGTTTAAACAGGTGGAACATGTGGTACAAATGGTACACCTCCATGGTTACTAGACTAGCTGCGTTCCACCATTGCTTTAAATAGTGGAACGACTCCAGCCCAGTAACTACAAGGGTGTCCCATTTGTTCCACGTATTTTTAGTTGTATGTACAAATCTATCAGGTTGTATCAGCTTTACGAAAATGATTTTTCCGTATTACGACTTCGTCTAATATGGGCTACGCCTGCTGTATCTTTATATTCATTTAGATCTAATGTTGGGTCTCGACCCAACCTACGCTTGCTAATAACCTGACATTTGTCTTTTGACTAGAAGTTGGCAAAAAGCAAGATCTGACCCTAGGCATTCTGTTCAACGCATAACATCTAGGAATTCTTATCTCTAATATCTAGGTTTATAAATTAAACCAAACTTGTTCATTTTTAATGAACACATCATAATTATGAACAAATCAGCATAAGTGAACATCATTGCTTAGACACTAATACAACGAATCGCTGCAAAAGCTGCTGCTCAACTGAGAGTGGGTATTGCAAAATTGCACTTCGTTTGTCCAATTTGACTTGAAACAAGCAAACCAACTATACTGTACATGTACAGAAAATATAGAGAAAACCATGCAAACAGTGTCTTATACTCATATGCGCGAACATTTATGTGAAATCATGGAAAAAATCGCCAATGGTGAACAAATTTGTTTTACTCGCAAAGGACAAGAACCTTTTATTATCGCTAAAGTCGGTACCCCTACTGAAGCTCAACTTGAAGAAGCAAAATATAAAAAACGCGCTCAAACGATTGCCAAACTGAAAGAGCGACATGCTGCAACTATTAAAGCTTTAGCAGATAAATAATGGAATTAATATTTTTAACTTTAGAAGATGTGGTGTTTATTCAAAGTGAAATATTATCCAATGCTTCTGCAACCGATATAGGGAAACTTGAATCAGCGCTTAAACGTGCTGAACAGTATCATCATTATGAAAACATCAATGATATTATTGAGTTAACTGCTATCTATATCATTGGCATTGCTAAAGCACATGCTTTTCCCGATGGTAATAAACGAACCGCCTTTTTGAGCGCTACTTATTTTCTTGACTTGAATGGTTACACCTTAGAAGAGAATAGTGAATTACCCGATATTATCGAGCAGGCGGCATCAGGGGTTGTTGATAGATATCGACTCGTCGAACTTTTAAAATCCTATATTTTTTCAAATGGATAAAGTCAGTTAAATCCCGTTTGCAAACAAACGGCCTACGCTTGCTGTATCTTTATATTCATTTAGATCTAATGTTGGGTCTCGACCCAACCTACGCTTGCTATCTTAACGTATATCTAAAAATGCATTAAAAGCACTCTTGATATCGAGGTAAAAAATGATTGTGATAAAAAAGCTGGACGAATTGCATAGAAATGAATTGTCATCCTATCTCAATCATTACCAAGAAACGACTATGTTCATTAGGAACAACTTATACCACTCGGGAATTACCTACCAAGATGCACCCTTTCACGGAGAATATTACGGCTCCTTTGAAAACAATAAAATTAATGGTGTTCTAGCTCATTATTGGAATGGTAATGTGATGATGCAAACAGAAAATTTTTCTGCATTATCAGCGTTAGTAGAAGAATTTGAGCTTAAAAGAACAAGACCAATTGCCGGAATACTTGGCGAAGACACCCAAGCCGGTTTTGTCATTGATAAGCTAAACCTAGACCTGTCCCTATTTGCCATTAATTATCAGGAAAAATTGTTCTTACTTAATTTCGGGAAAATGATTATACCTCAAGCAATTCATTCATATAGCTGCACACTCAAACCAGTACAAGATTGCGACATGGATATTATCAAAGAATGGCTTATCGCTTATCATATTGAAGCACTCGGGGATGATGCTGATAATCCCACACTTGAACAATCCATTATTGATGAAATTCAAGATACGCAGCTTAGCCAAAATCGATGGGTTTTATTTGTAAATAACACGCCTGTTTCCCTATGTGGATTTAATGCCAATCTACCTGATATTGTACAGATCGGCCCCGTTTATACCCCGCCTTCATTAAGAAATAAAGGTTTTGCCAGAATTGCTGTGTATCTTTGTCTAAAACAAGCTTCCGACCGACAAGTCAAAAGAGCCATTTTGTTCACCAATGATAATTCCGCTATATGCGCATACCAAGCCCTTGGTTTTCACCAGATTGGAAAATACCGATTGGCATTGTTAAAATAATGTGCTTACTGGAGATAAAATATATGATTGATCTCGAAATTGTTAGTTTCTTGTCATTAATTTTTCTAACACATTTTAAAGATAGCGATCACATCAAAGCGATTACTTGGATAGCTGCCTATAAACAACTGGCAGAAAAACTCAGAGAGTTGTGCACTACCGGATGACTCTACAGTCCCTAAAACCCCAGCTATTCCCTCCCACCCCTGCGACAAATCTGAAATTGAATTTCGTTATATGCTTGGCTAAGCAAGCTCTTTGATAAAACATTTGCTACGCTTGATTGCCAATCACATTAACAATTAACACTATATTTATTATTTTCAATGATATATCACTTAATAAATTAGCTAATAGGGCACTAATGGGGCACAGACATTAATTTCTTTATTTATTATGATTAAAAATAAACCAAAAAGATCTCGGATTAAAATGATTCTTTTTACCTATGGAGTCAAAAATAAAAATCTACTTCTGTCAATTAGAGGTTGAGACTCTTCTATAAGACTCTTGTGCGAATTTGATTAATCTACTTCCTGCATTAATAAGGTATAACTGTGGATCTATTATTATAATAATTTGAATTATTCATTAATCTGAACTTTAATTTTAAATGGGTGGTATGAATTAACTTTCCATTGTCTATCTGCGATGGCTATTTTTATGATGGTTATTATCTATTATGCGCTCGATATTAATAGTTACACTGGGCTCGCATTAATTATATAAGAAAAATTTTTTACCACCCATAATAACTGGGCAAATTATATGGATAATATTGATTTCAAGGACTGCCGAACAGTTAAAGATTTATCCCATTTTTTAGGGATGGACTATAAGAAACTTTCTTCTTTGATTTATCCAAACACAAATCGCCTTTATGTAACATTCATCATCCCAAAAAAAAGTGGAGAAGATAGAACAATTGATGCCCCTAAGCCAATATTGAAAGCAATTCAGCGTAAGCTATCTTTAGAATTCAATAAAATCTATAACCCTAGAAAAAATGCTCATGGATTTATCTGCGGAAAAAGTATAGTCACAAATGCTACTCAGCATATCAATAAAAGATATATTTTTAATATAGACTTTAAGGACTTCTTTCACTCTATACACTTTGGAAGAATAAGGAACTTATTTATGAGTGACTTATTTGCGTTTACATATGAAGTAGCTACTGTTTTAGCGCATATATGTTGCCATAATAATCGACTGCCACAGGGTGCGCCTACCTCGCCTGTATTAACAAACATCATTTCTTTTAAACTAGATAATGATTTGTTTAAGCTATCTTTTGAAAATAAATGCTCCGTAACAAGATATGCAGATGATGTTACATTTTCTTTTTCTTGTAACAAGCGTAATTTTCCAAAAGATATTTTGTATTTTAATAAAGCTAAAGAAATAGTGCCGGGCATAAAATTAAGGGAAGTAATAGAGAAAAATGGTTTTGAAATTAATCAGAACAAGGTACGACTACAAAATAAGACTCAAAGACAGCAAGTCACAGGTATAACGGTTAATCAAAAATTAAATATACATAGAAGTTATATAATTAAAACTCGCTCGATGCTTTACGCTTGGGATAAATATGGATTAGAGCAAGCTGCGAAAGAATATCTAAGTAAATACATAGAAAAAGACTATAACAATTACGATAAGAACAGAATTAACAACAATGAATCACTTTTTTTTAAGCAAGTTATACGCGGTAGGATCAATTATATAGGGATGGTGCGAGGCATTAATGATGAGATATATAGAAAAATTCGTTATAAATATAGTTGTCTTATTGGCGTTCCAGATGAAAATCTAAAAAAATCCTTGGATGATATTCTATCAGAAAGTGTTTTTATTTTAGAAAATCATATAGGCATTGCTCAAGGAACCGCCTTTTTAGTCGAACAACTCGGTTTAGTTACCGCTTATCATGTTATAGAAGATATTAATGAAGAAAATAGCTGTTTAATTGAGTTTTTTAGATTCAACGAAATAGATAAAAAAAGAAAAACAACTTTATTTAAAACTTCACAAAAAGACGATATAGCAATATTTACATTAAATGATAACTTTCAAGATATAACACCACTTAAATTAGGTGACGATTCAAAATTAAAACGTGGAGTAGAGATTAAGCTATTCGGGTTTCCAGATTATAACCTTGGTGATGAGTGTCATTGCGATAATGGAAAAATAACTCAGAAAAAAAAACTGCATGGTTTTGATGTATGGTTAGTAGATATTCCAATTACACACGGTATCAGCGGTGGTCCAGTACTAAATGCTAACAATGAGGTAATTGGTATAGCAATTGTAGGACCAGAAAAAAATGACAAGTCCACTATCAGTCAAGGTTTTATTCCAATTACAAAAGCTTTAGCGATGCTAAAGGATCAGCAAGAATGATCTTTATTGTGATTTGTTATTTATTAGTGCCCCACCAGTGCCCCACGTAGAGCAATACTCATCAAAAACTCAATGCCGTTGCGCGGAATCGAACCGCGGACCTATTGATTACGAATCAAGTGCTCTACCGACTGAGCTACAACGGCAATCATGCGAAAGTATATACTTGCTGAAGTTAGCGAAGCAAGATGGTCTTTAGTCTCTCCTGCTTCCATATACGGCAAGGGTCTACTGCCATTCGCTAGCTTTTCGGCCTAACGAATAGAAATGGCAACAGACCCTGTGGAGAAACGGATTAGGCACTATGCTCGTGTAAAACCACACCCAACGTCCAGTCACCGCTCTGATTGGCAGACAGGAAATTGACTGGTTCTTGTGGATGGAGCCCATAACCATCTACCATCAACGCATAGTAGTAAGCAGGGAATAAACAATAACCATAGAGAAAATCATTTCCCGGGTATTGATTGCTTAAACTCCCCCAGCGCTGGTGACAAATCTGAGCATCCGCTTGACTCAGCAACGATTGGTTAGTGAATTGCTGCCTTTTAAAAGCAAAGGGCTTACTTTGTGCAAGCTCGGCTGTTCCCCCAAGGACAAACCACTGGTCTACTGGATTAGCCTGCATAGTGGGCTGTACAATACTGTCAACATGGTGCACACCCGTTATTAAAGGAGACACTGCTTCTTTGCAGGAGTAGGCATCACCAGCGGCAGGCATCCCTTTTGGCAACTCATAATCCTCAGAAAAACAAGCGGCCGTATCGAGATATTGATGCGCGACTTCGGTTTGGCCCAAACCGAGAAAGCTGTGGACAAATAAAATCAAATGACGGCCATAAAGGCTAAATTCACGCACATCTTTTTTGCTTAATCCTTCCGCAGTTTTCACCGGGAAAATAATTTGCACGGAAGCACCACCCATATCCATCACACCCACTGCTTTTTCCTTAGCCGCATTGCTAAGCACTCCCAACTGGTAGTTCACTGCTAACCAGCCAAAGATCCCCTCTTCACTGCCAGTAATTGTTCTGGAATTACGCAGTTGCCATTCATGGTGCGTACTAAACCATTGTCTTAACAAAACGTACAATTGATGTTGTTTAGGTTGCGGCAGGAGACGCATACCCGCCGTGGCATAAAAATAAACCTCTAAATTTTCTTCCGGAGCACCACTAAACAAGGTGGTGAGATAAGCATCCATGGTTGCCTGGTTAGCCTCGATGGTAGCAATACCGGGCTTAATTTTTTTTGACCATAATTCCTTGATATTAATTGGAGAGTTTGTTTGATCAACGTCATAGGTATAAATATGTAACCGGGAACCGGTGCTTCCTGCATCAACGACGGCTACACATTCATGGAACTTACAGGTGGTACTCGCATTAACTACAAGCGTAGAAAAAATACACAATAAAAAAATAGCTATGCGCACCATGAGTAAAAATCCAAGAATAAAATTAATTGCGATGATGCTATAGTATGTATATTTTGTTGTCAACGAGTATTGGATAAATACAGGGCATTCACTGACCTTCTCATCCCTTGTAACAGGAAAACTTAATACCACTAGTATCTTGATGTAGCTTGATCGTTACCATACCACAATCGGCAGTATTATAAATTTTCACCTTATTTTTCTGTAACGTATTAATCGTTTGTTGATGGGGAAAATGGTAGCGATTATCAAAACCGGCTGAGATGATTGCGTATTGTGGTGACACCTGTTGTATAAAAGCAGCTGAGGAAGAGGTTTTACTGCCATGATGCGGCACGACTAACACCGTCGAGCGCAATTGTTTGCCGTAAGTGCTGCGCAGATCCTCTTCACCTGCTTTTTCAATATCGCCAGTCAATAAAACTTTTCCCTTCTTATTGCTTATCTGAAGAACACAGGAGGTATTATTTTTGTCTTTAAAAGCCTTCACAACTGTAAAAAAACGAAAGAAAACCCCATCCCATTGCCAGGCTGGATAATGATGGCAAGTAGTCCCCTGTTTATAAAAAGCGACCCGGTCCACTACCAGTTCTCCGATGGGATAGTTTGCCTGCAAAGAGGGCAAGCCACCGCGATGATCCAAATCAGGGTGGCTAATAATGACTTTATCAAGTTTGGTGACTCCCAAGGTATTGAGATAGGGAATAATCGCCAGTTTTCCCATATCGCCCCCTCTGTAAAATTTCACACCCGTATCATAAACAAGGGTATGCCTGGCCGTATTCACTACAACAGCCAAACCCTGGCCTACATCTAAAACATCAATCCATGCATCGCCTTCCTTCACACGTGGATAAGCAGGAAAAAGCCCCGCAAGTCCCAGGACAAGTGCAGCAGGCAGAATGGTTCTAATGGGTAATAACAGTAACAGGCCCATTGCTGCCATTAATGCCAAAGGCGAAAGCAGTTGCGTAAAAGAAAAATCCAGATTGAGCCAGGCAAAGGAATCAATCCATCGTAAATAATAAAGCAATCCTTCTGTTGCCCAATAAACAGGCATCACCAAGACCGGTAAAGCAAGCCATTGCGTCACCAGCATTGTCACTAAAGCAAGGGGCACAATGACAAACTCAATCCAGGGAATCGCTAATAAATTGGCTGCCAATCCATTCACTGCCCCATAGGAAAACCAATACAAAGTGAGCGGCATCAAACCTAGCAGACAAGCTAATTGCAAACACAGGCCTTGTTTGACTCCCTTAAAAGGAAAACGCTGGGTAACGAGAATCAAGATTGCCACCGCTATAAATGATAAATAAAATCCAGGCATTAAGACGGCATGGGGTTCAAATAGCAAAACGGCAAGCAAGGCATAACGCCAGGCTTGCCAGACCGTAAAACGCTGGCTTAGGAAATGACGTAAAAAAAGAAAAAAACAGGCAACCAGCGCGCGCTGTGTCGACGCAGAAAAACCCGCCAACAAGGCATAAACAAGCGCCATACAAAAAGCAACCACAGAAGCAACCTGAAGCGCCGGCCAATAAAGGCAAAGGCGACTGGCGCGCGACCACAACCATTTTATCAACCAATAGGTTAAACCGGCCACCAAACCAATGTGGGAACCGGAGATAACCATTAAATGCGTCGTTCCGGTACGGCGAAATAAATCCCATTGCTGCTTATCCACATTAACCGTTATTCCCAACGTTAGTGCTTGTAAAATACCCAAGGCATGACCTTTAGGCATTAACTGCGCCATTGAGTCCGCTAAATGATGACGTAAATTAAGTAAACGCTCTGGGTGCGCTCTTTGTTCAAGACGCTTGGGTGGCAATGGTTTAAGCTTAATATAACCGGTCCAGTGGATATGGCGTACATCGAGCGAACTGACATAATCAAAGTGGCCAGGATTACCTAAATTGGCTGGTTTTCTCAATTTGGCCTGCAATTGCCAAACCTGTCCAAGTTTAAAAATGGGGCAGCGTTGGTAACAGGATAACAACAGAGTAACTTGTACTGGCTTATTATCCAAACGGGTTGCAGCAAATTGAAATTGTGCTTTACCCGGACTAATGGCAGGAACAGAGATTACCCTGCCCTGCAGTACCGCTTTGGCAATAACCAACTGCTCAGGCATTCCCCGATCAGCAATCCAGAGTTGATGAAAAAGCACCCACAGAATAGCCGTTAAAAACCAAACGATAAGCGACCAATGCGCTCTTAAAAATAAGGCAGCGACAATTAATAACAAGGGATAGATAGACTTTGTATAAGCAAAAGCTATCCCGGCAAAAAAGGCGAGAATTTCCATATTCCATCGATTGGCTTGCTCCAATAGTGCTTACTTTAGAGTAAATAAAATTAATTCTCAATAATGACCGGCGATGGAGGCATTAGGTTACAAAGAATTTTTTCTGGCAAGCAAAAGATAATGCAGCCATGAGCAAATTCCACAAGAACAGCTATTGAAATGCTAGCAATATCAAACAGATTCCAATAGGATAGATCCCATCTAAGGTAAAGGGATGTTTCGATGATTATCGCGGCTTTAAACGAAAGTAACAGTGATACCCGGGTGGCCATTACCCCTAATGCAGTAAAACACTATTTGAAACTTGGTCTTGAGGTCACTTGTGAAGCAGGTGCTGGCAAAGCATCTGGCTTTAGTGATGCTGACTATGAAGAAGCTGGCGCTACTATTGTCGCCGATAAAAAAGACCTCCTGAAAAAGACCAAGATCCTTGTCACGGTCAATGAACCCTCTCCAAAAGATTTGCAAGGCTTACCTGCTGGTTCTTTAGTCATTGGCCCTCTTGATAATGAAGAAGAAGGCGAACTATTGACTTGGTGCTGTAAAGAAAAAGTGAGTGCTTTTTCAATGAATCTCATCCCCCGCATCAGTCGTGCACAAAGTATGGATAGTTTATCTTCCCAGGCCAATTTAGCTGGTTATCGTGCAGTACTTGAAGGAGTCAACCATTTTAATCGCGCTATCCCCATGATGATGACTGCTGCTGGAATGATTCATCCAGCCAAGATCCTAATCCTGGGTGCAGGCGTTGCAGGCTTGCAAGCCATCGCTACTGCCAAGCGTTTGGGTGCGGTCGTTTATGCCTTTGACGTTCGCCGGGCGGCGAAAGAACAGGTAGAAAGTTTAGGTGCCGAATTTATTGAAGTCAGTGAAGAAGACAGCGAGACCAGTGGCGGCTATGCGGGAGAAACCAGTGAAGACTACAAACGCCGGCAGGCCGAACTGATTGATCAATACGCCAGGCAGTCTGATATCATTGTTTCCACAGCGTTAATTCCCGGCCGGAAAGCGCCTGTTTTGCTGACTAAAAAAACGGTAGAAGGGATGAAGCCAGGTTCTATTATTGTTGATTTGGCAACCGCTCGCGGTGGTAACTGCGAACTGAGCAAACGTGACAAAATCATTAAACATGGTGAAGTGACTTTAGTCGGTTACAGCAACGTAGCCGGTCTTGTCCCAGCAACAGCCAGCGAGTTATATGCTACCAATCTGGTTAATTTGATTCGCCTTCTGCTGCCATCTACACCACCTGTACTTACTTTTAGCGGGGAGGATGAAATTATTAAACAAGCCCTGCTCTGCCATGAGGGTAACTACCTCCCCTTCCAAACGGTTAAGGAGAACTAATATGACTGGTATTAATACGCTCAGTAATCCCTATATCGCTATTCTGACTATTTTTATCCTGGCCTGTTTTGTCGGCTACTACGTGGTTTGGAAGGTAACCCCTGCCCTGCATACACCGTTGATGTCTGTGACCAACGCGATCTCCAGTATCATTATTCTTGGCGCCTTGATTGCTGCGGGCAGCCAATTAACAGGTACGATTACCTGGCTTGGCGGTATTGGGATTTTTATCACTGCCATTAATATTTTTGGTGGTTTTGTGGTTACTCAACGCATGTTGCTGATGTATAAAAGCTCAAAAAAATAATGCCTTATTAAGGATGATAATATGACTTCATTGTTTCCTTTTTTTTATCTGATTGCAGCAGTATGCTTTATTTTGGCTCTTAAAGGTTTAGCAAGCCCGTCTTCTGCAAGGCGAGGTAACCTGCTGGGAATTTTTGGGATGGCTCTCGCCATTATTGCTACCCTGATGATGCCTTCTATGAATCATCATTGGTTGCTTATTGCATTAATCCTGGCTGGCGGTGTTGTCGGTACTTTTATCGCCCTAAAAATCAATATGACCGCTATCCCCCAATTGGTGGCTGGTTTTCACTCCTTAGTGGGTTTGGCTGCCGTCCTTGTAGCATTCTGTGCCTTTTTATCCCCTCACTCATTTAATATCGGTACCCCGGGAAACATTGAAAAAGCAAGTCTGGTAGAAATGAGCCTGGGTTTAATTATCGGTGCCATCACCTTTTCTGGTTCGATTATCGCATTTTTGAAACTACAAGGCTGGATGTCAGGACAACCCGTTCGTTTTCCAGGACAAAAAGCGCTTAACATCCTCATTGGTTTGGCTATTCTTGGCTTGTTTATCTTTTTTATTGTCGCACAACCCTTCCATACATTTTGCTTACTCGCACTCTTGTCTTTCTTGATTGGCTTTTTGTTAATCATCCCTATCGGTGGTGCTGATATGCCGGTAGTTATTTCCATGCTGAACTCCTATTCGGGATGGGCAGCAGCCGGTATCGGTTTTACGCTGAGTAACCATCTGTTGGTCATCACGGGTGCTTTAGTGGGTGCGAGCGGGGCCATTTTGAGTTATATCATGTGTGTCGGTATGAATCGCTCAATTATTAACGTCATTTTTGGTGGTTTAAAAAATGCAGGCACCGTCAGCAGTGGCTCAGCCCACCATGAATCACAGCAAGTTAGACAAGCCAACGGCGAAGATGCAGCGTTCTTGTTAAGCAATGCTAGAGATGTCATTATTGTTCCCGGCTATGGTATGGCGGTTGCCCATGCTCAGCATGCCGTAAAAGAGCTGGTCAGCGCACTTGAGGCACATTCAATTCGAGTTCGCTTTGCCATTCATCCAGTCGCTGGTCGTATGCCTGGCCATATGAATGTGCTCCTGGCAGAAGCCAATATCCCTTACGATAGAGTCTTTGAGCAAAGTGAGATTAATCGTGACTTCGCTACCTGTGATGTTGCCTTTGTTATCGGTGCTAATGACATCACCAACCCTGCTGCCAAAACCGATCCCAACTCACCTATTTATGGCATGCCTGTTTTGGAAGTTGAAAAGGCTAAAACTGTTTTATTTGTAAAACGCAGTCTTTCACCCGGCTACGCCGGTGTGGAAAATGATCTATTTTTCCGCGACAACACCTACATGCTCTTTGGAGATGCAAAGACCATGACGGAGTCAATTGCCAAAGCCTTGGCTGAAATTTAACCGGAAAGGCAGTCTTAAGCATTAAACAGACTGCCAATTATCAATCCTGTAAAACTTTTATTCGATCACTTATTTCAATAGTTGTATACCTCTGCGACTCTTGATATAAGCCTTTATAGGGGCATGGCTTAAATTGCCATGTTGGGAAAATCACGTTATGGTATTTTTGTGTGTCATTTAGGAGACAATTTTTATGCTGCGAAAAATCGGTTGTAGTTTACTATGTGCCGGTGCACTATTTAGCGCAAAAACCCTAGCAATGAATTATATGTATGCTACTTCACCAGGTGTCAGTATTGAATATCGACTAGCTCCCAATGAACCCGTAGTCTTCGCAAACTCTTGGTTTTGGACAATTACAGCTATTTGCACGACCCACATTGAAGGCTCTCATACTGAACTGTATGCAGAAATGATTAATAAAAAAGCAAAAATTAATGGCAAACTTTTTGAAAAAGGAGCCAGGGAGTCCATGGTTATTCATCATGGGGAAAAAATAACGATTAGTGCCGACTCTGGCGCGAAAGTAAAACTAATTAACCAGGGTTCGTATCTGGTCAAAGCCCATTGCTCTACTTAAAAGAATGTGTGTTATTCCACAACAATACGATATTTTGTGGGAGATGCGGTCAAACTAAGTAAACATAAAAAAAGGGGAGTATCAAACTCCCCTTTTATTTATTTACGATACTTTAGAATATCCTGGGAAGCCAGGAGCTTGTTGGTTGCTGGTCTTCGACTTTTTGCTGAGGATAAAGACTCTTACTAAAGTCACGCAAAGTTTTTTCATCAAAAGCTGCATCAACAACTTCTTCCACCTCATCCGCACTTAAAATCGCTGCAGGCTCCTGAGCCAGGTCGATCTTTGTATGGTGTGAGTCAACTATTTGCTGATGGAAATGATATAAATAATTACGGTAAGAGTGTTGTTTATAACTGCTGTACTTCTCGTCAATCACCAAGTGATCAATTGAGGCTCCGATGACTTCCGAAAGCCTGGCAGATAACTCTGTAATAAACGCTTCATCCACTTTATTGTCATTTTTTATGAGAGCCTGCTCTACGTGGTGCTTTAAAAGAGCTATTAAATGAGCCTGCCAATCGGCCATGACCAGCTTCGCATGTTTTTTACCGTTCTCATTGTGAGAGAAAAACCGGGTAATTTCGTATCGACTCGCATTATCAGCATAGGCTTTTTCATAATTGAATCCTTGCTTAATAATGTTCGAATAATTAACCAATACGTTGTGCAGTTTTTTAGCCTCAGGAAGAGCAAGGCCATCTACGTTTATTACATCATCGGTTAATAATTTCTCTACTAACTCGGGGCTTTTTAAACCCAACAAGGTAGCCGTAACTCCGTTCACAACTTGAAAACGCTCTTGAAACGCAGAAACTTTTCTATCACGCTCTTCTACATCACTTCTCAAGACTACAATTTCTCTATCTTTGGCACTAATAAGCTCGTCTTTTGCCTTAACGGTTTCTTCTACTTCTGCCAGTCGGGCTTTGCTTTCCTCAAGCTCCAGTTTTAATTTTTCAAAAGCAGCGGTAGAGGGAGAGGCTAAATAGTTACGAATGAGTTGGAAAAAACTCCCTGACTGATGCTCGATTTCCATCATACCGAGCGTAACGCCACTGTGCTCAATGACCACAAAATCATCTTCGTCAACAATTCCGCTTTCTTCGACATCGCGGGCCTGTTGCATCATTGCCTTGATCATGTCGTCGATGATTTTTTTACGGTGTTTCAGTAATTCGATTAATCGCTCTCTATGCGGATCAGAAGACGCTTCAGCCTTTTTTATCAGATGGTCATATTCTTCAGAAATATCCTGCTGCTTAATTAAAATTAACTCAGCCTGTCTATTCAATTCAGATTGTTGTGCAGTCGCTATTGCTTTCTGAAAGTTACTTTTTGCCTTACTAAAATCAGCACCAAATAGAACTTCACCACGCTCAACAACTTCTCCCGCTTCAACACTTCGTGCCTCCAAAGCATTAAAACGATCGAAAGGAATCCTTGCGAAGGTAGAGGCAATATTATGCGCTAATGCGACAATACCACTTCTTAAGCCATCAAGAAAATCTTTGTTATAATAGATTTTTTCCCATTGTCTTCTAGCCTCTTGAAACCAACTTTTGTCTTCCTGGCGAGCACGATAAACCCTGCTGCAATCGGCATCAAAACGTTCTGCACAAGCTTGCAACTCCCCTCTAACGCGGTGCATTTCTTTCAGATAAGGATCAACAAGGTAAAGAAAATCATTTAAATAAGTGATTTGATTGGTCTTCGTAAATTTGTAAAGCCTGTCGAGCTCGGACTTTAAAACCTGCAATCTATCACGTAGTTGCAACAGGCGAATAAAATTTTCCTTCTGACCTTGATCAAAGTGCTTTAACAAAAAGGAATTATCCTCCGCTGCACTTAAATCATAAGCCAATCCAGCATAGAGGTCTTTATAACCGCCTTCTTCCGTATATTTGTCATGGGGCTTACGGTACAACTCAACAACCAAAGGATTATTTAAAACCCCTTGTTGCTTAAGAGTAAGGGTAATATCTTCTGCTCTGGTATAATAACTGCGTAGTTGATCCCCACTGATTCCTTCCTGGCCAGTAATTAAAGGCAAGGTATATTGATCAACCCGAAGAAGTATCTCCTCCATGGTGCCAATCGTCTTTCCAACCTCTAAAAACAGCTTTTCAATGGCATCTTCTTCTTGTGCCGGCTGTTTCTGGTGAGCAATACAAATGTTATCAAGCGCAGTCATACAACTAAGCATCTCACCATCTACACTGGAGGATCTGCGGATATCCTCATTTTTCATTAGCTCAACGGTGAACTTATAAATTCTTAAACGGTATTTATCCTGTTCTTCCTCAGGAAGGTTCATTGCTTTTTGACAAAGATGGGCAATCAAGATCATGGCAAACACTTTGCCATGGGAAATATCGGTCAAATCAGCACGGCCAAAATAACGTGTTTGGTTATCCGTGATGTATTGGTAGCAAGTATTGTAAACAAAATTAAAAAATTCGCAGTTTCTTTTTACTCCCTTTTCAGGATTACTCTCTGAAATACGTCGATAAACATCAGAAAGGCCACCGGCTTTAGGCTGCTCCAGGCCATCAATAAAACACTCTTTATTCGTTATTCCAAAGGTGTAAAGCCATCCTTGGGGAGCATCATTGATGACAATGCTTGAGCTCATGCTAGCCATAGCACGCTCATGATCATAAATACCTAAAATGTTTCTGATAAAGGGAGTTTCTCTAAATTTAATCTTGGCCATGTTTTACACCTGAAAACGTCTAAAGCAATGCTGTTAATACTAGTTAGGAAACCTTAAGGGATTATTAAGGCAAGCCCGTAAAATTCATATTCCGTTAATAAAAGTCCAAATTAGCCGCGCTAGATTACCACATGATCAATTAATGTTCACGCGTTGCCGAAAAATGAATTTTCGGATAACGCTCCTGTGCCATGGTCAGATTCACTTTGGTAGGAGCCAGATACATGAGAGAATCACTGCCATCCAGCGCCAGGTAGTCGTGAGCCTTAGTACGAAATTCAGTCATTGCCTTGTCATCCTCGCTATAAACCCAACGAGCACAACTGACATTCACTGCCTCATAGACGCAATCTACTTTGTATTCGTGCTTCAAACGATGCGCGACCACATCAAATTGAAGAACCCCAACAGCACCGAGAATTAATTGGTTAGAGTTGAGTGGTCGAAATATCTGGGTCGCCCCCTCTTCAGACAATTCAATCAACCCCTTGAGCAACGCTTTACTTTTTAAAGGATCTTTCAGACGTACCAAGCGAAACAGTTCAGGGGCAAAATTAGGGATACCTGTAAATTTCAACAGTTCGCCTTGACTAAACGTGTCGCCAATACGAATTGTGCCATGGTTATGCAAACCGATAATATCACCTGCCATCGCCAATTCCGCATGGCTGCGGTCACCAGCCATAAAGGTCAACGCATTGGCAATTTGCACTTCTTTGCCCAGGCGTAAATGGCTTAACTTCATTCCCTTTTTAAAGGTTCCAGAGCAAATACGTAAGAAGGCAATGCGGTCACGGTGTTTAGGATCCATATTGGCCTGAATTTTAAATACAAAGCCTGTGAAAGCCTCTTCTTGCGGCTCTACCACCCGCTCAACAGTCTCACGTGGCATAGGGCCTGGGGCATATTTGGCAAAATCATCCAATAATTCTTTAATACCAAAATTATTAATCGCTGAACCAAAATAGACCGGCGTCATTTTTCCAGCCAAATAATCAGCCAGATTAAATTCGTGAGAAGCCCCTTTGACCAATTCAATTTCATCACGTAATTCTTGTGCCGTTTGACCCAGGAGTTGATCCAGCTGCGGGTTATCTAACCCTTTAATCTGCATCGCCTCTTGCTTTTGTGTATTTTTACCGGGCTCATAGAGATAAACCGTATCCTGATAAAGATGGTAGATCCCTTTAAAGCGTTTACCCATTCCCACCGGCCAGGTTACTGGAGCGCATTGAATGCCCAAAACAGTTTCTACTTCATCAAGCAAACTGATCGGCTCTCGCCCTTCACGGTCCAATTTATTAATAAAGGTCATAATAGGGGTATCACGCAAACGACAAACTTCCATTAATTTAACGGTTCTGTCTTCTACCCCTTTTGCCACATCGATAACCATTAGTGCGGAATCAACGGCAGTCAGTGTACGGTAGGTATCTTCGGAAAAATCTTCGTGGCCTGGTGTATCCAGCAAATTCATCACATGGTGGTTATGGACAAATTGCATCACTGACGTGGTAATGGAAATACCCCTTTCTTTTTCCATCTCCATCCAATCAGAAGTCGCATGCCTATCTGCTTTGCGCCCTTTTACGGTTCCGGCCAGCTGAATTGCACCTCCGAATAACAACAATTTTTCCGTCACGGTTGTTTTACCGGCATCCGGGTGAGAAATAATGGCGAAAGTTCGCCTTTTAGTAAAATCCTGGTAAAAATCAGACATAAAGAAAACCTGCTACGCATTCGATATGCGCATTCTAAGTGAAATAACAAAAACAGACAATTTTACCAAACTCAATTACAGAATATTGGTTTCTATTTATTCGCGAATTAATATTTACTAAAGTGCAATTTTAACCGAGGCCTTATCTTTAATAATTGCTTACGGGCACGTTTCAACCATAAGGCAGGCCAAAAACCATATAAAGTTGCTAAATGATAAAAATATAAACTCCGATAAGTATAAAGCGCAACCTTACCACTGATAAAATGCTGGAATTTGGAAAAACTGGTCAAATGGCCATAAGCGCCATAACAGGCCAGGGCAACGATAGAACCTCGATCGCGATATTGAAATACGCTCTTTGGTTTATGGCCGGAAAATTCAGCGTTGAATCTATCGGCTAAAAAACTGGCTTGCTGATGCGCTGTTTGCGCTCTCGCAGGCATCGGAAAACCAGTATTGGGATCCATTAAATGCGCACAATCACCGATAGCAAAAATACGGTCATCCCGCGTCGTTTGCAGAGTTGGTTTAATCATGAGGCGATTAATAGGATCCGTTTCCAGACCTGCTATTTTATTTAAAAAATCGGGGGCTTTTATACCAGCTGCCCAGACACAGAGATCAGCCGGGATAAATTCGCCTTTTTCGGTGTGAAGTCCATTTGCCTGCACTTGAATCACTTTCGTGTTGGTGTAAACCTTCATCCCGAGTGACTCCATCTTCTTACAGACCGAGTCGGTGACTCCTTCTGGCAGTCCTGACAGGATACGACTGGAGGATTCAATCAGTGTAATTTGAGCTAATTTTATTGCTGAGTTATCGAGTTCATACGCTTGAACTTGTGTGAGTGAGTGATGTAATTCTGCTGCAAGCTCCACCCCTGTAGCACCCGCTCCTACAATGACAATATTAAGGGGTTTTGGTGGGGAGTTGGGAAAATAATTAATCGATAAAATTTTATTGAGATATTTTTTTTGAAACACATTTGCCTGCTCGAGATCATCGATCGTTAAGCAAAACTCACCCACTCCAGGTACACCAAAACTATTAGAGCGGCTGCCTACAGCAAAAATCAGCGAATCATAATGCAGTGTCCTTGATGGAATAATCGCTTTACCCTGCTCATCGAGTAAGGGGGCGATCATGATCACTTTACTTTCTCGATCCAAATCTATCATTTTTCCTGGCTGGAAATGATAATAATGGTTAGAGGCATGGGCATAGTAATTAATTTGATCAATATTAGAATCGAGAGAACCTGCAGCCACTTCGTGTAATAAAGGTTTCCATACGTGAGTGGATGTTTCATCAACAAGCGTAATATCCGCTTTATGCTTTTTACCCAGTTTTTTACCAAGCCGAGTTGCTAACTCCAGTCCTCCTGCACCACCACCTACAATAACAATTTTGTGTTTGATCGGTTCCTGAGGCATCATCTACATTCGCTTTTATTCGCTATAAAGATATTATCTTAGTTTAGTTTATCCCGGCTTTTTCAAGAAGCTAAAAGCGAAATGAAGATAGCCTTGGAATTTTAAGAGCATAAAATGGCTATTGAATCGATCGTATTTATTGAGAATCCCAGCGAAGAAGATCATGGCACCATTTATCATGGGATCAACCACTACGCGGCCCAACAAGGTATGGCCGGTACAGGTGGGTATTTTTTTGCAGCCTACGATAACGACAACAAAATTATCGCTGCTATTTCCGGCTTCGACAATTTTGGTCCGGCAGAAATTGGGGGGCTGTGGGTTGATGAGCGGTTCCGCAATCAGGGTTATGGGAAAGCCCTGGTTACCAAAGCAGAAGAATGGGCTACAAACAAAGGATGCAAAGCCGTCACTGTTTTTACCCTCAAGGAATGGCCAGCTTATGCCTGGTATCAGACACTGGGTTTTGCAGTTGAATACGAACGTCTAGGGCATGCCAATAATTGCATAGGCTGCTACCTGATTAAAAAAATTTAAACTGCAATCCTCGCCAACTGACCTTTTAATCTTTATGGCTTTTTAGTTATTACCAATAGAAAACATGCTCCGTTGCATACATCGTTTTTTTAATTTCTCTTGATGGTTTATTTCTAATAAGACTAAACTGTAGTAAGAGCCTGAAACTAAATGCCATGAAAAATTTTAATCAAAGGGTTTTATTAAATCTTTTTTTATTAATTCTATTCTTCTTACAAATAGGCGTTAATGTTTCGTCTTATGTACAGATCCAGCACCTGCTTAATACCAAACAATGGGTATTACATACACAAGAGCTAATTAGCGCGATTAATGACTTATGGGGTAATATTCTAGAAATTAGCGTGTATACGAGAGGCTATGTCATTACTGGTGATGCCAACTCTGTGCAAGCATTGAATAATGCCAGCGCTGCCGCTTCAACAAAAGTACAAAATCTTAAACGACTCGTTAAAGATAATCCGAAACAACTTGAACGCTTGAACCATTTAAGCACTCTATTAAAAGAGCGCATTCATTTCAGTAATTCCGTTATTGCGATTTATCAGAAAAAAGGGGAAGAAGCGGCTGAAGACCTATTAAGCAACCATAGAGGTACTTTACTGCACGAGCTTCAAACAGTCATCTTTACTATGATTAATACAGAAAAATCCCTGCTAAACGCAAGAGATGATGAGCTGCAAAAAACCAGCGATGCAGCGCTTAGCTATATCAAAATGACCAATACCCTGACCTTTGTTCTGTTTTTTTTGTTCCTTGGAATATTTAATATACAATTTTCGCGCACCGTTAAACTTATTCAGAGAAGAAAACAGGCAGAAGATCAACTCAAAGGCATCATTAGCGGAACAAATGATTCTATTGCTGCAATTGACAACAATTATAATTTGATCGCCTTTAATCCTTCCTACGCCCAGGATTTTCTGCAACTTTTTGGTAAATCCATTTCCCTGGGTGACAATTTAAACGATCTTTTACAACATCTTCCTGCTGAACAAACCAACCAGATTACTCTATGGAAAAAAGCACTCAGCAATAAAAAATTTTCCATTATTGAAGAGTTGGGTGATTCAAAACTGACACGTAACAGTTATGAAATTACTTATAGCCCCATTCATAATGCAGACAATGTACTCATTGGCGCCTCACAAATTGCAAGAAATGTGACGGAACGTTTAAAAATAGAAAAAGAGATGGAAAGAACCAACACACAACTAACAAAAAACATAGAAGAAACCAGGCAAAGGAATCATGCTGTGTATCTGCTCAATCAATTAAGCAGTACGTTGCAAATGTGTTTAAATGTTGAGGAAACTTTAGAACCTATTGCAATTTATGGGCAAAAGATCTTACCCGCCACTGCAGGTAGTTTATATTTAGCCCATCCTTCTAAAAATTATATGGACTGTGTGGCAGGTTGGGGCAAGCCTATCATAGAAGAAAAAATAATCGGTACCGAACAATGCTGGGCTATCAGACGTGGGCAAATTTATCATTATTATAACTCTGGGCAAAGTATTCCATGCCAGCATGTGAAAGCAGTTAAACCCATACCCTGTTATGTCTGTATACCGCTGCAAGCACAAAATGAAAACATAGGTCTGCTGTACCTTGAATTTCTAAATAGCCAACACCTTAATGAAAAAGAGTTTCGGCAACTCGTGGAGAACCATGAACAATTAATTATTAGCATTGCCGAATCGATAGCACTATCCCTCTCAAATATTAAATTGCATGTGAGTATAAAAATGCGCGCCATTAGAGATCCACTCACCAATTTATACAATCGCTCCTACCTGGAAGAATTTTTTGCCAGAGAATTACAACGTGCAAAACGGCAAAATAACAACTTGGCAATAGTCATGATGGATCTTGATCACTTTAAAAAAATCAATGACAGTTATGGGCATGAAGCAGGCGATATCGTCTTAATTGAGGTCGCTAATTTATTAGCACGCAATATTAGAGAAACCGATATTGTTTGCCGCTATGGTGGCGAAGAAATCCTGCTCTTGTTAGTTGAAGTTAATAGCGCCGAAGAGGTTTTTGGGCGAATCGATCAACTGCGCCAAGAGATTGGTAAATTAGAAATTTCCTTTCAGGGGAAATTACTCGAAAGAATCACGGCTTCTTTTGGCATTGCTATGATGCCCGAACATGCCGACACTCAAAGCGCATTGATTGAAATCGCAGATCGCGCACTCTACCAGGCAAAAAAACAAGGCAGAAATAAAGTTGTTTATTATAGAAAGACATAATCCTCTCTTGTCAGCACAAGAAAGAGAGGAATTAAAACAAAGGGTGTTTTGGATGCGGTGCACAGAACACCGCAAGTAGTCCTTCCCTACGTTCCGCGAGCAATCAGAACTTATCCTGACTCGTTATTCATTGATTAATGAAAGCACTTCCCCTTTACAGACAAAGTAATCATTAACTTTGGTGGCACTAACCAGAGCCAGCGTTTCGGGTTGCCAGCGTGGTGCTTTATCTTTATCGACCAATAAAGCTCTTACCCCTTCGTAAAAATCCGGATCACGCATAAATTGACCAACCAGGCAATAATCCATCTTAATGCATTCGGCCATCGACAGGTTCTTTGCTTTGTGAATTTGTGCCAGAGTCACCTTAAGACTTAAAGGGGCTTTTTGCTGTAAATGATCTAAAGTCTGAAGAGCCCAGTCATCACCACTTTGCTGCAATGAAGCAAAGATTTTTTCTACACTGTCCTGCGCGAAACATTGATCAATAATGGCTTGCTTCTTCTCAAACACAGCTGGCTCAGCAGGCATAGCAAATTGCTGCAGGCAATTAGCAACCGCTTGAGAAGCATTGTGTGATAAATCAGCAGCAATAAGACTCATTAGAACATCTTGCAATTTATCTGAACGAATCACTTGCTTCACCAAACCCAACGCAAGTGCCTCCTGCGCATTTAAACGCTCCCCTGTTAAACCCAGATAAACCCCGAAATTTCCTGGACAACGAGCCAGTAAATAACTGGCAGCGATATCGGGGAAAAAACCTATCCCCGTTTCAGGCATGGCAAAAACAAACCGTTCACTGGCAATCGGGTAGGAACCGTGCAAAGAAATGCCAACCCCCCCTCCCATGGTGATCCCATTCATCAAGGAAATATAGGGCTTGCTATAGCCGTGAATATAGTGATTTAACCGATATTCATGCCAAAAAAACTGCATTTGCCCAGGATCTTTGTTAAGACCTGCGTCATAAAGCCAGCGTACATCACCTCCAGCACAAAATGCTTTTTCGCCTTCAGCCTGAACAATCACCGCATGAATATCATCGTCGCTCTGCCACAGTTCCAGCTGCTGCTGTAAGGCTTTGATCATCTCCAGAGTTAACGCATTTAACGCGTTGGGGCGATTTAAGGTCACTAGACCAATATGCCGCTCACGAGCAAAAGCAATATCCGCTGTCATACTACGCTCCTTTGAATTTTGCCTGTCGTTTTGCCAAAAAAGCAGCTACACCCTCTTGTTTGTCTTCACTGGCGCAAACCTTGGCAAAATGAACTGCTTCTAAATGCAGTGCATCAGTCAAAGACAAGTCATAGCCATGATCAATCACTTCCATGACACTGGCAATAGCTAAAGGAGCCATTGCTAGAATGCCCGTTAGAATTCGTTTGCTTTCCTCTATCAATACGTCGGGTGCAAAGACTTCACTGACCAGTCCCCAATTGAGCGCTGTTTCTGCATTGATAAAACGGCCCGTTAAACACAGATCTATCGCACGTCCTTTACCTATCAGCCTTGCCAAACGCTGTGTCCCGCCATAACCCGGGATAACTCCCAGTTTTACTTCCGGCTGACCGAACTGTGCTGTAGTCGCTGCAACCCGCATCGTTGCTGCGATTGCCAATTCACAACCACCACCAAATGCAAAACCGTTGATTGCGGCCAGGGAAGGTTTGCCCAAGGTTTCCAATTGTCTAAAGACATGTTGCCCCTCACAGGCAAATTGATAGCCACTTTGTGCATTACACTCTGCCAGGCGGGAGATATCCGCACCCGCACAAAAGGCTTTCCCTGTTCCGGTTAAAAGCAATGCTTTGACTTTTTTGTTTTCTTTTGCCGAGGCAAAAATTTCAGCCAAAGCATGCAAGACATCACTGCTTAGAGCATTCAATTTTTCCGGACGATTTAAAGTAAGGGTCAAGATACCGTTGCTATCCAATTCTTGGGCAATTAAATTCATTTAGAAACTCCTGTTAATCAATAAAATACTCTTCATCCAAACTTGCTTTAGCAATAATTTCGCGCATGATTTCATTCGTACCCTCGAGGATCTGATGCACCCTGAGGTCACGGAAAATGCGCTCAATCTGATAATCGTGTAAGTAACCATAACCTCCATGCAGCTGCATTGCTTTGTCACTAATACGAAAAGCAATATCAGTCGCTAGACGCTTAGCCATTGCACAATACATGGGCGCATGGGGATCTTCTTTATCCAGAGCATCAGCAGCGCGGTACACCATTAAACGGGCAGCCTCAAAATCCGTCAACATATCAGCAAAATAAAAACGCAACGCTTGCATCTGGTTTAAAGATTTACCAAATTGCTTACGCTCATTTAAATAGTTTTGAGTTAAACGCAAACAGGCAATTGCCCCTCCTAAAGAACAGGAAGCAATATTAACCCTGCCTCCATTTAATGCTGATAACGCAATTTTAAAACCCATCCCCTCAGCACCGACCCGATTAGCCACAGGGACACGGCAATCCTCAAAATACACCATACAGGTAGGCTGACTGCACCATCCCATTTTCCTTTCCAACTTACCGAAACTCAACCCCGGTGTATTTTTCTCTATTAATAAACAGGAGATCCCGTGATGGGATTCATCACCTGTTCTTACCATACATAAATAGACATCACTGACACTGCCGCCGGAAATAAACGCTTTAGCACCATTTAAAACATAATGATCACCTTCTAAAACTGCACGGCTCTTTAATGAAGCTGCGTCAGAACCAGACTCAGGTTCAGTCAAACAATAGCTAGCTAAAGCGGTCATGGCAGTCAGACGTGGCCCCCAGGTCCTGCGTAAAGCTTCATCGGCATAACGATCAACCAAAGAGGTCACCATATTGTGGATAGAAAGATACGCACTGGTCGTGATACAACCAGTCGCTAATTGTTCAAAAATAAGAGCCGCATCAAGCCGTTTGAGATTAGAGCCCCCAATATCTTCAGCAGAGACAATTCCGGCCATGCCGAGGCCTGCCGCTTCTCGCAAGGTTTCAACCGGGAAAAAACTATGTTCATCCCAATTCGCTGCATTGGGCGCTAATTTATTGCGCGCAAATTCTGCAGCCATATCACGAAAAGCGAGATGCTCTTCACTGAATTTAAAATCCATAGCCCATCCTTAGTTAAACGTGAAATCAATTCAAAGACCAAACAACCTTATGACAGTTCGATAAAGATGTTATTATTGCCAATTTTTGGCGTCCGTGAAATAAAAAACAAGAAAAATCACATGGAGACCACCACAAATTTTGATATTAAACAGGCAAAGGCTGCTCATGTCTTAAAAAATTATTTTGGTTTTGACGCTTTTCGCCATCCTCAAGAAGAAATTATTAACGAACTAATTGCGGGTAATGATTTACTTGTACTTATGCCGACCGGTGGTGGTAAATCGCTCTGCTACCAGGTTCCAGCGTTAGTACGTGCGGGAGTCGGGGTTGTCGTCTCTCCACTTATTGCGCTCATGGAAGATCAGGTTGCAGCCCTAAAATTACAGGGAATTCGCGCCGCTTATTATAACTCGTCATTGAGCAGCAATGAGGCAAGGCAGGTATTGGCGCAATTACACAATAACGAACTCGATTTACTCTATATTGCCCCTGAGCGCTTGCTAAGCCAGGTTTTTCTTGAACGGTTACAAGACTGCCCTATCGCTTTGTTTGCTATTGATGAGGCCCATTGTATCTCTCAGTGGGGGCACGATTTTCGTCCTGAATATGCCGCGTTGGGTTTATTGAAACACCATTTCCCTGAAGTGCCTGTCATTGCGCTGACAGCAACCGCTGATCAACAAACACGGCAGGATATTATTGTTAAACTGAATTACAATCCGAAACAATTTATTGCTTCTTTCGATCGCCCTAATATCCACTATCTTGTGCTTGCCAAAAATAATCCCCTAAAACAGTTAAACCAATTTTTACAAACACAAAAACAACAATCAGGCATTATCTACTGCGGTACTCGCAACGGGGTGGAACGCCTTACAGCGAAATTGCAAGAAGCGGGTTACAGTGCCAAAGCCTATCACGCTGGTTTGTCTCATAGTGAGCGCCGAGAAGTACAATCTTTATTTCGCCACGATCGCGTTGAGATTGTCGTCGCAACACTTGCTTTTGGTATGGGTATTGATAAGTCCAATGTGCGTTTTGTCGTGCACTACGATTTGCCCAAAAATATAGAAAGCTACTATCAAGAAACTGGCAGAGCTGGCCGCGACGGCCTGGCTGCACAAGCCCTGCTTCTCTACGATCCTGCAGATAGTGCCAGATTACGGGGCTGGATTGCTACAGGCAACAACGAGGCCCAGCAACGGGTAGAAACGTCTAAATTGAACCATATGCTGGCCTTTGCCGAAGCAACTCATTGTCGTCGGCAAATTTTATTGCGTTATTTCGCTGAAACAAGTGATCAAGCCTGCGGTAATTGCGATGTCTGCGATAATCCGCCCCAAACTGTCGATGCAACTGAAGATGCGCAAAAATTGCTTTCCTGTATTTACAGATTACGCCAAAGTTATGGTTTAACCCATACTATTGAAGTATTGCGCGGTCAGAATTCCGAAAAAATCGAAAAATCAGGACATCATCTTTTAAGCACCTATGGCATTGGCAAGGACAAATCAATTGCTTACTGGAAACAATTAGCATGGCAATTGATTCATCGGGATTATTGTTATCAGGATCTGAACCAGTTCAATGTGTTGCGCCTGTCTAAAAAGGCTATCGCCCTATTAAAAGGAGAAGAAAAAGTTTCTCTTGCTCTCGTGAATGTTGATGCGAAAAATAAAACAGCTAAAACAAAAGCACGCAATCTTCTCACTGCCACGCATCATCCACTGTTTGAAACATTGCGTGCCCTGCGCCGCCAATTAGCCGATGAAGAAAATAAACCACCTTTCATGATTTTTAGCGATACAACTTTACATGAAATGGTGCGTGAGAGACCGCAAACGATGGAAGATTTATTGAATATTTCCGGGGTAGGCCAACATAAACTCAACCATTATGGCATATACTTTCTAAAAGCCCTGCGCAACTATGTCGAATTAGTGTGACATGTGAGCGCTTCGCTATATTTTTGTCATACCGTCTAGTAGCCTTGATGCAGCGTAGCGTAATCAAGGTATTCACTCTCCAAAATTAAACAGTGAATATGCCCACGCTTATGATACAAACATTGAGATAAATAAACCTTGATTTCGCTACGCTGCATCAAGGCTACACTTGTTTAGCAAAGTAGGTTGGGTCATTTTGACCCAACAATGAAACAGACTTTTCATCCTGATATTGGGTGGAGATAAAATGCTATTTGATCACCTCAATGAAACAAAAAACCCTAGTGTGCGTGGCAACCTATTTTCAAATGAACCTGGTAATATTTGGCTTTACTTCCTTCAATAAAGCCACGTGTTTCCACGACTTCATACCAATCCAGTTTACCATGCATTTTTGCTGCTTGAGCCACAGCATTATTGATTGCTTCTTCAATACCCTCTTCCGATGTGCCTACCAGTTCAACAATTTGATAAACTCGACTGTTCATTTTCTCTCCTTGAAATCATTGGCAATACATTGAACCTGAATTTGAGTGTAGACGAAAAACGACTATAAAGAAAAGTCTTCAATCATTCTTGAAGCTGTTGCTGGGCTTTGGCAATGGCTTTGCGAATCATTTGCGCTTCTTCTGATTGCTCAGGAGCCAATTTCAATAAATGCTGCCAATAGTTAATGGCTTGCTGATAATGATGATTCATGAATGAGTCCATCGCTAACATGGCTAAGGCATCGGGTTGGTCAGGATCTTGCCGCAGCAAATTAGTAAATAAAGCTCTAATCGGCTCATCAAAACGCTGTTGATTTAACTGCCAAAGGCTTTGTCCATAATTGACGGTGGTAGCTGTATCGTTGGGAGCGAGTTGATGGGCCTTGGCAAATGCTTCAGACGCTATTTGCCATTGTCCTTGGCTGACATAAAGCCTACCCAATAAGTACCATCCGCGTGCACTGTCAGGATTGGCTTGTAAACGCGCCTTTAATCGATCAACTAACTCCGTCGGGCTTTTGATAGTCTGAAGAACCGCTTCGACTCGGCGCTGCCTTTCTGTTTCCTGCCTATAATGTTGCCAGGTAGACCACGCACCCCATCGCCAGTAGGCAGCAGCTACCCCAATAATTACTATTGGCGCCAAAACAGCAGCAAACCACTTCGTTTTACGCAATGGGTATAAGGCCACTGGCAATGCCAGCAGAACCAGGGTGATAAAACACAGCGGAAGCCACCATTCATTCATTTGTCGTTCGCTTCAAACAAGTACGCCAAAAAATTAATAATCCCAGCAAAAGAAACAATGCAGGACCAAACCATAATAATACCGTCAAGAGCTTAACTGGTGGTTTAAATAAAATAAAATCACCATAGCGGGCAGTTAAATAACTAATAATTTCGCTGTCACTTTTTCCCTCTTTAACCAACTCATACACTTGCCTACGCAAATCTTTGGCGAGACTTGCATGGGAGTCAGCCAAATCCTGATTTTGACAAACCAAACAACGCAGCTCTTTTAATAAATGTAAAAATTGCGCTTCCTGTTTCGGTGTTTCCAAAGGATAAAGGGTATTCGCATACCCAGTAGAGAAAAACAAGGAAACCAGGAGCAGGCTTAAACAAGCTGTCAATCTCATCATGCTTCACCCTGCAACGTTTTCATAAGCGGCAAGAAATCAGCTTGCCAGGTTTTTTCGTCCAGAATACCAACATGGCGGTAACGAATAATACCCTTCTTATCAATAAGGAAAGTCTCAGGAGCCCCATAAACACCCAGATCCATAGCTACTTTCCCTGTTTTGTCTTCCCCAATCACCTGATAAGGATTGCCCCATTCTGCAAGCCATCGTTTAGCATTTTCGCTGCTATCCTTGTAATTCAAGCCATAAATTGGCACCCCTTCACGAGCAAGCCGTAACAAAAATACCTGTTCATCCGTACAAGCAGCACACCAACTCGCCCACACATTTAATAAAGCTATGCGTCCGTGCATCGATTGTGGGGTGAATACTTGCTCTTTACCCAAGGTTGATAATTGAAATTCAGGTAACATTTTCCCTATCTGTACAGAAGGAAGAGTCTGTGGTTCCAAACTTAAACCACGCCAGAGAAAAACGACCAGCAGACTAAAAACTGCTAAAGGAATTAACCGCCAATACAGTGCTTTCATACCGCAACCTCTTGTATCTGATTAGCGAGCTTCTGGCGTTTCTGGTAATAACGACGATCCGCCAGGGCAAGTAATCCCCCTGCCAAAATCATAAAACCGCCCCCCCAGATCCAGCGCACAAAAGGCTTGTAATACAAACGTACCGACCAGGCTTTATCATCAAGAGGCTCACCCAAGGCAACATAAATATCACGAAAGGGATTCACGTCAATAGCTGCCTCAGTCATTGCCATTTGCCCAACATTGTAAATACGTTTTTCAGGATAGATAACCGTGCCTTTATCCTTGTGCCTAATCGCAAAGTGCGCTTGTGTGCCGTGATAATTTGCACCTTCTAAAGGAATTTCCCGCAAAAACTTAATTGTATAACCTGCCAGTGATACAGACTCACCGGGCGCCATTTTTACATCATCTTGAATGCCATAAGAATTCGATACCGCAATACCAATTACTGTCGCGGCAACACCGCAATGAGCAAGAACCATTCCCCAAAAAGCCTGACCCAGATTTCTTAACCCTCGCTGCTTGCTACGAATATGAATCAGTTTTACTGTGCTCAATACCACCCAGAAAGCAAGTATTAACCCCAAGAGTGCATAACCATCAATACGTCCGGTTAAAGCAAACTGTAAACCCAGGGGTAACAGAAGACTGGCAAAAAAAACAAGCCGCAATTTAGTCCCTAGTTTTTGCCAACTGTCTCGCTGCCAGTTTAAATGAACGCCAATTCCCATGAGGATCACTAAAGGAATCATCAATGGAACAAACACTGAATTAAAATAAGGCGCCCCAACGGACAGCTTACCCAAACCAAGCCCGTCAATGAGTAACGGATACACAGTCCCCATTAATACAGTCAGCATCATAACTGCCAGAAAGACATTATTCAGCAGTAATGCACTCTCACGCGAAAGCGGTGAAGGATTATCACGGCGCTGTAAAGTCTGTGCCCGCAATGCAAATAAGGTTAACGAGCCACCAATCACGACTAATAAGAAGCATAGAATATAAAGACCTCTCTGAGGATCAACAGCAAACGCATGGACCGACGTTAATACGCCTGAGCGAACTAAAAAAGTGCCTACCAGGCTAAGTGAAAAAGCAGTAATAGCCAGTAATAAAGTCCAAGCCTTAAATTGCTGTCGTTGTTCACTGACTGCGAGTGAATGCAATAAAGCGGTACCAACGAGCCAAGGCATAAAAGAGGCATTTTCAACGGGATCCCAAAACCACCAACCGCCCCAACCTAATTCACGATAAGCCCACCAACTACCCAGAGTGATTCCAGCAGTGAGACAGCACCAGGCAGCTAAAGTCCATGGTCTGGTCCATTTTGCCCAAGACGCCTCAACACGCCCCACCCAAAGTGCAGCAATCGCAAAAGCAAACGCAACCGAAAAACCGACATAACCCATATAGAGCATTGGTGGATGAAATAAAAATCCGGGATCTTGCAACAAAGGATTCAGATCACGCCCTTCTGTCTCTAATAATTGAAATTGCCGTGTGAAGGGATTAGAGGTTGAAAGCAGGAAAAGGATGAATCCAATACTAAGCCAGCCTAGCACT
The DNA here is from genome assembly GCF_048553315.1 of Legionella sp. ST3F1. Classification (NCBI taxonomy): domain Bacteria; kingdom Pseudomonadati; phylum Pseudomonadota; class Gammaproteobacteria; order Legionellales; family Legionellaceae; genus Legionella; species Legionella sp. ST3F1. The sequence continues at coordinate 115,232 of NZ_JBLZIO010000005.1, read as the reverse complement.
ACTAAAACCCGTGCACGCATTGCCGAATCCAAAGCGGAACTAAAAAAACTAACTGCCAGCATCCATACACTTAATATGGCAACCCACAGTAGCATCGACCCTTCATGTCCGCCCCAGACCGCGCATAATTTATAAAACCAGGGGAGTGAAATACTGGAGTTAGTGAGTACATAAGTCACAGAAAAATCATCACTCAGAAAACAAGCCGTAAGACAGCAATAGGCAAAGGCTATAAAAACAAATTGCCCAGATGCATAAAGCGGTGCGGCAGCAACCCAGTCTGTTTTGTTTCGCACAAGCCCCCAGGCAGGAATAATCGCCAGCAAAAAAGCAAATAGCAACGCCAATATTAGAGAAAATAAACCAATTTCAGCAATCATGCGCTTTTCTTTTCTCCTTGTTGAGCCGCTTTAGCCAAGGCATCTTTAACCTCCGGAGGCATATAATTGGCATCGTGTTTCGCTAATACTTCCTGTGCTTTGAATTGCCCATCTGTGCTGAGCTCACCAAGCGCGACAATTCCCTGCTCTTCACGGAATAGATCGGGTAAAATACCTTCATAATTGACAGTCACTGTTTGCTTGAAATCAGTGAGCTTAAATTGAACCGCCAACCCCTTGCTTGCCCGTACAATACTGCCTTTTACCACCATACCACCTAAACGAATTGTATGTTTACTGGAAGCCTCTCCATTAACAATCTGAGTTGGGGTATAAAATAAACTGATGTTCTGGCGCAATGCATAGAGCACTAAACCCGTCACTAGCGCGAGAATAGAAATGATAAATAAAAGCAGGAACATTTTACGCTTACGTACAGCATTCATGAAGACTGTCTCTTAAACCATTGTTGTAATAATTTGCGGGCACGGGCGCGTTGTAGTCTCAGGCCAACAGTATTCATTGCCAAAACGACGACTACCAGACCATACGCAGACCATATGTAGGAAGAATAGCCTCCCATGGCAAGCCAGTGCATAAACTGAGTCATAACTCTTCTCTCTCCACCAGGTTCTTTACCCACTGCTGCCGGCGCTCACGCAGAACAACCTCATTTCGAGCCTTATGTAACATAACCCACAGGCAATAAAAAGAAAAACCAGCCAGCGTCAATAATAAAGGATAAAGCATAGTACTCGCGATTTTTGGTTTGGCAAAAACAGATAAAGTTGCGCCTTGATGCAAGGTATTCCACCAATAAACAGAATAATGAATAATGGGCAAATCTACTAAACCAACCAACGTCAAAATAGCGACGATTTTATCGCCCTGCTCTTTATTCTGAAAAGCCGTTCCAGTCGCTAAAATCGCCAAATATAAAAGCAGTAAAATAAGTTCAGAGGTCAACCGCGCATCCCAAATCCACCATGTTCCCCACATGGGCTTACCCCAGATACTGCCCGTCACTAGCGCCAGAAAAGCCATAATGGCCCCTGTTTGGGCAGCAATTCCTAACATTAAACCAGCCATTTTAATGCGCCAGACCAGCAAAAGCACTGCCAAAAATCCCATCCAGCCATAAATTGCCATCGATAAAAAAGCTGTCGGAACATGCACATAGATAATACGGAAAGCATCACCTTGCTGATAATCCGGTGGTGCAAAAACCAAACCCCAGATCATACCAAGTAAAAGAAAAAGTAAAGCACCGGCACCCAGACAACGTAGCCATGATCGTGTCAGCTCATAAAATGCCTTTGGCGACGCCAGTTGGTATAAAAATTTCCACATAGGGAATAATTGAATCAGAAAAAAACAAAAATTTTACCATGCATTACTCAGCAAGGCTAATACGAATCACCGCTGCAATCGCAAAAGGTAAAAAACCAACCGCAAGAATGGATAAAGCCAGCAAGATTGCTAAATAGCCCAGTACAGGCAATCCTTGCATCACCGCGGTTAAACTACCACTGCCAAAAACCATTACCGGGATAGTAAGAGGCAATAAGATCAATGCCATCAACACTCCTTTTTGCTGCATGCCCGCACTAAATGCAGCAGCCAGAGCACATAGAAAAAGAATGGCCGGTGTACCGACAATCAAACTACACAGCAAAATGGTTGTTTCATAGGCAGTCAAATTAAACAATAAAGCTAACAATGGACAAAAAATAAGCATGGGTATCAGGTTAAGTAACCAATGCACTAAAATTTTTGCTCCCACAATCACGCTTAGGGGGTAACCAGAAATCAACCATTGTTCCACAACACCGTCTTCATAATCCTGTTGAAAAAGCCCCACTGAAGCTAACAACATAGCCAGTAACATTGCTATCCATACTAATCCTGGTGCGACGGTACGTAAGAGAATGATGTCGGGTGGCATGGTTAATGGAAAAAAAACAGCCACCATTAAAAAGAATAAGGCCGCCTGAAACAAAAGTCGTGGTTGGCGAAGATGAATGAGCATTTCTCGGCGGAATTGGCGGCGAAAGAGGGTTAACAGACTCATCATCACAGAGAATACTCCTGATAACTCGTCCGGTTTAATGGCAAATTCTGGTGTGAAGTCAAAATAACCTGCCCACCCTGGGCAAGATGGCTTTCAAGGCAAGTTATCAAGGTAGAAATGGCTTCTTTATCTAAAGCGACCAAAGGCTCATCCAGCAACCATAATTTCGCATCAGTCATTGCTATGCGTAATAATCCAACCCGCCTTCTTTGCCCCGCGGAGAGATGATAAACCAGTTCATCACCAAACCCTTGTAAACCAAAGCCTGCTAATAGATGGTCAAAACTGAGGGTACGTCTACCCCAATGCATATCAAAAAAACAATTTTCTTTGATAGTAAGTAAAGGATTAATCCCTCCTTTATGCCCAACATAACAAAGCTTTTGTTGGTAAGCCGCAAGATCCGTCATGATCGCTTGTCCATCGTAACGAATTTCCCCCTCATGGGGCTGAAGCAATCCTGTCAATAATTTGAGCAATGTTGTTTTTCCTGCACCATTATTGCCCCGCAAATGCAGTAATTGTCCTGCAGCTACAGAAAATTGGACCTTCTGTAACAAAGGCTTATCCTGATAGTCAAAAGTGAGGGATTGAACGTCGAGCATGCAGGATTTCATTAATTAAAAAGGGCAGCCTATCTATATTTGCTTGTTCTGGCAAGAGCAAATCAAGAGTAGACGTCTTGCGAAACTCGCTGCAGTGAGAGCAGCGCGAGGAGAGACGGCGCCCAGACCGCAGTGTACACGTCAATACATGAGGATTCGAGCACCGGTTCGACGAAGCGATGCACCAATGCAGTAGCGTATAAAAATAGACTTCTTGCGAAACTCGCTGCAGTGAGAGCAGCGCGAGGAGAGACGGCGCGCAGAACCGCAGTGTACACGTCAGTACATGAGGATTCGAGCACCGGTTCGACGAAGCGATGCGCCAATGCAGTAGAGTTTCAAAAGAAGTCGACAAGACTTGCACTACAGAGCGGTCATGGTGATAATCATTGCTTTATAAAATTTAATTAAGGTATATGATGGATTTCCTGATGCAATACGGTTTATTTGTTTTAAAAAGCCTCACATTGGTCATCGCAATACTACTCACGCTGGCTGGTATTTTAGCACTAAGCCGTGGTTCCAAATCGAAACATAAACTGGAAATCACCTCGCTCAATAAGCAGTATGATGAAATTCAACAGCGAATGGCGCATGAAATAAAAAATAAAAAACCTGAGAAGAAAAAGAAGAATAAAAATAAAGAAGAAAAATCATCGCTGTATGTGATTGATTTCCAGGGTGATATAAAAGCGTCGCAAGTGAATGAGTTTCGCGATGTTATCACTGCTGTTCTTGCAATAGCTCAAGAGAAAGATGAGATTGTTGTTCGTCTTGAAAGCCCTGGCGGTGCAGTGAATGGCTATGGATTAGCCGCTTCCCAATTACAACGTATACGCGATAAAAAAATACCATTGACCGTGTGCATTGATAAAATTGCTGCTAGCGGCGGTTATTTAATGGCTTGCGTTGCCAACCGGATTATTGCTGCTCCTTTTGCTATTGTGGGCTCCATTGGCGTTGTTGCTCAATTACCTAACTTTCACCGTTGGTTGAAGAAAAATAATATCGATTTCGAATTATTAACCGCCGGTGAATACAAACGCACACTCACTCTTTTTGCTGAAAATACGGAAAAAGGGCGTGAAAAATTCCAGGAAGAATTGGAAAAAATTCATCGCGCTTTTAGAGATTATGTGCTTGGCCATCGTCAGCAATTGGATATCGAAAAGGTAGCGACTGGTGAACATTGGATAGCCAAAGATGCCTATGATTTAAGACTGGTGGATAGTTTGAAAACCAGTGATGATTACATCACTGAAAAAATGGAAAACTACAATGCATTTAAGATTGCAATTCACGGCAAACGCTCTCTCCTTGACAAACTGATGCAACCGGCGATGAAATTGCTGCATCGATGGGCTTAGCCTAAAGAAAAAAGAAAATAGTAGCCGCGGATACAGCACTGCGGCTACTGAGTTACAAATGGAGTTGTTGTGAGATTCTTTTTTATTAAATCCAGATTCAAAAATGTAGAACAGGTATATTGGCTTAATGGGCCTCAAGTTACCTTGCCTTTAACAAAAGAAAAAGTGGTTGATGAATTTCTTGCCCTGGGCTTTTATAGGTTAATGGGGATTTCTACTCCCAAAACTTATTTGGGATCATCAGCAAACGATGCTGTTCTTATCAGTAAAATGATTAAGAATTGGCAAGGTCTTCGTTTCAACGATAATTCTCCGGAAACTCCGAGCTTACCCTCTGATCTAGACGGCCTAGCAGAACTTGAATTAGCCGCAGCAATCCTGTCAGATATTGATCTGAGTGGATGGGTTTTCGATAACATCGGTAAAAAACAGACAGGAGACAAAGTCAGGCTCACGAAGCATGATGGTGGAACTCAGGTTTTATCTTCTGAAAAATTAAAATTTTATTTGCATTTTTTTCAATTAAAACAGCAAGATAAAGAATTTCCCCAAGGGATTTCAACCTTATGTGATGATGACTCCCTCAACCATACTTATCTTAAAGTTTTTCTAGTAGATAACGTCACTCACTATAATCAGCGATATAAACATTTATTTGATAACCTTACTCCCGAACATAGAAAGCGGGCACTTATTAAATTATTCCATATCGAAAGAAATGACCTGATGCTGCTAGTTTCTAAAATTCCCGATGATTGGTTGCCTCCGGCCAAGAAAGTAGAGACTGTTAATTTTTTAGAAAGTCGCCTTGCAGAATTTAGGAAAAAATATCAACCCCAGTTAGGGCCCATTAATGCAACAATGAAAGAACAATCTTCCAATTATTTTTTTCAAAAACTACTGAATCAAAAGCGTGTTGTCCGAGATGATTGGGCAAGTCGGTTCGTTGTTGATACAACTTTTTCAGACAATAATGACTGGAGTCAATCAGGCGCGGGGCAACAACGCTATATTAAAAATTAAATCAACAACCCCTTTTCGTCCCTCTCGACGCGGTCGGTTCTCAATGGTAGCCAGGCAATTAATTTTATCTATCATTTCCTCTACAACAGGCTTGCTTCTCCTGTAAATGAGAAAGGCAAATTGTTGTTGTACTATCCCTGCTTATTCCTTGTCCTCTCCGCGCACGCAGGGAATTTTTTGCTAAATTCCGTCATTAGATTCCCATTCAGGTTTTTTTCCCATATAGTTGTATATACTTAACGAATAAAGAAATTAAACTGTCAGCACGGAGTAAATCATGGGTGATTTCAAATCAAAGCTACCGGATTTTAAAGAATTGAGCTCCTTTGCGGGTAAGCTTTTCAAGGATGTTAAAACCAGCGTCGGTGAAATTATTGACGAATATAAGAAAAAACGCGAAGCAGAAGAACAGGCTGCAGCCGCAGCCCAGCCTAAAACCCCGCCTAAACCTACACCGGCGGCTCCTCCTCAAGCTCAAGCTCCGCAACAACCTCCAGCTCCGCAACCAGAACCTGGACCAGCAGAAGAGTCCCCTGCCAAAGCAAAAAAAACAAAGCCTGCTGCTGAAGAAAACGTGGGAAAAGACGAAAACGCGGATAGCGGACAAGCTTAAAAAGGCGTCCCCTCTATTTACACGCAGATACAATTCTTGCCCCCTGGTCCTCCAGGAAGAAACTGGGGGGTGAGAAAGGTCAGGCGCGCTCCGGGCGTGTTAAACCATACTTACGCATCTTTTCTACCAACGTAGTACGACGCATATTTAAATAGCTTGCAGCATGAGCTACTACCCAATCGGACTCATCCAAAGCCTGACTAATAAGCGCTAGCTCCGTTTTTACCAAATGCTCTTTAAGATCGATACCATCTCCCGAAAAAGCTTGCTCCTGACTAACCATTTCAAGCAGGCTCTCGCGCTCATTGCCGCTCACTGCAGTATTCGTTGTAGGAAAATTATTATCCGTCTTGAATCGCCTTGGCAAATCATCAATATCAACGATCCCGTTAGGGAATAAAATAGACAACCGCTCAACAAGATTAGCAAGTTCACGCACATTACCAGGCCACTGATAACGGCTTAAAGCCTCCAAAGCCCCAGGCATAATACGTACACTCGGCCTATTTTCCCCTTCAATCCTGGCAATTAACTCATTCACTAACAAGGGTAAATCTTCACGCCTGGCTCGTAACGGAGGCATATCAATAGGAAATACATTTAAACGATAAAAAAGATCTTCGCGAAACTTCCCTTCTTCAATAGCCTGCTCAAGATTTCTGTGCGTTGCAGCGATAATTCTGACATTGACCTCGACACTCCTATTAGAGCCTACGCGCTCAAAGCATCTCTCTTGTAAAACCCGTAACAGCTTAACCTGCATGGCCAAAGGCATATCACCAATTTCATCAAGAAATAATGTGCCACCATTTGCCAATTCGAAACGCCCTTGTCTGGAGGTAATTGCCCCAGTAAAAGCACCTTTTTCATGGCCAAACAATTCACTTTCCAACAACTCAGCTGGAATAGCACCACAATTAATAGGAATAAACGGTTTGCTGTGGCGTGACGATAGAGCATGTATATTTCGTGCTACAACCTCTTTACCTGTACCCGACTCCCCTAGTAATAATACGCTTGCCTCAGTATTCGCAACCTGCTCAATCAGCCGGCGTACTTGCCTGATTGAATCACTATTACCTACGAGACTACGAAATAAAGAAGTTCGCTTTTCATGACTGGATTGGGCCAAAGCAATTTCCTGAGCAATTTGACATTTATGCAAAGCCTCCAGCATCTGTGCATAACTAAATGGGAAACAAAGGTTTGCCAAGACGTTTTTAGTATAGTAACGACTCTCGGGTATAGGAGAATCAACCAGTATAACGGGTAATTTGGGGGCATTAGTACCCAGTTCATCCAAAAATTCAATGGTGTCGTTGTAAGAGGATCGTACACCGGCTACGATTGCCTGAGCATCCTTGTAAGATTGGGATTGCCAATTACTATAATTGGCATGAAAACAGGTTTCCCCCACAAAACTCAAGATCGTACTGAGCTTGTGACAACGTTCTTCGTTGTCATCAATGATATAAATTGCTTCATTGTTGCTCATAACCGTATCCCTGTATCCTGGTTATCTAATGTTGAGTATTGGTTAATAACCAACACACTGTCAAATAAATGACTATATTTTTTATTAGTGTCATAAATAATTAACACGGTGTCTTTCCTTGTTTTTCCTATCGATAGCAATTGATGTAAGCAAATCCATTACATGCATTACCAAAACATAGTTTTTGATTACCAATAGCCTTCGTGGCAGCTACTTTATCTTGCTTGGCATATCGACGCGCGGCTAAATAACCCAAGCGGCGACAAAATGAATAAGCCGCCCGCTCTCCACACCCCTTTCGTCCGTCATAACACCAATCAACACGGTAATTATTATAACGGGGGTAGACAAAGCGTCTTAAACGATAGTGGTAGGATTTTGGTGGTTTGTGGCTCATATTAGCAACGCAGCGAATCGTTTTAAAACCATTGCAACGCCAACCCTTACACTGTGCCCTACACGCTGGAGAAGTAGACATGTAATTGGTCAAACCGACGTTATAATCAATAATTTGTTGATTCGCATAGGCATAACCCATTATCCGGCAATAACGAGTGGCTACCTGGATACCACAAATCTTGCCACCGAGCATGCAATAATTCAAACGCTCCCCATGATAAGTAGGAAGCCAAAAACTGCGATAAAAATTATCTTTACTCATCCCTGCATAGGTATTAGGCAATATCGATAGCGCTAATACACAAATTACGAGATATCGGTAAAAAACAATCATTATAACAATCCTTTAGTAACTTATCTCCCATGTTAGCCTATGCCCGTCAGCAAAAAAAGAGGGGATAAAACTAATCCATCAATACTGTGTTTTCATAAATCGATCTTGCTATAAAAAAAGCGATGCGTATCATTTTTAATAAATCTCATCACGCTATTATCTCTCTGTAAATGAACATTATATTCATAAATAGAATTTCTTTAAGAAATTAGTTTGCTCACCTCCAAAGAAACGAGTAATGTATTGATAAAAATCATTTTTAAATGAATAAGTTTTAATATTGTCTGTAATCAAACCGTGCTGGATTCTTAATCCAGTATCAAAGTAAAAGGATAATTGCTTTGAATTGGAAATTACTTGTCTCCAAACGCATTTTTTGGATCTTGGCAGGTTTCGCTATTATGATACTTATTCCCTGGCTGATTGTGAGTTGTGCAAAACACTTCTCCAAACCGCCTGAGGTCGTTATTCCTTTAGTGCACCAGGGACGCCGCCTGATTATTCCTGAAAAATCACCACTACGAAAATTAATTACTATTCAAACGACTACCAAACAAACCATAGAAGATCCTTTTACTATTCCAGCGATGGTTGAGGCCGATCCAGCCACATTGGTTAAGGTGCTCCCCCCCCTTTTAGGACGAATCAGTACTCTTAATAAACGCCTTGGTGATTCAGTCAAAACAGGTGAAATCTTGTTTACCATTGATTCCGCTGAGCTGGCTCAAGCATTGAGTGATGTCGATAAAGCAAAGGCTGCATGGGTATTTGCAACACAGAATCTCAAACGCCAGGAAAAACTGACTGTCTCCAATATCGCCGCTCGCCATGATACAGAAGAGGCGCAGAATAATTATGAGCAAGCAGTCAGTGAACTTGCACGGGCCAAAGCCCGATTAATTGAATTACGTGTAGAAAATACTGGCAATGACGACAAGCATGTCCTGGTTGTTCGCTCTCCGCTTTCAGGGCATGTTATCGAATTAAATGCTGCAATAGGCGGCTACTGGAATGATACAACCCAGCCAATCATGACCGTCGCTGATTTATCGAAGGTATACATTACCGCGAATGCTCAGGAAAAAGATATCGGTAACATTTATCCTGGTCAAAAAGTCAAAATAATATTGGATGCTTATCGACAACCTATACAATGCGTCGTTCATCACATTGGCGCCGTCGTGAACCCCAATACGCGTACGGTCAATATTCAAATGATTCACGACAATCAAGACGGACGACTAAAGCCCAATATGTTTGCCAAAGCAATCTTCTACGGTAATCCCCATGAAAGTATCGTCTTACCGCTGACAGCAGTTATTCAACGAGGATTCGACAGTATTGTTTTTATTGAAACCGCGCCGTGGCAATTTGAGACAAGAATCGTCAAAACCGGTGCCCAACTTGACGAACACATCGAGATTGTTTCGGGTTTGCATGTTAATGAGCGAGTGGTAGTAACTGGGGGAATCATATTGAATGATTGAAAATTTAGTCACTCAGTGCTTTAAACGCCGCGGAATTGTTGTTCTTGTTTTTATCTTTGTCGCTTTCTATGGTTTTTATTGCTGGAAGCAAATCCCTTTGGAGGCCTACCCTGATATAGCCCCCACCACCTCACAGGTGATTACTCAGGTGAATGGACTTGCAGCAGAAGAAGTTGAGCAACAAATAACTATTCCACTGGAACGAGAGATTATAGGTACGCCCGGTATGAGTGTCATGCGTTCGCGCAGCACCTTCGGTTTATCCTTGATTACGGTCATCTTTCGCGATGGTGCACCCAATTATTGGTCCCGGCAGCGTCTACTCGAACGAATTAACGATGTCGCGCTGCCTTATGGTGCCCAACCAGGTTTAGATGCCTTAACCTCTCCTATTGGTGAAATCTATCGCTATACCCTGCAGTCACAGACACATACCTTGGCTGAATTATCCGAATTACAGTTCTGGAAAGTCATTCCCAAGCTTAAACAAGTGCCGGGTGTTGTTGAGGTGGCTAATTTTGGGGGCCTGACCACTCAGTTTCTACTGGAGTTTGATCCGATAAAATTGGCCAAATATAAACTTTCGCTGGGACAAATTACCCAGGCGATTAATGCAAACAATGCCAGTGCTGGTGGCAGTATTATGAAACGAGGGGAGCAAGGTATTGTTGTCCGTGGTGTAGGTTTAATTCACAACCTCAACGATTTTGCGAATATTCAAATCACTCAATACAACAATATTCCAGTGTTCATTAAAGATATTGGTGAAGTCAAGCTAGGTAGTAAGGAGCGCCACGGCATTGTTGGCAAGGATGAGCAAGGTGATGTTATCGAAGGGATAACCCAAATGCTTAAAAAGGAAAACCCTTCACAAGTTATGGACGGTGTACATAAGACCGTCGATGCCCTCAATAAACACATCTTGCCCAAGGGAGTGAAAATTGTTCCCTATATTGATCGCAGCGATCTGGTCCATGCGACTGTTCATACGGTTGGTAAAACCTTATTTGACGGCATGACAATGGTTGCCCTTGTTCTACTGTTTTTTCTAGGGAGTGTAAGAGCAGCTGCGATTGTAGCTCTAACCATCCCACTCTCTTTATTAATCGCTTTTATCTGTATGTATAATTTCGACATTCCTGCCAACCTGTTATCACTGGGGGCAATCGACTTCGGGATCATTGTTGATGGTGGGATCGTCGTAATGGAAAATATTTTGCGCCGCCGTGAAGAAGATGAAAAGGCAATATTAACTGAAGACGATATTCTGCAATCAACCTTGCAAGTCACCCAACCCATTTTCTTTGGTATTCTCGTTATCATCACTGCTTATTCCGTTCTCTTTGCCTTCCAGCAAATTGAATATAAATTATTTTCACCCATGGCCTTTGCAGTGGGCTTTGCCTTGATTGGTGCATTATTAGTCGCCTTAACACTAATTCCCGGCCTTGCTTATTGGTCTTATCACAATCCTATTCACATCTATAAAAATCGCTTTCTCTTATGGATAATGCCGCGCTATGAATCGTTATTAGCGCGCTTGATTGGTAAGAATAAACTAGTTGTGGGGTTATTTCTCTCTACTTTCCTGGTGGTTACCCTTCTGGGAATGTCTATTGGAAGAGATTTTCTGCCTTATCTTGATGAGGGTTCTATCTGGTTACAGGTCACTCTTCCTCCCGGTATTTCGCTGGATAAAGCCGCACAGATGGCTGCCGAATTACGGGCAGCTACCATGGAATTCAAAGAAGTTGATCATATTGTGACTCAAGTCGGACGTAACGATGAAGGTACCGATCCTTTTACACCTTCACATATCGAATGCGCCATTACCCTGCATCCTTACAATACCTGGAAATCCGGATGGAGCAAACAAGAGTTGATTAAACATCTCCAAAGCAGGTATGCACAATTAGCCGGAATTCAGGTTGCCTTTTCACAACCAATGATTGACGGTGTATTAGATAAAGTAGCGGGTGCTCATAGTGACTTGGTTGTTAAAGTATACGGTAATAATTTTCGTGGCGTCCGACATCTTGCTACATCGATTGTGCAGCTATTAAAAACTGTCCCTGGCGCCCAAGATGTCATTATTGATCAAGAGCCGCCGATGACAGAGCTTCGCATTGATGTTGATAGAGCTGCGATTGCCCGTTTAGGAATCGACATCGCTGATATCATGGCACTTATTCAAACCGGTATTGGCGGCAGTCCAGTTACCCGAATTTATATTGAAGATCGCAGTTATGATGTCGCAGTAAGATTCAATGAAACCGCCCGCAATAATCCGCAAGCAATTGGCAATATGTTACTGAGCACAGCGAATGGAGCGCAAGTTGCATTAGGACAGCTCGCTAAAATCAGATTTGTAGAAGGTCAAACGACTATCACGCGCGAAATGGGTCGACGCCAACTAACCGTACGTTTAAACCTGCGGGGTCGTGACTTGGTATCCTTTACCAACGAAGCAAAAAAGCTGCTTGCTCGTAACATTCACTATGATCATACTGATTATGAAATTACTTGGGGTGGGCAATTAGAAAACCAACAGCGAGCGCAAGCAAGGCTTGCTGTCATTATTCCCATGCTGATGGGGTTAATGTTGGTTTTATTATTTTCTCAATTTGGTAATTTACGCCAACCCGGTCTAATCCTTCTCGCAGTTCCTCTCGCAATGTTTGGTGGTTTAGTTGCCCTCATTCTACGCGGAATGACTTTGAACGTATCCAGTGCCGTCGGCTTCATAGCCCTGTTTGGAGTCGCTGTACTCAATGCCATCATTATGATTTCCAATCTCAATCGCTGGCAAAAAGAACATAAGGGCAGCTTGAAAGAAGCAGTTATTCACGGTGCCAAGGAGCGATTACGACCTGTTTTAATGACCGCCACCGTTGCGGCAATTGGAATGATCCCCGCTGCCACAACCCATGGCTTAGGCTCTGATGTCCAACGTCCTTTAGCAACAGTGATTGTTGGTGGCTTGGTATCCGCGACAGCACTCACACTCCTTCTTTTACCCGCGCTGTATTATTTTATTGAAGAGCGCATGATAGCAGGGAAGATTAAAAAAGAAATCCGTACAAACAGGAAAGAACCATGAGAAATACGTGGGGACTAAAGTATCGCCATGCAGGCTATCATCTCCTCTCGGCACTTATAGCAACCAGTATGTTAAATAGTTGTGTTATGGGCCCTGATTTTCATCGCCCACCCCCACCAAAAATAAAACAGTACACCGCTCAACCATTACCGGCTTCCACCATTTCTGTAAAAACTACAGGAGGAAATAAGCAATACCTGGTCAATAACTTGGACATACCAGCACAGTGGTGGAAACTATTTCACTCTCAGCCGCTCAACGATTTGATAGCATCCGCCTTGCAGACGAATCCCGATCTAAAAGCTGCAGCAGCTGCCTTGCGTGTAGCCCAAGAAAATGCAATGGCTCAACGTGCTACTTTATTGCCCTACGTTTCTGCCAATTTGAATCCGACTCGTCATCTAACTGCACACACCTTGTCCAGTATCGTTGCATCAAATGCCTATGTTTACAGTTTAACAACCCCTCAACTTACAGTGTCTTATGTTCCTGACGTCTTTGGTGCCAATATGCGGCAAGTTGAATCCTTGCAAGCGCAGGCTGAGACGGCTCTTTTTCAGCAGGAAGCTATTTACCTGACTCTGACTTCCAACGTGGTGATGGCAGTTATCCAAGAAGCGTCTATCAGGGAACAAATCAAAGCAACCCAACGAAGTATTGCTATAGCACAAAAACAACTGGACATGATGCTAAAGCAACAAAGCGTTGGCCAAATTGGTGCCGTTGCAGTTGCGGCACAACAAGCGGCACTTGCACAGGCACAAACCGTTTTACCCCCATTGCAAAAACAACTTGCCCAGCAACGTCATTTACTTTCTGTTCTCTGTGGTCATTTTCCCAGTGAAGAATTTGCGCAGAAATTTGAGCTAAGCTCACTGACTCTCCCAGAAAAACTTCCCCTTGGAATACCGGCACGTCTGATTCAACAACGCCCTGATATCCGCGCCGCTGAAGCGCAAATACACGCAGCCAGTGCACAAATTGGTGTTGCCATTGCCAATCAACTGCCTAATATTTTGATAACCGCTGATGCTGGTAGCTCTGCGATTGAATTGGGAACCTTATTTAGCTCATTAACCAAATTTTGGGATATCGGCCTCAATTTGGCCCAGCCCGTCTTTGATGCGGGCGCTCTGTTACATAAAAAACGTGCAGCAATTGCCGCTTATCAACAAGCTGTCGAGCAATACCGCAGTGTCGTGCTTGCCTCTTTTCAGGACGTTGCCGATACCCTCAAGGCAATTCAATTTGATGCAATCAGTCTAAAGACAGCAGCCAATGCAACCCAAGCGGCTCGAAAGAGCCTTGCCATCGCCCAGCAACAATGGGAAGCTGGAGCAGTTGATCATCTATTTGTATTAAATGCCCAACAAAATTACCAACAGGCTCTGATTACGCTTGCACAAAATCAGGCGAATCGTTTTATAGATACTGCTGCTTTATTTCAGGCACTGGGTGGCGGTTGGTGGAATCGAGACGTATGCTCTCCAGTAAAGGCTTAACCTGTTTGCTTACACTATCAGTTCATGGAGGATCTTATCTTGACTACTCGTAAACGGATTTGGTATCAAAGCTTTGTTGCCCCCACTGAGCAAGCAAATTATTTAAAGCATCTACAAGATCAATTGAATCAGTATGCGGACAAAGAATTTCAGTTTGAAGTGCATGGCTTAACCCCTGCAGATAAAAACCTGCATCCACTTACCGAGTTTCGCTGTGCCATGCAAACTATTCGTAATGCTGTGCAAGCCGAAAAACAGGGTTATGATGCTTTTGTTATTGGTCATTTTCAAGAACCCGGCATTAACGAGATAAAAGCCTGCGTAGATATTCCTGTGATTGGCTTAGGTGAGTCCACTATGCTGCATGCTTGCAGCTTGGGACATAAAATAGGCCTCGTCACCATCAATCCTGTTTTCATTCCCTGGCATGAAAACCAAATTAACTATTATGGATTGCAACAACGAATTACTGCTGTTAGCGCTGTCGAGGCAAAAGTGCAAGATTTTGAACAAGCTTTTACCAATTCGTCTGTTTATCAAAAACTGCTTCATGCGTTTACCGAACAAATTAGACCGATGATTGCAAAAGGCGTAGAAGTAGTTCTGTTGGCAGGTGGTTTGCCGATGTTGTTACTCGCTCGGCAAAAAAACTTTACTATTGATGGTGCAATTGTAATCAATGGCATAGCGGTTTGTGTCAAAACGGCGGAGATGACCCTCAAACTCAAAGAATTAACCGGAGGATTTATCAGCCGGCGCGGCGTCTACCAAAAAGCGAACCAGGAAACAGTCACCGAATTCCTTCATTTACTTAAAGAAGAAAAATTGGATTAAGCCCAGGTACGCCCCCTATAACCATCCTGTTGGGCGACGCATTCAACCGATGCCTGCTAATAGGTTACTTGCACTTTATCGGGGCCCAATAAATCAGCTAGTAGAAGGACTAGTTCATCACTCGGTTTAACGCACCACTTCGTACCCATAGTCAAGGTAGCGTTGGCATTGGTGTTGGAATAACGAATTTGTACCACACAACCTCCCTGGTTAGCCTTTAAAATGGATTGCAAGGCTGGAAGTCTATCTCCGTCGGCAGCGGTCATGGATAATTGGAGGCATTTAGCAAAACGCGTACGGGCTTCCTCTATCGTATATAATTGATTCGCTGTCATTTTGACGCCACCACTATAATCATCAGTAGCGATTTCACCCTCAACAACGATCATCTGTCCAGTTTGGACATCCGTTTGTAAGGCTTCATACACTTCGGAAAAAACAACAACGTCCAATTTGGCAGTAGAATCCTCCAAACCAATAATTGTTAGCTTTTTACCTCGCTTAGTCATCACTCGTCTGATTGCAGTGACCAATCCACATAGCATAGCCTTTTTGCTTGCTGCCGGATTGAGTCGTGCGATCAAACTGATAAATCCTTTAAATTCCTGGCAATATTGCTGTGCTGGATGTCCCGATAAATAAAGGCCCAGTGTTTCTTTTTCGCCATTTAAGCGTTGCATCTCAGGCCAGGGTTTACAGGCAACATAATCTTCCTGATTACTTACATCTTCTAATAAAGCGAATAAATCAGTCTGACCGCTGTTTTGGTTTTGGTGGGTCTTATCTGCTACCTTTAACGCTTTTTCAAGGGATGCATAGAGAACCGCACGATCAACATTCCACTCATCCATGGCCCCCGCTTTAATCAGGGCTTCCAGAACACGGCGGTTGACTTTGCGTAAATCCAACCGTTGGCAAAAACTAAATAATCCTGGATAAGAGCCAGCCGCTTTTCGTTCGTCAACAATACAATTAATTGCAGCTTCCCCGACCCCTTTGATAGCACCTAGTCCATACAGAATGGTCTGATTATCAGCGACAGTAAATTGATAGCTTGATGTATTAATACCAGGAGGTAAAACATTGAGCTTCATTTGTCCACACTCATCAATAAAGGTCACTACCTTATCGGTATTATCCATATCAGATGACATAACCGCCGCCATAAAGGCTGCGGGATAATGTGCTTTCAGCCAGGCAGTTTGGTAAGCAACCAAGGCATAGGCGGCTGAATGTGATTTGTTAAAACCATAACCGGCAAATTTTTCCATTAAGTCAAAAATATAGGTAGCGGTTTGCTCGCTAACACCACGCGCTGTAGCTCCTTCAGTAAAAATGGTTCGTTGTTGTGCCATTTCTTCTGGTTTTTTCTTGCCCATAGCACGACGGAGTAAATCTGCAGCACCCAAGGTATAATTGGCTAATACCTGGGCAATTTGCATCACCTGTTCCTGATAAAGAATGACACCATACGTAGGCTTTAAAATAGGTTCCAGATCAGGATGGGGGTACTCGACTTTTGCTCTGCCATGTTTTCGATCAATAAAATCATCCACCATCCCTGACTGCAAAGGCCCAGGGCGAAAAAGTGCGACCAACGCAATAATATCTTCAAAACAGTCCGGCTGCAGGCGATGGATTAATTCTTTCATACCGCGGGATTCCAGCTGGAATACGGCCGTGGTTTGACAGGCTTTCAAAAGATCAAAGGTCTTCTCATCATCGGTTGGAATCATACTGATATCAATAGCCGATTCCCCTTGCTCTCGCTTCTGCTTATTAACGATGGCAAGTGCCCAATCAATAATGGTCAGGGTTCGTAAACCCAAAAAGTCGAATTTTACCAGCCCGGCTGCTTCGACATCATCTTTGTCAAATTGACTGACTATCTGAGTGGAGTTTTGTTCACAATAAATAGCGGTAAAGTCGGTTAGCTTCGACGGTGCGATTACCACACCGCCCGCATGTTTACCGGCGTTACGAGTAATACCCTCCAGTTTTAGGGCCAAATCAAACAACTCTTTGACCTCTTCCTCATCCTGATAACGGCGCCGTAACTCCTCTTCATCCTCGAGAGCCTTGCTTAACGTCATCCCAATTTCAAAGGGAATTAATTTGGCAAGTTTATCGACAAAACCATAGGGATGCCCCAATACACGGCCTACATCACGCACAACTGCCTTGGCAGCCATTGTACCGAAGGTAATGATTTGCGACACACTTTGCCGACCATATTTCTCAGCAACATAATCAATAACCCTATCGCGCCCTTCCATGCAAAAATCAATATCGAAATCCGGCATCGATACACGCTCTGGATTCAGAAAACGTTCAAAGAGTAGTTCATACTGCAAGGGATCGAGATCGGTAATTTTTAGCGCATACGCTACTAAGGAACCAGCTCCCGAGCCTCTGCCTGGCCCCACAGGTACGCCATTTTGTTTTGCCCACTGGATAAAGTCAGCCACAATCAAGAAATATCCGGGGAAACCCATCGCATTGATTACATCAAGCTCGATTTGCAACCGCCTGTCATAGGGCAAACGGGCGCTCTGAATGAGGTCTGGTGATTGATTACGAAAAATCAGGGCAAGGCGTTCTTCCAAACCCTGTTTTGATAATTGGGATAAGTACTCTTCAACCGTTGAGCCGTCAGGAATGGGAAAATTAGGTAAATAATTGTTGCCCAAATCAAGTTTTAAGGTACAACGTTTACTGATTTCGACGGTATTTTCTATCGCTTGCGGTAGATCTTTAAACAACTCAACCATTTCGTCTGCTGAGCGTAAATATTGTGCTGCACTATATTGTTGATTACGCCTGGGATCAGCAAGACTCAATCCTTCGTGGATACAAACACGCGCCTCATGCGCCTCAAAATCATCTTTTGCGATAAAACACACATCATTTGTAGCAACCAGAGGTAAATGCAGCTCCTCGGCCAAAGCAACAATACGCTCATTATACTCTGACTCATCGGAGCGATCGGTCCGCTGTATTTCCAAATAAAAACGATTGGGAAAGATTGCTGCAAACGATTTGGCCAGATCATAAGCACCTGGCTCATCACCTGCCAACAAGGCTTTACCGATGGAGCCCTTACGGCCACCTGATAACGCAATCAACCCTTCGGAATACGCGGCTATCCAATCGTGGTGAATGCGTGGTTGTCCCTGGTATTGCCCTTCTTGATACGCTTTCGACACCAAACGCGTTAGATTGCGGTAACCAGTTTCATTTTGACACAAGAGAACGAGAGACGACAGTTGCTCAGGATTTTCCGGATCATGACAAGGCAAATCGCCACCAATAATAGGCTTGACTCCCCGATCAATCGCTGCTTTAAATACTTTAACAGCAGCAAAGAGATTACAAAAATCGGTAACAGCAACTGCATTCATCCCTTTTTCAACAAGGGTTTTCATCAATGGTTTAATGCGTACTAAACCATCAACCATCGAAAACTCTGTATGGACGCGTAAATGAACGAATCGCGGTTGCATAAGAAAGACCTATCGCCAAAATGATGACTGCACTCTACCGAAGACAACCAGGTAGAGCAAGCATGAAAACACCAAAAAATGGTAGCTCACCTTCTCATAGGCTCGCCCATCTTTGGAACAAAAAGAGATTATGCTGTAATAAAAAACATTTTGCTCAACTATAGTTAGTTATAACTTACCAGGGTCTGTTGCCATTTCGCTAGCTTTTCGGCCAAGATAGTAGAAATGCCAACAGACTCTAGTTCCCCATATGGAAATAGGTGTTATACAAATTAATGTAGGCACTTCCACTTTCTATGTTGATTAATTGTTGGTTAATACTGTTTATTAACGCTTGGTTTTGGGGCAAAGCAACAATGCCAATTCCATCAGCAACTTTCATAGGGGTTTCAAGCGCATCAAACTGATCCCCGCCATTAAGTTCCCAATAATTCGCTTCGTTATTATCCAAAAATACTGCAGTAACATTTCCGCTAGACAAATCACTGATGAGCGATTCTATATCGTCAAAAAGTTTAACTTGAAATGTGTTACCGTATTTGGCAACGAAAAAGCGATAAAATAATCCCCGACCAGGTTCCCCACTCTCTTTAACTAATCCAACGGTGGATCCCTGCGGTATATCCTTGATAGCATTAATTTTGCTACTTCTCAAAACGACAAATTGTCCTTTACTAAGTAAATAAGGGTAAGAATAAATATAGGTATCGCCACCCGAGGGGGAGAGGTAAAAAGGAATACTGTCAATACCTATGTCTATAGACCCCTTCAGTAATTCCTCAAACAGTTGGTAATAAGGCATTTGTATCAAAGTGCATTGCTGATTCATTCGTTGACAAATGAGTTTTATCAATTGAATTTCAAAACCCTGGTCGAGGGAAAGAACATAGGGCGGATCAAATTTAACAGTTCCCACGCGAATATCTGCATAGGCATAACTGGATAGCCAGGTAAAAAACCATACGCTAATAAAAATATTAGCCCATTTCGGGTAGCCACCTTTTGTTTTTGGGGAAAATCCATTATCCATTCTTAACTCTCACCTCAATGAGCTTATACAAAATACAAAATACCAATCACTTATAAGCTAATAATAGCTAACTCCTCCAGATTTTAACTTAATCAATTCTTAAGCTTACGTGTTTTACACTAAAAGTAAATCAAGAGGAGACTACCATGTCTAACAAATTATTATCTGAGCGTTTGATGGGTGAATTAGATGCAATTGGCGTTCCCAGTTTAATGACTGAGCGAGTTCAAGCATGCTCCAAACTATTTAAATTACCCAAATTTAAAATTGAAGCACTATTGCATGGCGTCATTTTTGAATCCAAATCTATTCAAACCATTGCTGATGAACTGGCAGTCAGTGTGGAGTGGCTATTAGGCGACAATAATGCCAAGAAGAAAAACCATTAATTTTACGCTTGGAAAGAAAGCCCTTGCCGAGTTTAAAAAGCAATATAACAACTGGCCGATAAACTCGGTATAGCTTGCCTAAACAGGAATTAGTTTCTGCTTAATCTGACCGATTGAAAAAACGAGCGCTTCCGGTTTTGACAAAAGTGTGAACTTTAAACAAAACCGGACAGACACTTCCAGAAACTCTAAGTTCTTGCTTGATGCGGATCAAAAGCATCCCGTAGTGCATCAGCAAAAAGGTTAGACGCTAAAACGAGGGTAAACATAAAAGCGAACGCTGAGATCATGGGCCACCAAACAAGGGGCTCCCTTGCCAACTCTAACCGGGCACCGTTGATCATGTTGCCCCAGCTGATAGTCATTGGTGAAACCCCAACACCGACATAAGAAAGTACCGCTTCAGCAAGCACCAAAAAACTAAAATCCAACACCAGGGTAATTAATACAATGTGCATGACATTGGGCAGTAAATGTTTACGCAGTATAGTCAAAGAACTACTTCCCAAAGCACGGGCAGCCATCACGTAATCCACTTCTCTAAGCTTTAAGGCTTCAGCACGAAGCAAACGGCATAAACTGGTCCAGCTGGTTACTCCCAAAATCAGGCACAACGCAAATAAACGCGCATCGGCATTTTTACTCAGGGTGGAAAATTGTTGCGGGTGATTGGCAATGTAGGTCTGCATCGATAATACCGACGCAGTAATCAGCAATACACCAGGAATTGAACTAAGTGTGGTATAGAGATATTGAATAAGATCGTCAACGATGCCACCAAAGTAGCCTGCTGCTATGCCGAGTATTAAAGCCAGAGGCAACATAAACAAGGTTGTCAGAATACCGATGATAAGACCGGTACGAATACTTTTTACCGTGTAATAAAAAATATCCTGCCCGATTTTTCCAGTACCTAAAAGATGCAATTCCCGCGACAGCCAATAACTGAAGAGTAAAACCATAGCACACAAGAAAAAGGTCACTAGAGCAGCCACACCGGCTTTTTTAGGGCTAAAGTGCCAGCGCTTATTGGTAACCCTCTTAGCTGCAATCATAAGCAACCAAAGTACTAGAGTCAGGCTGACACTCCATGCCAATGCCTTCCCGAATAGTTGTTTAATTCGCCAGAATTTATCGGCCTCATTTTTTATCTGGGCAGGTGGGTATTTTAAACGAGGATAGACCTGCTCTACTTTATCGCCAACCAAAATTGTTTCCACACTGTATAAATTTAGTGCTAACGGGGCTGAATAGGTCTTTTCAAAACTGGCTCCCAACGGTGCCATTACTCGATCCAGCACAGAGTCGTTTTGGTGCAAATGAATGGAATCGATAACACCAATAGCGAGAAAAAAACACAGGACAATACCGGCACTTACAGCCAGAGGCCTTCTAAAAATGCGCTTAAAGGCCTGTCTGGTATGCACTTTACGTAAACTGACAAGCGTGATTATTAAACTAACGATTAACACGCCAAGAAAACATTGATCGGTCCATAAGAGTTCCATCTCAGCTCAACCTCACACGCGGATCAACTAGTGTGTAAGAAATATCAGTCAAGATTAAGCCTACAATGTAGAGAATTGACCCTAAAAACACCATGGCCCTGACAATAGCAAAATCCTGTTGCTGAATCGCATCAATAATATAGCTGCCTAATCCTGGCACGCCAAAAAATGATTCCAGCACTAAACTTCCCATAAATAAGGAAGGAATAATCACGACAACACCCGTCAGAATAGGTAAAAGTGCATTTTTTAACACATGACGAAACAAGACGATTGATTCTGATAATCCTTTTGCACGTGCTGTTTTCACATAATCCTTATTCATTTCTTCCAAAAATAAAGTGCGGTACCATCGCGAACCGGCGCCTACCCCCGCCAAGACTGCAACGAGTACTGGCAAAACAATAAATTTAATACTATCTAAACCATCATCATACCCAGAGATAGGAACTAATCGCAGTACCTTACCGAAAATATATTGGCCGCCGATAATATAAAAAAGACTGGAAATGGACATGAGGATAATGCAAATAACAACACCACTTAAATCCAGGTAGGTTGTACGAAAAAAAGCCATCGACATCGCAAAAATAATATCAGCCAGCATCCCAAACAGTAAGATAGGAATCGCAATCGCCAAACTAGGCCACATGCGATGGGAAATATCATAGCTAATATCCCTGCCGCCATCAGAAATGCCAAAATCAAAAGCAAACAAGCGCAGTGATTTTTGGAAAAAAAGAGTCTCTGTCACTTGTTTAAGTCCTGATTTTTCAGCGTTATAAAAAAGAGGCAAATCATAGCCTCGTTGCACTTTCCACTGCATAATCGCTGCTGGCTTCACATATTTTTGCCCTAACTGCATACGCGCCATATCATCCGGTGAGTTCACCATAAAAAATAAGGCGAAAGTGATCACGTTAATACCCAGCAAAATAGGAATGGCATAAACAATACGACGCAATAAATAATAGGTCATCATTTGATTCTCACAGCGCTCTGCTTCTCTTTGCGGCGATAAGCAATCAACAAGGGTAGTAAAGTTAAAACAAATAATAACAATAACAAACCCAAGGGCCAAAACACCGGCTTGTTCCAACGATCCCGTAATTCATTACGCAAATCCACATCAACAGCAAGGTACTTCAGGGTATTACGACTAAAGGTGCTAGGCTTCGTGGCTGAAACCCACTGTTGACTTAAAATCAAAGTTTCCGAATTGATTCCCCACACCCAAGGTGCATCATGCCTGACAATCTCAACCATCTTATCAATGAGTAATTGCCGTTGCGGATCATTAGGATGATTCTTCATTAATTCAAATAAACGATCATAGCGACGATTGGAATAATTAGCCGCGTTTTCACCGCCATGTTTCACCTTACCATTGGCCGTATAAAGCATGAATAAAAAGTTTTCCGGATCAGGATAATCAGCGTTCCAACCCCAACTAAAAATTTGCGCATTACCACTCCGCATCTTGTCCTGAAAACGATTATACTGCGTCGCCCGCACATTCAGATCAATGCCAATTTTAGCCAATTGCTTGCGCATCCAATCAAGTTGCGCTTTATCATCGGGCCCGCCAGTAATGGGTACATCATAATGTAAAATTAACGCTCTTCCCGTTTTGGGATTGCGTCCACCTGGATAGCCTGCTTCACGCATTAAAGCCCTGGCATCAGCAATATTACGCCGTTTTGCTCTGCCTCCTTCCCATCGATACACATAAGGATTAATGCCTTCTTTCCCCTCCTTATAACCAAAAATGCCCGGTGGAATTGGACCTTGTGCAGGATTACCACGACCGTTATAAAAAATGGCAATATTCTCATCAAAATTGACGGCAATCGAAATCGCTAAGCGTAATTTGCGTGCTCGTTCGCTAGTTCCCCCGACCACACTATCCAGCATGTTAAAACCCAAATAATAAATGGCTGGATCAGTGGTTTGGGTCAAAGTCATTTTCTTTTCGACCATAGAGGGTGTGAGCCTTGGTTCACCCGTCGAACTGATTTGAATCGCCTGATCAAAGCTATCCTCACTCACTCCCGACGTATCATAATAACCTTGCATGAACTTATTCCATCTCGGGATCGATTCCTTTTCCAAGGTAAAAACAGCTTGATCAATTAAAGGCAGGCGCTCACCGGCATGCGATAAATAACCCGCATCCCTATCTTCTTGCCCACCATGAGAAGGAAAATAGTCCTCACGAAAATTGGGATTTTTACTCAGCACCATCCGCTTGTTCGGATTATTTTCACTGAGCATGAAAGGACCTGTGCCAACGGGATACCAATCAAACCCTAAATTATTATCATCCATTCCAGGTTGTGAATAGAAACGATCCGCTTCCCAGGGGACTGGAGCAAAAAAAGGCATAGCCAGCCAAAACAAAAATTGCGGGTACTGCCCCTTGAGGGTAATCTCAAACGTGTAATCATCAATTTTGCGCAAACCAGCCATGCCATATTTTCTTAAATCGACAAAATCGTCCGGATTAATCATCATTGGCAAGATACTGGCAAACTCCCTAAAACCAATGATGTGTTCACTCATTAACCCATAGATCGGCGAATTAACCGCTGGATTGGCCAGCCGCTTGATTTCATAAATATAATCATCGGCAAGAAGCTCCCGCGTTCCTGTATATTCGAAATCAGATAAACTGCTGATATCATTCTCATCAAGATAATCAGCCGATAATTGAAGATAACGGTAATTACCCTTTCCATCCTTCGCCAAAGCCGGATGCGGTTGGAAGAAAATACCTGGCTTGATATGAATGGTGTAGCTTGAATAAGCAACCTCTCCTTCATCAGGATTGGAAAGCGCCCGGTTTGAACGATCGAAATACCGGACTTGCGGCATGCTGGTGGCATTTAGAGGCACCAGTTTGTAAGGGCGCAGCAAATAATCATATTCCAATACCGGCTCATAAATTTGCGATGTGAATTGGTATTCGTTGCTGGAATAAGATTTAGCTGGATCGAGTGTTTTGGGTTGCTCGTTGAAAGATGAATAAAAAATTTTCTGCAAACGCTCGTCTTCTGGATAAGGATTGTTTAATACCCACCCGGCATAGGAGGTAAGCAACGTACTAAACAGTATTAAGAATACGATCCCTTGTCTGGAGAATACTGTCAAAGTACAAATCCTGATATACGATAATTCAAAGGTCTTATGATGTGAGCCGCTAAGGCTTTAGTCAAGTACGCAGACCAGCGTTTTCACATCGACTTAGCCAGTCCCTCTCCCGCGAAGAGCCTTATTTATCGACCTTAATCCAGTTTCTTTCGCGGAGAGGGGGAGCGATCTTTCTATCAAAGTTGACGAAGAAATTCATCCTCATCCAACACCTTAACACCAAGCGCCTGGGCTTTATCAAGTTTCGAACCGGCTTCACTACCTGCGACTACAAAATCAGTCTTGGCCGATACACTGCCTGCAACCTTGGCTCCAACTGCCAAGAGACGTGCTTTGGCATCTTCACGCCCCATACTAGTCAATGTTCCTGTCAGTACCATTGTCTTCCCGTGGAAAGGATGATTAACATCCAATTGTTTGCGCTCTTCCTTCGGCCAATGCACGCCTTGAGCCAAGAGCTTATTAATGACCTCAACATTATGGGATTGGGCAAAGAAGTGCACCACATGATAAGCACCAATAGGCCCAATGTCTCGCAGTGCCATGAGCTGTTCTGCTGTGGCATTTTTTAACGATTCAATATCAGAAAACTCAGTCGCTAATACGCGCGCGCTCACTTCCCCAACCTCCCGAATGCCCAAGGCGTAGAGAAAGCGGGCAAAGGTTGTTTGCTTACTTTGCTCAATGGCAGTCAATAAATTCTCTGCCGATTTTTTCCCCATCCGCTCGAGGTTAGCTAAAGTATCCAGATCCAGGGTATATAAATCAGCGACATCGCGGACAATTTCCTGGTCGATTAATTGCTCGATAAGAACTTCACCCAAGCCATCGATCGCCATCGCCCGTCTCGAAGCAAAATGCCATAACATTTGTTGGAGTTGCGCCTTACAGAACAATCCGCCAGTGCAACGGGCGACTGCCTCTCCTTCTTCCCTGAAAACGCCTGCACCACAAACCGGGCAATGAGTCGGCATCTGGATCAATTGTGTATCTTCAGGCCGTTTTTCCAATACAACAGAAACAACCTCCGGAATCACATCACCCGCACGGCGGACAACCACCGTATCGCCGATACGAATATCTTTGCGTTTGATTTCATCCATGTTGTGTAAGGTCGCGTTACTGACGGTAACACCCGCCACACTCACAGGATTTAATCGTGCAACGGGTGTTAATGCCCCAGTCCGTCCGACCTGAAAATCAACGGCATGGATCTGAGTCATTTCCTCACTGGCAGGAAACTTATGGGCGCAGGCAAACCGTGGTGCACGAGCTACGTAGCCTAACTCCTCCTGCAACTCGATATCGTCGATCTTGTAAACCACACCATCAATTTCATAAGGTAACGATGCTCGTCTCTCTAACATCGATTCATAAAAGGCAAGACAACCGGCAAAACCGTGCACCGTTTTAGTTTCAGCAGAAACCCGAAAACCCAAACTCTGCAACCATTGCAAACGCTCAAAATGGCTAGTTGGCAATGACCAATTTTTCGGCTCATAACCACCAATACCATAACAGTAAATCGCCAAAGGCCTACTTGCAGTAATTGCAGGATTTAATTGGCGTAAACTGCCTGCCGCCGCATTTCTGGGATTAGCAAAGGTTTTCTCACCATGAGCCCGTGCTTTTTTGTTATAGGCTTCAAAACCGGCCTTCGGCATATACACTTCCCCACGAATCTCAATCAGCTCAGGGGGATTCTCGGTCAATAATTTTAATGGAACAGCTGCAATCGTTCGAATATTATTGGTGATGTTTTCACCCACAGCCCCATCACCCCGTGTAGCCGCACAATGTAATACCCCATTTTTATAGGTGAGACTGACAGCCAAGCCATCCAGTTTAGGCTCGCAAGTAAAGAGCAATGCTTTCTCATCCATCTCCAGACGATCACTGACCCGTTTCATAAATGCTTGCAACTCGTCTGTAGAAAAAACGTTCCCCAACGAACGCATCGGTTGCTGGTGCAAAACCGGTTCAAAAGCACCGGCAGGTTTACCACCGATCCGTTGTGTAGGCGAATCCGCACTGACATAGTGTGGATATTCTGATTCCAGTGCCTGTAATTCCTTAAAACAGCGGTCGTATTCAATATCAGGAACCAAGGGGTCGTCGAGTACGTAATAGTGATAATCATAATCTCTGATACGAGTTTTTAACATTTTGATTTGATTGAGAATATCCTCATTCATTCATCAACTATCCTTTTAAGATTAACTAGGGCGGTTTTCCACAGGGAGTGCTAAGAAAACACTCAATTTTCTGTTGCGACTCACTGCGGAATAAAAAAGAGTTAAGCGCGTTTTTAAATTAATAAACAACTACCAGCTAACCACAATTAGCTCCCAAGGAGGCAATGATGGCTGAAGCCATGGTATTCGATTTACTCCTCTTTTTTCAACGTTTCCGTCTCAAGAAACGGCATACCCCCCATTTTTTCGACGTGACTTTGAAAGTTTGTTAGCTTTTTACGCAAGTAAAGCGCTTAAAGCCCATGAATGTTTTCAATAATCCACTGCCTGGACAGGAACAGTCACGCCTTCCCTCGTGTTCTTTTAAAAGTAAGCGGCCCCCCTGGCCCGACCTGGGAGCAGGCAAGGACATCAACCTACAACTGCTATACTCAAAATACCTAATTTTTTAGGAGATTCTCATGCCCAAGATAACCAAAAAACAGATGAAAGAGTCAAAAGAGGCTAGCAAAATTAAACCCGGTGATTTAGAAAATGTTTCTGGAGGCGTTAAAGAGCGCCCGCTTTTCCCTAAAAGGAAACCACCCTACAGGCGACCCGAATAGAAATTTATTTTGCAGTGAAATCCAGATTAAATACCACCCTCATGTGCATACAACCAATCTCTAACCCTGGTTGTATGCATCGCAGGCACTTTGCTTTTGCAATAGCTATTCCATCAGCATGGGGTAACCGCCCTCTTTGATGTAATAATACCAATCACAATGTGAGGTTGCTGAACTAAATTAAGGAAAATAATCCTAATTACGCCCCGCTCTCAATCCCTCAGAGACATCCTAATTTTTTTCTTGCCAATGGAATGACAATTAGGACTTAAAAAGCCAATAATTCGACATTTAAGGTGTTAAATTTTATTGTTATTTTTTAATCTTGCTGTCAGGCAGATGAGTGTGTTATAGATGGGTGTGATTGACTTTTAAACAAGGATGATGAAATGGACTTCCCGCGTTTTTTTGTCTGTTTTTTTCTTTTTCTGGTTTCTTTTGGAGCATACTCGGAAACACCAGATAAGAATATGGGTATTGCTTTTGTACATGGCACCAATGACCATCGCGAAGATGCTGATGGTGGTTATTGGAAAAGGAGTTTTATCAATTCACTGGCTTCAGCGCTTCCCAATCCAGCAAACCACTACATCGTTCATTGCGATTTTAGCCATTACATGTGGCATGAAGAAGCCGCAGGATGTCTGGCTAGCCAATTACTCGAATTTGTTCATGAAAAACAAATTAAACATTTGACGGTTTATACCCATTCGAATGGTGCAAATGTCATGCGTTGGATCCTTTCCAATCCCACCTATGATCCGCGTTTCATGCTTTTGTCTAAGAAAATCCATCACGTCATTGCTATTGCACCGTCCAGTGGCGGTACACCATTAGCTGACGAAGCAATTGATGGCAATGGGTTTGAGGATGAGGTAGCCTGGTTGCTCGGTTATCGCAATGATTCGGTAAAGCAACAGCGCGTTGGCGATATGGCGCTCTTTAATGATGAAATGTTATTTGGTAGTAAAGGACGACCTTCTTTACCAATTCCTTTTCACGTCATTGTCGGCTCCGATGTTAATGCCTCACCGCTAGACAAGGAAAGCTATTGCAATCAATATCTATTGAATGCGGCATTAAAAATCACCCAACGTTATCTGGATGACTGCTCAGATGGTTTTTTGGATTGTGATTCACAAATGACCGCTGGTCTTTTCTGGTTTTATGATTGGCAAAAAACGAAACAACAAACCCCTTTGAGCCATAATCAAAGCCGCCATTCATGCTTTGGTTTGGACGATATTCTACGGAAAGCACTATTTGCACAAGGAGCAATTCAATGAGAGGTCAGCTATTTGTTTTAATCTTATTAGGGGCACTACAAGCGCAGGCAATGACCTTCCCGCAGCAAGCACTTAAACCCTATGATTGCAAGCGTTGTGAAAATCTCCCACGAGAGACTCTCAGTACAAGTTGGCCAACCAATAATAATCCTTTAGGGCATAAAACAAAGCATCAACAAAAAAGCCGTAAATACAAGATAAAAACAACCTTTGGACAATTAAAAAAGGGGCTTGTTATCAATACACAAGCACCTGGAGCCATTATTCGTATTACACCTTTAAATCGAAAATTACCTGCCAAACCTGACTTTCGCATTAAAAATAGTAAGGGTCTTGATTTGACCCTCCTTGAAGCCTCTTCCTTATTTTCCAAAGAAGAAGCGCTACAAAATACTTTCTTTAATGGTCGCGATCTCATTCTCTTACAATTAAAACCGGAACTAGGTGCCGGGGAATTTGTCTTAAGTAGTTCTACACCTGGCTTAAAAGATGATGAAAATTACCTTATCCACGTTTTTGATAAGGATGCAAAAACCTATTTACACGTCAAGACGGATAAGGCTCACTATCAATACGGAGATGAATTAGTGGCAACCATTTCTTTTCAAGATGAGGAACAGCATTACCGCATTGATGCCATTGATGCTTCTTTAGTCAATGCAAGTGGGGACACCATTCCTTTAAATCTGGAAAAAATAGAAGATGAAAACTACGAAGGGCATGCAACCCTCCTATGTGATAAAGATAGCCAGGGAGGGAATTGGTATGTGGAAGTCAAAACGACTACAACACTTAATGCGCAAACCATTAAGCGACAAGGGCATTCTGCTTTTTCTTATATTATTCCCTCCGCAGCGATTCGGGAAATCAAAAAAACAGGAACTGGCCCGCTAACTTTTTCTGCGAGCGTTGAAGCAGCTACTGATAGCCGCTACGCCTTGCAAGTCGTTCTTTATGGTAGTGATAAAGCAGGAAAAATACACCCCATGCAAACAGCGCAAACTTCTGCATGGCTAACTGCCGGTCTCCATAATTTGGATTTTTCATTTGATTCCGAGCTAAAAAGTAATTATAAAGCACCTTATTATCTTGGCTATATTCATTTAACCGATTTGGGTCAATTAAAACAGGTTTTTGAATTTGATACGCCGATTGCACTCACCAAGCTAGGGGAATAATGGCTTATTTTGCTGATTTTTCATTGCTTGAGGGTATCGCCATAGCGATTGCCCTCCAATTCTGTCTTTTATTGTGGCTTATCCGCCGTCAATACCAACAGCGTCAATACACTGAAGCCCAGCTCGATAAAACACAGCAATTGTTCACTAACCAGTTGCATCAGCTGCATCTTGAATTGCAACAAGGTTACCAAGCGAATCAGCATAGTATTAGCGAAAAAATTATGCAGGGTCAGTTAACGAGCCAGCAATTAATCAGTGACATTGTACAACGGCAAATGACCGATGTCAGGGAACAAATGAGCCACAGCTTTAAACAGCATGCCAGTTCGCTCTCCTCTCATCTGCAAACGTTGACAGAAGAAATACGCAATCATCTTCATAGCCTCACCCAGCAAGTGAATCATAAATTAACCGAAGGCTTTGAGAAAACATCCTCAACATTCACTGATGTCGTTAAGCGCTTGACCATTATTGATGAAGCACAGAAAAAAATTACGGAGTTGTCTTCCCATGTGGTCAGTTTACAAGATGTCTTGGTAGACAAACGGGCACGCGGTGCTTTTGGTGAAGTCCAATTATCAACGTTGATTGCTAATATGATTCCCAGCACCCATTATCGTATGCAATACACACTGAGCAATCAAAAAAGAGCGGATTGTATTTTGTTCCTTCCTGAGCCGACAGGCAATGTCGTCATTGATGCCAAATTTCCCTTGGAAACTTTCCAAAAGCTGATGAATACGGATGCGACCTCCGTTGAGAGAAAATCATTGCAACAACAATTTCGTCAAGATTTGCAAAAACATATCAAAGACATCGCTGAAAAATACATTATCCCTAATGAAACCACCGATGGCGCAGTCATGTTTATTCCAGCCGAAGCTATTTTTGCCGAAATTCATGCCAACTACCCAGAAGTGATTGCCCTCGCCCAACGATTGAAAGTCTGGCTTGTTTCACCGAACACCTTAATGGCTGTCTTAACGACAGCAAGAGCTGTTCTAAAAGACGATGCCACCCGTAAACAAATCCATATCATCCAGAAACATTTGCATGCCTTGGCCGATGATTTCCAACGTTTTGAAAAACGAATGGACAAATTATCCAAACATATTGATCTTGCTCATCAGGATGTCAGTGAAGTCAGTACTTCGGCTAAAAAAATTACCCAACGTTTTCAAAAAATTGAATCAGTGGAATTGGACATGCAAGAATTAGAAAAAACGATCCCGATACTTGATGCAGTTGAAGACTAGCTTCTCATCGATTGTCTCAAGACATTGAAAAACAAATAACCCCGTTGCAAGCAGCCAGGGTTTTAACAGTCGTCATTGTAGGCTTAAACCAATCTTTTACGAATGAAGCAAAAGGAGCCCTCAAAAATAATGTCATTGTTAGATCAATAAGATAACTTCTTTTTAATTCCGTACCTATGGTATGCTAGAAAAATATTAATTGATGGGATCCCTCATGCGCCTAAAGTGTTGTCTGCTTGCCATCACCTTTTTTTTTCTTGCTTTCTCTGTAAACGCCGAGATTATTTCGCCTAATGACCCTCGATGTAGATACGACCAACCTTACATACCAAGCTGTGCTAAAACTGTATGCTGTGGTGATATGGGTGGTATTAATTACTGCGATTCATCAGCAGGTCGCTACGTGTGTAATAATGGCTATTTCTCATCCTGCTATTGTACTCGACATGCGGTGATGGATTTAGAAAAATTGCAGGGTTGCTGCTTATGGCAAGGTGGGGTTTTCTCCACAGATGAAACGGGACTCGTTATTTGTAATAACGGTGGTATATCCCAAACTTGTAGTGGGGAACCACCCTATCAACCTATTTCAAGCTGGCAATAATCTGTCAACCTGCCGTGCCTTATGCACGGCATCCGTATCTACAAAACGACATTGTCTTCCTCGCGCAGATGGGAATCACCCGATTCCCATCTGCATGCAAAAGATACAATGCACTGGACAAGCCATCCTGCAAACCGCATAATTCTTCTATTTTGTGCGGCGCAAGCATGAACAACACCCCTCTTATAGAAATTAAGCAGATCGATAAAGTCTATGGTGGTGCTACGATACTGAATAATATTTCTTTATCAGTATACAACGGCGAATTCCTGACTCTGCTTGGTCCCTCCGGCTGTGGAAAAACTACCCTGCTGCGTTTGATCTCAGGCTTTGAGCAGCCTACAGCTGGCGCTATTTATATTAATGGCCAATGCGTTAATTTATTGCCGCCACAAAAACGTGATGTTCATACCGTTTTTCAAAGTTATGCCTTATTTCCCCATTTATCCGTTTATGAAAATGTCGCCTTTGCCTTGCGTTGTAAACGTGTTAAGGAAAGCGAAATTGCGCAGCGAGTTACAGAAACCCTGCGTCTGGTGCAATTAGAAGCCTTTGGTGAACGTAACATCAAACAATTAAGTGGTGGCCAGCAACAACGTGTCGCAATTGCTCGTGCAGTAATCAATCGACCACAAGTCTTACTACTTGATGAACCCTTAAGCTCGCTGGATTACCGCTTACGCAAAGACATGCAATATGAACTTAAGCAATTGCAAAAAGCGTTAAAGATGACCTTTATTTTCGTCACCCATGATCAGGAAGAAGCCCTGTCCATGTCGGACAGGATTGTTATCTTTAATCACGGTCATATTGAGCAAATCGGTACACCAAGGGAAGTGTATGAAACGCCAAGCAATCTTCATGTGGCAATGTTCATCGGTGAAGCCAATATTTTCGATATCACTGTGGATGCCCTGGATGAGCAAGACTTACTCACCAAAATTGAATCCGTTACACTACGCTGTAAAAACACAGCTCGGTTTAAGCCAGGTGATAAAGCACATCTAATCATTCGACCTGAGGATATTCGGGTGTGGAGTCTTAATGAAGTAGAAGATACGCAAGAAATGCTGCCGGGCAAGATAGTCGATATTGTCTATAAAGGGTCTACCGTTGATCTCAAAGTAGAACTACCCTCTGGAAAAATCATCAATGCATCGGAATTTTTTGATGAGGACGATGATAAGCTGGAATATGTGGCCAATGAAACGGTTTGGGTAGAGTGGTTACCCGGCTGGGAAGTCCTATTACCTTATGAACATCAATAATCCTGGTGCTGAGAATTAAGATGAACGTTAAATCACCGTCTCTTTACTTGACTTATACCTGGCTATTCATTTTTAGTTTTATTCCCTTAGGTTTGGTCTTGATAGCCAGTTTTTTATCGCGAGATAGCAGCCATCTGGTGAGCTTACCCTTTACATTAACCAATTACACCGCCCTGCTAACCCCTGTCTTTGCCAAGATTTTTTTTCGTTCCCTATTAATTGCTTTCGTTACTACGGGATGCTGCTTACTAATTGCCTACCCTTTTAGCTATTTACTGGTTAAATCAAAACATCAATCGTTATTGTTATTATTGATTATTATTCCCTTTTGGACGAGTTCGCTTGTACGTACTTATTCACTCATTGCCATACTCAAATCCAAAGGAATTATCAATGCCATTCTGTTGAAATTACATTTGATCGATACCCCACTCGCTTTACTATACTCCAATTTTGCAGTTATCAGCGGGCTGGTTTATAACTTATTTCCTTTTATGGTCTTACCTATTTTTACCAACATGGAGCGTTTTGATTTCAAACTGATTGAAGCAGCGAAGGATTTAGGAGCCAATAAATGGGCTATATTTTTTCGCGTGTTCTTACCCAATACCGCCAGTGGTATTATTGCAGGCTGCTTATTGGTGTTATTACCCGCAATGACTTTGTTTTACATCCCTAACGTACTGGGCGGGGCTCGCTCTATTTTGTTAGGTAATTTAATTCAAGATCAGTTTCTGGTGTTAGAGAATTGGCCGCAGGGCTCAGCAACCTCGGTGGTATTAACAGTCCTTTTACTGATTTTATTAATTATTTATCGTCGCCAGAGTAAGGAGGTATTGCATTGAAGGCCTTGGCGCAAAAAACATTTTTGAGTCTTGTTTATCTCATACTTTATTTTCCTATCTTGGTTTTGATCGTTTACTCAATCAATAACACCAAATTTTCCCTGCAGTGGCATGGCTTCTCTTTACGTTGGTATATAGAACTTTTTCATGATCGCGGGTTATGGTCCTCTTTTCTACATTCCATTCTGTTAGGACTCGGCGCATCCATTGCAGCTACTACGATAGGCGTACTAACCTGCGTCCATCTATTTCTCTTTCGCAGTAAGCACAGCCATTTCCTGTATGCCTTATTATTATTGTTGATTATTATTCCGGATTTGGTTCTTGGTGTCGCCTTGCTTTTATTTTTTAATGCCAGCAATATTCCTTTAGGCTTTTCAAGCTTATTAATTGCGCATATCACGTTCTGCATTCCTTTTGTGGTGTTAACAATCAATAGCCGCATTCATACCCTTGATCCCAATATCTATTTCAGTGCCCTGGATTTAGGAGCGAGTCGTTGGATTGCCTTAACTAAAATTCTGCTGCCCTTATTATGGCCAGGCGTTTTAAGTGCCTTTTTGCTTTGTTTCACTTTATCGTTCGATGATGTCATTATCAGCTACTTTGTTGCTGGTCCTGATTTTAATATCTTACCGCTCACCATTTATTCCCTGGTTAGAGCAGGTGTAACCCCGGAGCTGAATGCCTTATGTACGATTACTCTGCTGATATCGATGGTATTAGTTATCATTTCACATCGCTTATCGGGTAAATCAGTATGAAAATTCTACTCTTTTTTCTTCTAATGATAACGGCCTCTTTTTCTGCCCATGCCAATAAAGTGGTCAATGTCTACGTCTGGGGAGGAGAAATTCCCAAAAAGGTCATACAACAATTTGAACAACAAACAGGGATTAGGGTTAATTTTTCTACGTATGACAGTAATGAAACGATGTACGCCAAATTAAAAGCAAGTGGCAAAAGTATTTATGATGTCATCCTTCCCTCTGCTTATTATGTTGAGCGCATGCAAAGACAAGGTATGCTCACGCCACTTGATCAAACTCGCTTACCTAATCTTGCCAATTTGGATGAGCGCTTTACCAATAATAACTATGATCCAGGCAACCGTTACAGTGTGCCTTTAATTTGGGGGGCTACGGGCATCTTTTTCAATCGAGACTTCGTCAAAATGACACCACGTAGCTGGAATACTCTCTGGCAAAGTCGTTGGCGCCGGCAATTGATGTTGCTTGATGACTCAAGAGAAGTGTTTGCTATTGCCTTGATGAGCCTCGGCTTTAATCCTAATGATAGCGATCCCAAACACATTGAAGCGGCCTATCAACGCCTACTGGCACTTGTTCCTAATATCAAATTATTTGCCAGTGACAGTATTCAGGCCATTATGATCGATGAAGATGCCATAGCCGGCTCTGCCTGGAATGGGGATGCTTTTAAAGCGCATGCCGAAAATAACAGAATTGACTTCGTTTATCCCAACGATGGCTTTGTAATTTGGGTTGATTGTTTGGCAATGCCTCTTAGCCCGCCACATCCTGATGAAGCCTATCAATTTATTAATTTCATGCTCCAGGCTGAAATCAGTGCGAAAATTGCACTCGCCGAAGGGCATGCGATTACCAATGCGAAAGGACGCGAATTATTACCTAAATCAGTGAGTGAAAATAAGGTTGTCTACCCCTCAGCCGAAACACTTAAGCGCGGCCACTTTCAACGCGATGTTGGTGAAGAGACTTTGGCACTTTATAACCTCTATTGGCAGCAATTAAAACTGGCATTTTAATGCTGCATGGCTATTGGTGATTAATACCAGGGGAAAAAATGATTATTAAGATAACAGTCTTTTTGAAATACCTTGAGATATCATCATAATGTTTTCAATACTCATGCCCACTTTTTTGGAACCAAGCTGATCGTTGATTTGTTTCCATATCGCATCGGAACGAATACACTCCAAAAAATCATGCCCAAGCCAGCTCAGGCGAATCAAATGGAACCCATGCGGAGAACCGCCTGGTGTTTTATGGATTTTGCCTTTGATTAATCCCGCTTCTTCCAGTATTTCCAAATGGTAGGAAATTTCGTTGTGTTCATCCATAGGAAAACTGTCTAACGTCAACAGTGCATTTGGTGAAAGCTCTTCCACTTTGAAGAGTATATTTCTAATCATATCCCAGTTACGTTTCATAATCCTCTTGGCTCTAATTATCCGCTTATAAATACTATAGTGTGAATTTAGGAATCTATAAATTCTACAAACATCCAAACATCATGCGCTAAAACGATTCGCACTGAATGGTAAGGGATTCGTTATCAAATCGGAGCCCGTTATCATCTCCGCAACCAAACGTCCCGTAACCGGTCCCAAAGTCAGGCCATGATGGGCATGTCCAAAAGCAAACCATAGCCCTTTATGGCGAGGTGCCTGGCCAATAATGGGAAGCATATCCGGGGTACATGGACGGCAACCCATCCAGGGCTTTTCTTCAAGTCGTTTGGTAATAGGGAAAAGCGTGCGTGCAATAGGCTCTACACAGTTAAGTTGTACTGGCGTCTTTCGCGAGTCACGACGCGCAAATTCAGCGCCCGTCGTTAGCCGGATCCCGCGTGTCATTGGCGCCATAACATAGCCATTTTCGACATCCAACACCGGGTGATTGAGGCATGTATCCGGTTTCATATCATAATGCATATGGTATCCACGTTTAACAGCCAGTGGGAACCGATAGCCCAATCGAGCACTTAATATATCCGACCATGGTCCTAAGGTAATCACAGCAGAATCTGCTTTAATCTCGCCCTGCTCTGTCTTGAGTGTCCACTGATCAGATAGCTTGCAGGCATCTCCAAAGAAGAAGCGCCCACCAATACGCTCAAAGTGCTTTGCATAAGCAGCGACCAACGCACCAGGGTCACTGACCGCCTCAGACTGCGTATAACGAAGGGCGCCTAACAAAGATTGATCCAGATCGGGTTCAATCTGACGTAAGGTTTCGGCATTCAATTCCTCAAATTTGGCGCCATGCTCAGCCAGGCATTTTTCAGCAAACCTTGTTTCAATATCCTGCTTTTTCGCGCTACGAAAAACTTTAAGCCACCCTCCGGAGCGAAACAAATGTTTAGCGTCTGCTGCCTCAGCCAGCGAATGATGTTCCGATAAACTATATTGGATTAGCGTTGCATAAGAGCGAGCAATCTCGGCGTGGCGGGATGGATGAGAATGAAACCAGTATTTCCATAGAAAAGGTGCCAATTTTAGTAGAGAAGTTAAGTGATATCTGGCTTCCGGTGAGCGGTTCAAAGCATATTTAATCAGGGAACCAATATCTCTTGGGAAAGCATAAGGATACACACCTTCACGCTGAATTAATCCAGCATTGCCAAACGAGGTTTCACTTCCTGGAAATTTCAGATCCACCAAAGCAACCGAACGTCCGCGCATTTGTAAATGAGTGGCAACCGATACACCAACAATTCCGCCGCCAAGCACAAGGGCATCAAATTTCATAGGCCATGCTCTCCATTGCTGAAAAAAATGTCATATAAAAAGGTAGCCTAGCATAATGGCCAATTTTACCGTAATTGGCAAATCGGAATATTAATTTTTATATCAGAAATGCTCTCTTACGGGAGTGACATCTGTTTACAGTCTCTATAATTTTGGCTTTTTACGAATGAATTGCTAGCATCGCGATTCGAATCCCGATTGCTTTTGGAAAAAGCAACCATGACAAACCAGTAGGAAAATTTAGCTTGCCCTGCTAATCCAGACATTGATACCAAGCTATGTTTTACTGACTTGTTCAACTGCTTTTGCTAGAATCTCCCCAAACTTATCGCCTTAGAGTGTCATGTCTGTTAGTCATACTCCCATGATGCAGCAATATTTACGCATCAAAGCCGATTACCCTGATATGCTTCTCCTTTATCGCATGGGTGATTTTTATGAGCTTTTTTATGATGATGCCAAACGGGCAGCGCAACTGCTCGATCTCACCTTAACTCATCGTGGGCAATCGGCCGATAAACCAATACCAATGGCTGGTGTTCCTTATCACGCGGTTGAAAATTATCTGGCACGCTTATTAAAGAAAGGTGAATCTGTCGCCATTTGCGAGCAAATTGGGGATCCAGCTACGAGCAAAGGCCCTGTTGAACGCCAAGTCACCCGTATTATCACGCCAGGAACAGTAACCGATGAGGCGCTTCTCGATGCGCGGCGCGACAATATATTACTTGCCATTCATCCTCAGGCGAAGCAATATGGCCTCGCTTGGGTCGATTTAAGTGGTGGCCGTTTTCACTTGTTACAAGTAGGCGATGAAGAACAACTTATTGCTGAAATCAACCGCCTGCAACCAGTAGAAATTCTGCTACAAGATGCCATTGCTATCAATTGTCTACGTAATAATGAGCGGGTAAAAATTCGCCCGGCATGGGATTTTGCCCCCGAACGAGCTCGTCAACGTCTATGTGAGCAATTTGCAGTTAGCGATTTGAGTGCTTTTGGCGAAAAAGACTATGGCAATGCCTTCCCTGCGGCCGGCTGTTTATTGGCTTATCTAGAAGCGACGCAACGCCAGGCTTTGCCGCATTTAACCAGTATAACGCTGGAACAAAATAGTGATTATCTGCAATTAGATGCTTCCACACAAAAGCATTTGGAATTATTTGAAAATTATCAAGGAGGACGAGAAAATAGCTTACTCGCCGTTCTTGATTACACGGCCTGCGCGATGGGTAGTCGTTTGCTAAAGCGCTGGCTTGGCAGGCCCCTGAGTCAACATAGTGCAATCCAGCAACGCCAGCAAGCAATTAAAGAACTGATTGAGAAAAAGCAAGATACTCTGTTACAACCGCTCTTACGGCAACTCTGTGATGTAGAAAGAATTGTCTCCCGTATTGCGCTTAAATCAGCCAGACCCCGTGATCTGGTGCAATTGCGTCAAACGTTGGCTCTCTTACCCGAATTGCATGCAACAGTTGCCCAAAACAAAGCCTCTTTAACACAAACACTGGCAGGACAATTAATTGCGCAGCCAGTATTACACAACCTCTTAACTGCGGCGCTTGTCGACAATCCACCCATGTTAATTCGTGATGGTGGTGTAATTGCAACGGGTTTTGATGAAGAGCTTGATGAATTAAGAACCTTAAACAACCATGCTGCGGAAAAACTCATTACCTTGGAAAATGACGAGAAAAAACGTTCCGGGCTCTCGTCGCTGAAATTTGGCTATAATCGCGTGCAAGGCTATTACATTGAGTTATCACGCAATCAGGCAGAGAAAGCGCCTGCAAATTATCAACGAAAACAGACGTTAAAAAATGTTGAGCGCTATATCACACCGGAATTAAAGTTATTTGAAGAAAAAGTCTTGTCCGCAGAAGTCAAAGCCCTGGCAAGAGAAAAATGGCTTTATGAAAATTTACTGGAAGAAATACAACAATACATTACTTCGCTCTCTCAATTGGCACAGGCAATTGCCCAACTTGATGTGCTCAATAATTTTGCTGAACGAGCACAAAGCCTGAAATGGTGCTGTCCAGAATTAGTTAGCAAACCCGGTATTCACATTCATGCCGGACGCCATCCGGTGGTAGAACAAGTTCTGCAACAGCAATTCATTGCCAATGATTTAGAGCTGGATGATAAACAAAATATGCTCTTGATTACCGGCCCTAATATGGGAGGTAAATCGACCTACATGCGCCAAAATGCTTTAATTGTCTTGCTCGCGCATCTAGGGAGTTATGTACCGGCTAGACAGGTACAAATAGGTCCTATCGATAAGATTTTCACACGCATTGGAGCGAGTGACGATCTGGCCTCAGGGCGCTCCACCTTCATGGTCGAGATGACTGAAACAGCCCATATTCTACGCCAGGCAACCGCTAAAAGTCTGGTTCTTATTGATGAAATAGGCCGGGGTACCAGTACTTATGATGGGATGGCACTGGCCTACGCAACCTGTATCTATCTGGCCGAAACCGTCAAGGCCTACAGTTTGTTTTCGACTCATTATTTCGAATTAACCCAGTTGCCTGAACAAATGGATCGCATCAGAAATATTCATTTACAAGCCACATTGGCAACAGGCCGTATTGTTTTTTTATATCGGGTAGAAGAAGGCCCTGCCAATCGCAGTTATGGCCTCGAAGTAGCGCAACTTGCCGGCCTTCCCGCTGAAGTTTTGCATCTTGCTACGACTCATTTGGATCTGGTTCAACAACAGTCTCCTCAACAACCAGCCCCTGCAACTACAGTGAAACCCCTGGCACCTGTACTGCGTGAGTTAGCGAAAATTGATGCCGATAATCTTTCAGCTCGTGAAGCACTCGAATTGGTCTATCGTCTAAAAGCATTGGAGGCAAACGAAATAACAGATTAGATTTTTTTCAAAATTTAGAACCTGCTTTGTAACTACGGTACTCGAATACTGAAAATACTGGCATCGAAAGAAGTCTATTGATGAAATATGTTATCGCTTTATGAATAAAAAAATAGGTCTCATTCTATTGCTTCTGACAGGATTGCCCTTGCTCCTTGGGGCCAGCAGTAATAAGAATCCATTTAATATTCGTGGTGTGAAAGGGAAATTATTAAGTAACATCCAATTACGCTTAAGTGAATTGAATGAAACCATTTCACTGAGCCAGGAAACGGATGCAGAACTTCGTTTGCATATTGCCAAAGCGATGCAGCCCTATGGGTATTTTAAACCCCAAATTCACATAAGCAGACAACCTTTACACATTGCAATTATCCCCGGGCCACAGATGCTTGTTACCAAGGTGCAGGTGGCAATTCGTGGGGAAGGGGCACAAAATTCGGAGTTAACCAGGCTAATACAAGACTTCCCTTTCAAGGAAGGTAAGCCCCTGGATAGCGCCCAATATGAAGAGGCCAAACAACGTCTAGTTGGTGCTGCGGAAAATCAGGGTTATCTACATTCATCATTCGAAAAAGCTGAAATTCTAATCGATCTGAATCGGTACAATGCCCAGATTATTTTGTTATTTAATACAGGTCCACAGTATTATTTTGGCCAGGTAAAATTTGACCCCACTTACATCTCGCCGGAATTGCTCCACCGCTATCTCCCCTTTCACTATGGCCAACCCTATACAACAGAACAACTATTGACGTTAAATAACTATTTGGTTGATAGCGGGTATTTCAGCAATGTGGCAATCAAACCGCAAGTGAATGGTCAGCGCTATATTCCTGTTGATGTTCATCTGCAACGCGCAGATCGCATTAATTATTCATTAGGCCTTGGCTACGGTACCGATACGGGCATACGAGGACGTGCAGGCTTTCACGTTGTCCCCGTAAACCGGGCCGGTCATAAATTTAATGTCGTCGGTATAGGTGCTTATAATGAAAGCTCCCTGCAAGCCCAATATATTATTCCGGGACAAAATCCAGTAACGGATCAATACAATATCAGTACCAATTTAGCGAACATGAACTATAACGCCGGTTATAGTGATTCCGTACTAACCTCAATCGCGCAACAACATACTTTATCTGACTTTCAACGAATATTGTCTATTAATGGTTTGTATGAACGCTTCCACTATACCGGTGCGCCTAAAATTGAAAAACTCAGTGTATATCCACGCGCGACGTTCACCTGGTCTAAAACGACTGACAAACTTTTTTCCCCCAGTGGTTATAATGTGACGATCAATGGTTTGGCAGCCAGTAGGGCTATCTTATCGGAAGTCAGCTTTGCGCAGGCATCAATTAACGCCAAGGCTGCGCTTACCTTGCCGGCCCTACGCACACGCTTTTATTTTCATACTATTCAAGGGATAACCCAAATTTCAAACATTAATGAATTACCTTTATCCCTGGCACTGCTACTTGGGGGAGCCGATAACCTGAAAGCCTATAGCTATAACTCGCTTGGACCTGGGAAAATTCTTAGTTATGGCGGCATTGAAATTCAGAAGGAAACGGTGGACAAATGGTATCTTACAGGTTTTTTAGACAGTGGTGATGTCTATATGCCAAGTTTGAAACGTTTACAAAATGATGTGGGGATTGGTTTAATGTGGGTATCACCCATTGGACCAATTAAAATCGGTTTCGCACAAGCGGTGGATAACCATTTTAATCGGATTAAAGGATGGAAACCAAGGTTTGTCGTAAGCATGGGGCCTGATTTATAAATGCGTTTCCTTATTACAGCACTGCGATCCACATTCTATAGCTTGTTTTTGCTTTTTATCCTGGTGATCAGTCTGTTTATTTTCCTCGTGACAACTACCCCAGGACTCTACGTCACTGCCAAACTGGCAACTATTTTTTTGCCTGGCCAACTTCATTTTGAGCAATTACAAGGACGTTTAATTGATCAGCTTTCGTTTAAACATCTGCGCTATCAGCATCAACAATTTGCCGTGGAACTCAGCAATTTCCAGTTAAAATGGCAAGTAAGCGCCCTGTTTCACCATCAAATTACTATCGAACATCTAAACGCCGATAGTTTAACGGTTGATTTATCTCCCCAGAAAGCGGGGGCTGAGAAAACTAACGCCCAATTACCACAATTACCATTTGTCCTGTCTATCAAAGACGCCTCTATCAAGCAAACAAAAATTACCCAGGCCGGCATGCTCCATCAAATCGATGCGATCAATTTGCAAGCCAGGCTAACAAGCAAGCAATGGAAACTTAAAAAACTGGCAATGAACTTAAATCAAATTGCCATTATTGCTGAAGCCAAACTGC
Organism: Legionella sp. ST3F1; assembly: GCF_048553315.1. Lineage (NCBI taxonomy): Bacteria > Pseudomonadati > Pseudomonadota > Gammaproteobacteria > Legionellales > Legionellaceae > Legionella > Legionella sp. ST3F1. The sequence continues at coordinate 72,453 of NZ_JBLZIO010000005.1, read as the reverse complement.
AACCCCAACTGCCCTTTACCGCGTCAGCTGCATTGCGATTTAAGTCTGCCAATAAAATATTTCCCTTGGAGGGCAAACTTGATTTAGGCGGTGATTTTTTTCTTTATCATTGGCATGGTGAGTTCACTAATCCTGCCCCACTTACACTCAATGGCACACTAAGGAATGGTTATGAAATCCACAGCACTGCACAATGGCAAGCGATCTTATGGCCGCTTTATAAGGCATATAATCTGGAGAGCAGTAAAGGGGAAATTCATGTGGATGGTTCGCCAGAGGATTTAACACTGCGCCTCAAATCGACTCTTAATTCCCCTTTAGCTGCAGAATGGGAAGTGAATAGCAAAATTACTCCACACAGCATTAATGCGGTAAGCACGGTGAAATCAGCACAAGGCCGTATTGATTTTAACTGCGTTTATAATGCCCTAAATAGCCCGCAAATTCAGGGCCAGATGACAGCACAATCCTTCGATGCTGAGATAAATCCGCTATCCTCCCTACGGCAATTGAAATTAAGCACCGCGTTTGCCGGCGATTCCCTTGGCAATTTATCACTCAAGAGCAACTTAACAGCCCGCTACCGCGACAATTTATTGAAAGCAGTCATCGATTATCAAAATCAACAGTTAAAGGGCAAAATTATCTTAGGCGCTAATCAATTACGACTATCAGGAAAAACGCCTTATCAATTACAGGCAACTGCCAGCTTCCCTCAACTGCAACTTCTACATCCTGATTTAGCTGGCTTAAAAACCTCAATTACTGCAAAAGCGTCGTTAAGCAGCGCAACGAAGGGAGAGGCCCTAATCAGGGTTCGCCCAGGCAGCTATCAATTACCAGATGACAGTTTGCTATCGAGCCTGCCATTTACCGGTGGCGAGTTTCGTGTAGCTTTAAATCCGCAGCATTTACTTATCAACGGCAAATTGACAATTGATCCACACAAGCAATTAGTTCTTAATCTTGAATTACCACAATTTCAGTTGCAAAAGGGTTTGGCAAATGGCCAAAGTCTGCGGGGCTCTCTTCGTCTAGACGTTAATTCACTGGCTTTTCTTAGTAATTTAAATAAAGAGATTAGTAAAGCAGAAGGACAACTCCACGCCATTCTAAACGCGAAAGGTACTATCACCAAACCGATTATTGATGGACTTATTCAACTCGAAAAAGCCAGTTTTTCCTTACCCAAACAAGGCCTTGTGCTCAATCCCGTCCAAATTAAAGTTCAAAGTCAGGCACAGCACTGGGAGACACAAGGCTCTGTTGTTTCTAATGGCAGACCATTAACATTAAAAGGTAACGGTGTTTTTTCACCCGCTATTAGAGGTACAATAACCCTTATTGGGGACAGTGTTCCCCTCATTAATACACCGGAATATCAAATTCATGTCTCCCCTAACTTAAACTTCGAATTTACACCGACATCACTGGCTATGAAAGGTACCCTCCTTATTCCTCACGCCGAGATTAAACCCCAATCCTTTAGTAACTCAGTCAGCTTAACTGGGGATGCAGTTTTTGCAGGTAAAGAACAACCGCCGCCCAATCCTTTACATCTTGATACAGATGTCCGTGTTGAAATGGGGAATGATGTTGCTATTACTGTACAAGGGTTACGTGGTTTTCTTACGGGTGCTATTCGTCTGCGCCAACTACCACAAGGCCCTTTGACTGCCAGTGGAGAATTAAATATTCGTGATGGCCAGTACAAAGCTTATGGACAAGATTTGACAATTAAACAAGGTCAACTACTGTTCACGGGTGGTTTAATTGATAATCCTGGCATTCATGTACGAGCTGTCCGTCAATTCACCAACGCAAATAGCGCGTTTGCAGGCTCAAATGAATTACTTGATTTTAACGCAACCAATTTAAAGACGGTGGATTTCGGTAGTAAAACAACCGTAGGAATTGAGGTCACTGGACGATTGAATGCACCTAAAGTAGCACTCTTTTCTAATCCCCCTACGTTGCAGCAAGCGGATATTTTATCTCTACTCATTCTAGGAAAACCCATTGATCGTGCTAATAAGAGTGGAGGCCAATTATTACTTGCAGCAATATCCTCTATGAATCTTGATTCAGGGACAGGAGGATTGCAAATGATCGACCAGGTCAAACAAACCTTGGGATTAGATTTCAATTACGAAACAAATTCGAAGTATAATTACAACACCAAGCAAACTATCGAGAAAAAATCGGTCATTGTAGGAAAATCATTGTCTAAACGCTTATATCTAAGTTATAACTTTGGTTTGGCCCAATCAGATAGTAACGTCCTCACACTGACCTATTTACTCAATAAATTTTTTAGTATCCAAGTCAATGCCAGTCTTACTGCAAGCGGGATTGATATCTTATACACACGTCGCAAGGAATAATAGGATGACCAATTATCAACTTCCCCTACGTTTAAAGCGAATGCGCCGCAACCCGGCTGTGCGGGCCATGCTACAGGAAACGCATTTACACCCTCAACAATTCATCGCTCCTTTATTCATCAGTGAAACTATCACTGAGAAAAAGGAAATTAAATCGATGCCTGGGCAATTTCAATTAACACTCAATTGCTTACCGCAAGAAATTGAAGAGCTCTCAGCCCTGGGCGTTCCTGCGGTATTACTCTTTGGTATTCCAGCACATAAAGATGCGCAAGGCAGTGCTTCTCTCATGGCGGACGGCATTATTCAACAAGCCATACGTACTATCCGCGATGTCAATAAGGAGATTTTGATTATTACCGATGTCTGTTTTTGTGAGTACACCAGTCATGGTCATTGCGGTATTTTACAGGGTGAGCAGATAGATAACGATGCAACCTTGACCTCATTAAGCCAGCAGGCAGTTAGCCATGCCGATGCCGGGGCCGACTGGGTAGCTCCAAGCAGCATGACAGATGGCATGGTAACAGCGATTCGCCAGGCTTTGGATGAAGCGGGTCATCTTGATACAGCAATCCTAAGTTATGCAGTTAAATACAGCTCAAGTTTCTATGGCCCATTCCGCGAGGCAGCGCAAGGAGCACCTCAGTTTGGCGATAGAAAAACCTATCAAATGAATCCGGCTAATGGCCATGAAGCCATACGAGAAGCCGCTCTTGATTTGGAGGAAGGGGCTGATTTATTGATGGTTAAACCGGCAATGAACTATCTCGATGTCATTTTTCGACTCAAACAACATTATCCTGAAATTCCTTTGGCCGCCTATCAAGTCAGTGGTGAATATTCCATGCTAAAAAATGCAGCAGCTCAAGGTTTAATTAATGAAGAGCAAGCCATGATCGAGAGTTTGCTTGCTATTAAGCGCGCTGGGGCAAATTTAATTATTTCCTATTTTGCCAAAGACATTGCTCGCATATTAAACAAAAAATAGACTTCTTTTGAAGTTCGCTGCAGTGAGAGCAGCGCGAGGAGAGACGGCGCGCAGAACCACAGTGTCACGTGAGTACATGAGGATGCGAGCACCGGTTCGACGAAGCGATGCGCCAATGCAGTAGCGTATAAAAATAACTTCTTGCGAAACTCGCTGCAGTGAGGGCAGCGCGAGGAGAGACGGCGCGCAGAACCGCAGTGTACACCTCAGTACATGAGGATTCGAGCACCGGTTCGACGAAGCGATGCGCCAATGCAGTAGAGTTTCAAAAGAAGTCTGATAAAGGGTTGTCACTAACCAAGCATTACCCTATAGTAAAACCCGCAAGGATTCGTTGTAAACGATGGTAATAATAATAAAAAGAGCGGCCTATTGATTCCTGACCGCTTGAAACAAACCAATTTTTAATTACGGAGTAAAGATATGAATCGATTGTTCAAAGGTTTGACTGTTGCAGCGTTAAGTCTCGCAACCAGCGCAGTTTTTGCAAGTCCTACTTATTTGATTATCCATAACAGAACCAATGTCGAGTCAAACGCCTATATTGATGGAACTATTGACTCCCATCAACCTACTAAAGCGAATAGCGATGGTAAAGTACATTGGGCAGTAGTCAGAATGATTTGCTTCGGACACATTGTAGGAGGCAATTGCGGCGCATTAATTAAAATGGCAACGAATACTTCAAACCCAGTAAACCTAGGTTGGTTAAATTTGAACATCGAGTCAGGTGTTATAACACCTACGGAAATTCGCGCTAATGGGTATACTATAAAAGTGAATGGCCCAGGCGAAGCGACTATCACTAAGGATTAAAATAAAAAAGCCACGCGTTGCGTGGCTTTTTGAGCTTTATACTCTTTACTTTGTAGCAACCGGAACTGGCTTATCAATAGTCCAGACAGCTTGAATACCAACCAAATCTGCGTGTGCATCAATATCAGCATTAATATTGTAAGTACTGAACGAACTAACAGCATCAGTTCTGTTGATTCGACGATCACCGGTAGCAAAGAGGTGTGTATACCCTACATCAACACCAATTTCTGGCTTTAATTGATAATGTGCACCAATAGATAATGCCCATCGATCAGAGTCGGGGATACGGATGCTACGATGCAGGTTAGTGGTTGGAGTCTGATCATAACCACCGCCAACACGCAACATTAACTGCTCATTCACATGGTAATTAGCCCCGAGTGCAAAACGCCAGGCATTGTCATAATCTTCAATAGAAGCAGAAATAACCTTGACCACACCAACGACTGGCGCGGAAGTTAGCGCGTTATTGAGTTGAATAGTTCTTAGGGAATGCCAGCCAGTATAAACCACTGAACCTAAGAGAGCTAATTTCTCATTAACATCTTGATACGCACTTAAGGTAACAATTTCCGGAAGATCGATGTCATTACTGGATAAATTATTATTCCATATCGTGTTATTTGGAGTTGCCGTTGCTACTGAAACCGGGTTTATAACGTTAAACCCAGGTGACGCATAACGACCACCCAAACGGCTGTATCCATTAAATTTATGCTTCATCTGTGATTGGTAATTTAAACCAATGCGAGTGTGGTTATCATTAAACATAGTTAACACACCAGCGTGGAAACCGATACCAAACGAGTCGCCCTTGTTATAACTCATTGAGTCCACAAAACTTGGTGGGAAACCAAACGCTTGCATTAAGGCGGGCTCACCCAGGATGCGATTAAATTTAACTCGCGCATATTGGAAATCAATACCACCACCCAGAGCAAGATTCTCAGTCAGTTTACCACCAATTTCAGGAGAGACATTGGTAGTAATCAATTCGCTGATCGTAGCACCATAACGAACCTGGCTGGTTTTATCCCAGTCAGTAACCAAACCAAATGGTGAAACGATACTTAAACCAAAGGTTGCATTTTCACCTAAAGGCAAGGCGTAATGAAAAGAAGGGACTACGGCATCTTTAGCTCCCTGGATTCCACTAAACGTTTGGCCAAAAGGAGGAAGACCTACCGTTCTGAAAGTACTGGTACCCGTTAATTCAGAGGATGGAAATACGCCTACAGCACCAACAACCACTTGTTGCTGCCGAATGAGTGCCAGACCTGCCGGGTTGTACCAGCCAGTTGACGCATCAGCTGCTTCTGCTGCCACACCCGCAGCATAATTCCCTACTGCCGAAGCAGTACTTTCTGTGTACAGGGAAAAGCTCCCCGCGTTGGCAATAGTACTTGCCATCATCGCAACGACAGCTGCGCTGACGATTGTTCTCATGGGTTTTTGCATGCTCTTCACTCCACACTCCTTAACGTTAAAATGCATCCCGAGATGTTTGCAAAAGACTGATGATAAATGAATTGAAACGGTTTTCAAACGATTAGAGAAAAAATTTCCTAATAAAATCATTAAAATAGTCATGATAAATCCAAGGTGTAATTATTAAAATCACATTGGGAATTAATTGCCATTTTGTTGCAGCCTTCTGCTTGTATCTATTCATCAGTCCATGTTAATGTGTTCTTTTTTTGCACGGGCATAATCATGCAACAAGTCGTTACGAAATTTGGTGGTACCAGTGTTTCTTCTCTTCAAACCTGGGAAAATATAGCAGCCATTACTAAACAACATATTGCCAATGGCGTACAACCGGTTATTGTGTGTTCAGCCCTTACGCAAATTTCAAATAAATTAGAGCAAGCCATCAATGCTGCTTTATTAAACCAGCACCAAACTATTGAAGCAGAGATTCGCCACGGCCATATGGAATTAGCCCAAGCCTTGCAAGTGTCTCCGGAACTGATTACTACTGAGCTGGAACAATTGCATCAATGGTTGACTGGTATTGCCCTTCTTAAAGAAGCACCGGCAAAAACACGGGCACAAATTTTAAGCCTGGGCGAGTTAATGATGACTCGTTTAGGGCATGCATTTCTGCAACAAAGAGAAATTAATTGTCTGTGGTTCGATGTCCGTGAAGCCTTAATTTCTACAGCAATTCCTGGCGGCGATGCTGTCAATTACCTTGCAGCAAGATGCAATAGTGAAGCTAATCCAGAGCTCAGTAAAAAACTGCTTGCCAGTGGCGCAGCGGCTGTTATTACACAAGGATTTTTTGCGGCCAATCCACAAGGAGAAACGGTATTGCTTGGTCGTGGAGGCTCCGATACCTCAGCCGCTTTATTGGCCGCTATCCTGCAAGCCAATGCTTGTGAAATATGGACTGATGTTCCCGGGATCTATACAGCCAATCCTCATCAATTGCCGCATGCACGCCTATTAAAACAATTGAATTATGATGAAGCCCAGGAAATTGCCTCGATGGGTGCAAAAGTTTTGCATCCCAATTGTTTACCTCCCGTACGCCGGGCAGGAATCCCTATGGTGGTCAAATTCACTCGCATGCCAGACCATTCAGGCACGCGGATTTCTAAAGAAAGTGATGATAATGCTCCCCCCATAAAATCCATTCAGGTCAAGCATAGTGTTATCCTGATTTCCATTGATACGCTTAATATGTGGCAACAAGTGGGTTTCCTGGCTGATGTCTTTGCAGCATTTAAAACGCATGGTTTTTCAGTGGATCTACTCTCTTCCTCAGAGTTTAACGTCACGCTTTCATTGGATAGTAATGCCAAATTACGTGACCGTCGGGCATTGGATGCGTTGCTCGCCGATTTGAATCGTTTCGGCCGTGCTAAATTGATTGAACCCTGTAGCGCGGTTAGTCTTGTTGGCCATCATATCCGTACCGTCCTACCCCAATTAGGACCAACCCTTGAAGTATTCGATGCGCAGCAAGTTTACCTCATGTCCCTGGCTTCGAATGATTTGAATTTAACCTTTGTTGTTGATGAATCACAGGCTGACAAATTATGCCAGAAACTGCATAGTCTACTGATTGAAAATAACCCGCAAAGTTTCTATTATTCAAAAAGTTGGCAGGAAGAATTCGGCAAACCCGCATTGAAGAAAACACCTTGGTGGGAAAATGAACGCCAGAAATTGCTGACAATCGCAGCAAACAACTCGCCTTGTTATGTCTACCATAGTCCAACTCAGGCCAATAAAGCCGATGAATTATTAAGCTTAAAATCGATTGATCAACTCTATTACGCGATTAAAGCAAACCCACATCCCGCTATCTTGCAGACACTTTATCACAAGGGGATTGGCTTTGAATGCGTCTCAATAGATGAGTTGGAACATGTCTTGAACTTATTTCCTCAAATCGATAAAGAAAGACTCCTCTTTACGCCCAATTTCGCTGCAAAAGCAGAGTATGAATACGCACTTTCACTAGGTTGTCACGTCACCGTCGATAATCTATATCCTTTGGAAAATTGGCCGGAACTCTTCGTTGAAAAACGCATTTTATTACGTATAGATCCAGGCTGCGGTGCAGGACATCATAAGTATGTTTGTACAGGCGGCAATGAATCCAAATTTGGCATACCGCAGCATGATCTCACTCAGGTCATTCAATTGGTTGCCCAACACCATGTTAAAGTCATGGGGTTACATGCTCACTCCGGCAGCGGTATTTTAACTCCCGAACTTTGGCAGCAGACCGCGCTAATGCTTACAGCATTGGCCGAGCAGTTCCCAGACTTAGCTGTCATTAATCTGGGCGGCGGACTGGGCATCGTTGAAAAGCCTGGACAACAGCCTTTAGACTTGGCAGCCTTGGATGCTTCCCTAATGGCAGTAAAAACCCGTTTTGCTCATTTGAAATTTTGGTTGGAGCCTGGGCGTTTCTTTGTCGCTGAAAGCGGCGTGCTCCTCGCGAAAGTAACCCAGTGCAAAGAAAAAGGTAAAGTCCGATTTATTGGCATTGAAACAGGAATGAATTCACTGATGCGACCCTCACTTTATGGTGCCTATCATGAAATTGTCAATTTGAGTCGCCTGCACCAGGAAAAAACGGGTTTTGCACATATCGTTGGCCCCATCTGCGAATCAGGGGATACCTTAGGTTACGACCGATTGCTACCAGAGACTCGGGAAAATGATGTGATACTCATTGCCAATGCCGGTGCCTATGGTCATTGTATGAGTTCCAACTATAATCTCAGAGCACCAGCGCAAGAAATTATTTGGGACTAATACTCACATGCTTAAGGATAGCCAACAACGTCTACAAGCTACCGATCCTCGCCGGTCTTTTATTGTACAAGCACCGGCCGGTTCTGGTAAAACCGAAATACTGACTCAACGTTATTTGAGATTATTAGGACACGTCAACGAGCCTGAACAAATCGTTGCTCTGACCTTTACGCGCAAAGCAGCCAGTGAAATGCGAGAGCGTATTATATTGGCTTTACAGCAAGCTGCTTCTGGTCTTACTCCCGCCTCTGCACACCAACAACAAACCTACAGCTATGCTGCTGAAGCACTCAATCGCTGTGCAGAACGAGGCTGGCAACTTCTACAACAGCCAGGGCGTTTACGAATTATTACTATTGATTCATTATGTCAGACTCTCTGTCAGGCAATCCCTCTGCAAGAAAAACAAGTTCCCTATGCACAAATCAGTGAATACCCGGAGCGCCATTATCAAGCTGCGGCAAGAGCCTGCTTCGCGCATGCACTTAGTGATATCAATTTACATCAACCCTTAAAATGTTTGTTACAGCATTTGGATAATCGTCAAGACAAATTTTTAGAATTATTGAGTGAATTACTGGCTAACCGGGATCAATGGTTAGCCTCTTTATACTCTGCTCGTGATCAAAGTCAAACAAACTATGAGCAAATGCTTCTCTTTATTGAACAGCACGAGTTAACCCGTTTTAAACAAAGCACACCGGTCAATTGCCAGGACGATTTATGCCAGCTTGTTCGTCAATTCGCCAGTCTTGAAACAAACCCGGACTCCCCCCGCTATTCACTCCGTAACTGGCATAGCTTCGCGCAATTAGATAGAGACCTGGTGGCCAATCTGGCTGCATTGCTTTTAACCTCTCAAGGTCATTTAAGAAAAAGTTTTGATCATCATGTCGGGTTAAAACGTGGAATTTGCGACGATGCGCTCTATAATCATCTAAAAGAAAATAGTAAGGCAATACTCAGCCAACTGGACAATGCACCTGATTTTCTTGACGCCTTAGTCCGAGTACAACACTTACCTGCCCCTCACTATGACCCTGAACAATGGGAGGTATTGCAAGCGCTATTCACTTTACTTCCTATATTAGTCGGGCATTTGCATTTGATCTTCAGTGAACAAAATGAGGTCGATTTTGCTGCCATTTCGCAGCAGGCTCTGCTTGCGCTCGGTGATGAGGAAAATCCTACAGATTTAACACTTTTTCTTGATAACGCTATTCACCATTTATTAGTCGATGAATTTCAAGATACCTCTATTCAGCAGTTTCAATTGCTGACAAAATTAGTCTACGGTTGGCAGCCTGATGATGGTAAAACTCTCTTTATAGTGGGTGATCCCATGCAATCCATTTACCGTTTTCGTCAAGCAGAAGTGGGACTTTTTCTCAAAGCAAAACAACAGGGAATAGGCCCTGTCCAATTAACACCGTTGGAATTGTGTTGTAATTTTCGCTCTACCGCAACCCTGGTAGATTGGGTCAATCACCAATTCCGCACTATTTTTCCGCAACTCGATGATATGGAGTCGGGGGCCGTTTCCTTTCATCCATCAACCAATGTTCTGCCTGCTGATGGAAACAGTTACGTCAAAGCCCAGCAATTTCCAGATCGCCAGCAAGAAGCCCACGCTTTAATTAAATGCATTGTTGACGAATTGGAGGCCAATCCCAACAGTGACATTGCTATTCTGGTGCGTTCACGTAACCAGCTCACTGATATCATGCAGCTATTGCGCGAACAACAAATTAGCTTTCAGGGTGTAGAGATTGAGCTATTAGCCAAGCTTCCTCATCTCCGCGATCTTTGGTCATTAACCCAAGCCTTGCTCAGACCAGCGAATCGGCTAGCCTGGCTGGCATTACTGAGAAGTCCCTGTGCCGGATTATCTTTGGCTGATCTTCATTTGCTGGCCAATTTTGATAAGAAAAAATCCATTTATCATGCTTTGTCACAGTTAGACCACATCGTTAGACTTAGCGAGGAAGGACGTACACGGGCTCGTTTTGTTTATACCGTGTTGCAAGAGGCTTTAGCTTGCCGCCATCAACAATCATTCTCTGGCTGGATAGCACAGTCTTTCCGACAACTACACGGCGATAAAATTTTAACTGCTACCGAGCAAGCCGACCTGGAGCAATTCTGGCGCTTGATTGATCGGTGTACTCCCAACGGTCAATTACCTGAGTGGGATTATTTTAACAACGAATTTAATCGCTTATATTCTCAACGTACCACTCCTTCCCGTTTACAGGTGATGACTATTCATAAATCCAAAGGACTGGAATTTGATTGTGTTATTTTGCCAGGCTTAGGTTCTAAAGCAAGAAACCAGGATAATCCTTTATTACGCTGGTTAAAATTACCCAGTAAAAAACATGGCGAACTATTACTAGTTTCCCCTATAAAAGCTGCGCATCGAGAACAGTGCTTGCTTTATGATTATCTGGGTAAACTGGATAGCGAAAAAAATAGTTATGAATTACAGCGTTTACTTTATGTTGCAGTTACACGGGCTAAAAAAAGACTTTTCCTCTTTGATAATAGTGAAAAAGAAAGCCAAGGAACTTTTCGCAGCTTTCTAAAACACGAAGAATTTCTTACTCAGGCAGAAAGATTGCAACCGATTATGCCTTCCGAAAAATTACCCGAACTTTATCGACTGCCTTTCGCTTTCTATGCGGACTTGCCATCGATATCTTTCTCCAAAATACCGGCAACGACTCTTTTGCCAGCAGATAGTAATGCACGCCAACTGGGAATAGTTGCCCACGAATTGCTGCAATGGATTTGTGATCACCACCCAAGCACCGATGAAAATCTACCTTGGCCACTTGTCATGAATCAACTTAAAAGTTTAGGTTTGGATACGGCAGAACAAGACAACGTTTATGCAATACTACAACAACAAATAGCCCATTTGTTTAAAGATCCAATTGGCCAATGGTTAATACAACCTCATGCAGAGGAAAAAAATGAATACGAATTACTGGTTAGCGAACAAGGAACGGTTAGCACCAGAATTATTGACAGAACCTTTATCGCTCAAGGATGTCGTTGGATCATTGATTTCAAAACCGGCAGTGAACAAATGGAAGCCCAAAAAAATCACCAACAACAAGTGAATGAGTACGCTCGTCTTTTGGCCAGACTAAGGAACGAACCCATTAAATGCGGACTCTATTACCTAGCTAGCGGTCATTGGGTACAATGGGACTATACTGGCCACTTAGCCCTGTCATCTACTGAATAAACCGTGCTTACCATTAAATGAGCCTCTGGAAAATCTACGACGAATACTATAAAAGAAGAAGGATTGTAGTTCCTGATTAATAAATGACTGCCTTTGTGATCAGATATTACACATACCTGACTAAAAAGTGATTGCCGGGGTAATAGGCGTTGTTTTAGATAGCAGTATTATCTATATTTAAATAGCATTTTAATAATTTGATCAACACACGGGTATGGATATATTCGAGTTATTGGATGACTAAGAATTCATATAATAATGGCATATTAATAACAATGCCTAAATTGTTTGTAATCTTTATCCTAATGGTAATTATATTACCGACATTGGGGATATTATTTGGCTTTAAATTAGCAGTTCCTGACTGGTCGAGTCAATCAATCATTATTTATCATGCTCTCTATTATTGGTCTATTTCAATTATTGCGACCCTCATCACCTTACTGGCATTCACCCATTATCAATTAACAAAAGATAATGTAGCGCTTAGTCTAGGTTTCGCTTATTTATTTGCAGCTTACTTCAATACTGCATTTACCCTGGCTAACGAATGGGTATCCCCATTAAGTAAAAATGTTGAAAATTTACATGCCTATGTTTGGGTTCTTTCAAATATTGGCGCAGGACTATTATTACTAGTAGGCTTAAGCGGTTGCTTATTAAAAAAATTAAAGCAACGATATTTAGTATTAAGTTTATTAATTTTAACAAGCCTGTTTATTCTTGCCAGTAATTATTACTGTATGCATTGGCTTAAAGAAGTAGAAAGACTGCCTGAAATTATCCATTCAGAAAACACCATCATACACCCATTTGGTTTAATCAATTTATGTCTCTATCTGTATTTGATTTTCGCTATTTATCCCCGACTCATTAAGAAAAAATTCTCTCTATTAACTCATTCTATTTTTTATATTGCTATCGCTCAAATTGTTATATCTTGCTATATGATCTTTGGTTCAACGCATATTTACGATACCGTTTATCTTAGTGCGCTATTAATACAATTATTAATCTATTTAATTCCCTTTTTCGCACTGATATTAAGTTATCTTTCTAGTTATGATTTTGCGCTTGAAAGTCAAAAAGAATTACGACAACAGAAAGAGAAATTTGAACAGCTATCGACCTATGACCCTCTCACTTTTTTACTGAATAGGCGGGCTTTTGAAGAAACCACCAATAAAATGATAGAAAATGCCAAACGTTATGATTATAAATTTACTCTGTTATATCTAGACTTAGACAACTTTAAATCCGTTAATGATTCGATAGGACATGATGTGGGAGATGCGTTAATTAAAGCAGTTGCCATACGCTTAAAAAAATCCATACGAATGAGTGATTATTGTGCCCGATTAGGTGGCGACGAATTTGGGATCATTCTTACAGAAATTAACTCACAAAATGAAGCTAATCTGGTAGCACATAAATTAATTACTATCTTGAATAGACCATTCCGTATCAAGGGTAAACAACTTTATACTGGAGCCAGTATCGGTATTGCTATCTATCCATCGGATGGCACTACGTATCATGACCTATTAAAAAATGCTGATACTGCCATGTATCGCGCTAAAACATCAGGTAAAAATACCTATACATTCTATACAAAAAATTTATCGAAAATATATTCCCATGAGTTGGAGATAGCAACTCAGTTACGCGTCGCCCTTAAGAAAAATGAATTTTATCTTAGCTATCAACCTATCTATCATTTACTGACCAAAAAAATCATTGGCGGTGAAGTGCTTTTGCGTTGGAAAAATAAGCTTTTGGGAAAAATTATCCCCCAAGAATTTATTAGTATTGCAGAAAAACTGGGAATGATGATTCCTCTGGGTAACTGGGTATTAGAAAACGCTTGTAAGCAAATTGAAATTTGGAATCATAAATATCAAAAGCCCCTGCAATTTTCGATCAACGTATCTCCGATTCAATTGTCCAATTCCAATTTTATACGGAAAATAAAGTCTACTTTAAGAAAACATCACATTAATCCAAACCTACTCAACCTGGAATTAACTGAAACTGCTTTATTAGAAAATCGAGTGGGTGTTGAAAAAAACATAATCGCTTTAGAGAAAAATGGCCTTAACCTAGCACTTGATGATTTTGGCACCGGGCATTCCTCGTTAACGCGTTTGAAAAACTTACCGATTAGCACCTTAAAGATTGATAAATCATTTGTGATGAATATTGAGCATGAAAGTAATTCTGCAATCATTATTGAAATCATTATCCAGCTGGCCAAAAAACTACAAAAAAAAGTGATCGCTGAAGGAATCACCACAGAGAGTCAATTAAAATTCCTAATAGACCATGGATGTCATTATGGACAAGGGTTTCTATTTAGTGAACCCTTATCTGCAAATCAATTTGAGTCATTAGTTTATATCGCGTCTTCAAGTTAACTAACTGCTTATTCAGTTAACAAACGAGAGCAATTTTGATTACCCTGGCCTCAGTCGATACTTATAATTCTTTTAATATATTAACTAATAAATCCACAGAATTAGCCAGTGCTATTTGCTCCTCCTTAGCTAAAGTCTGTAAATTTTCATTCAGGCGATTATGGAGAAGATAGGGGGAAGAACAAACAAATTCTTTTCCTTTATTGGTGATATCGATAAAAATAATACGGCGATCCTTCGAATCTCTAGTGCGATTAACAAAACCCTTTTCTTCCAAACGATCGATAACACCCACCAACGTACTGGTAGCTAAATAAACTCGCTTTGACAGTGCTGAAAGCGTCATGATGCCTTTTTCATAAATCTCATAAAGACATATAATTTGAGGTACAGTAAGCCCATAACATTTATTTAAACGTCTGGAGTGATGATCCATCTGTTGCATCACTTTACGCAAGGAAAGCATGATCATTTTTGATCGCTGCTCAGATTGTGCATCGACCTGAATTTTTTCTAATGCATTATTATCAAAATTGTTCATGAATAAGTCTTCTAAGTAACCCAGGGTTGAAATGAGCCGCCTAAACTATTAGTATGAAAAAATAGTTTGTGTACTAATCATTTCAACAGTTATAGATTTTTAATAGAACATCTATTGTACTCAACTATTCCATACAACTGTAGGAGCCTTTGTAAATATAGTAAGGACAGACAAGTTGTCCCTAACAAATCTGAATTGAAAAATTCATGATCCCTGGTTGTTTTAAATCAAAATAATTAATAATAAAAAGAAGGATTAACTGATGAAAAATCAACGCTATGAATCCTTATTAACATTTCCCGAGTTCGAATCCCCTGCTTCACCAACCACGTTAGCCTCAGCGGAAGAAAACGAAATTTATTTTCGCAGCAATGGTATTCTTACTTTAGGAGTAGAAGTTGAATTACAACTCATTGACGCCACCAATTATAATTTATGCTCACGTGCAGAAGAGGTATTAGAAGCCACTACCCCCCTGGAAAAAGTGAAACCGGAATTTTATTTGAGCACCATAGAAATTAACACGGATAAATGCCATTCCGTACAGCAGGTTGAAGATGATCTCTACCAAACAATAACTGACTTACAACCTGTCGCGAGAGAACTAAACCTTTTACTTGCAACCACAGGTTCCCACCCCTTCTCCAAATATTCCGACTGGATAATTTCTCCGACTGCTCGCTATCAAGAGTTAATCGATCGCAACCAGTGGCTTACCCGTCGCATGAGTGTTTTTGGTTTACACGTCCATTTGGGTATGTCCAGTGGCGAAGATTGCATTCGTTTTAATAATTTTTTTATGTATTTTTTACCTCACTTGCTAGCACTCTCTTCAAGCTCCCCTTTTTGGCAAGGGATTGATACCGGATTATCATCTTGCCGACCGACTACTTATGAATCATTGCCAACGGCTGGACAACCTTATCAGGTGCGAAAATGGCAAGATTTCGAACATCTTTACAAGACACTAAAATCCTGTGGCTCGATAAAATCACTGAAAGATTTATGGTGGGATCTGCGACCAAGCCCTGGCTTTGGCACGCTGGAAATTCGAGTTTGTGATGGCGCAGCCACGCTGTCTGAAACGCTTGCCATTGTTGCCTTTATCCACACTCTCGCTCACTGGTTTAGTGATAATGGCAGTTGGCTTGAATCAGTAGCCTATCCACCTTACTGGCTATCACGGGAAAATAAATGGCGAGCCATTCGATATGGTTTGGATGCCGAATTGGTCATGAATACCGATGGCAAAATAAAGTTAATGAGAGATGACTTGGAAGAATGGATTGAAAAACTACAACCTTATATTAAACAGCTTCATTACCAGCATTATTTTTCAACCTTGCAAACCATTCTAACTCGTGGCACCAGTTCTGAACGGCAAAGAAACGTGTTTGCGCAGACGAATTGCTTTAAAGAAGTCGTCAAACACAATGTCAATGAATTTTTACAGCAGGAGCCGCTTTATTAAAGCGGCCTTGGTTTTTAACATAACATACCCCGTGAATGCTGACTCGCACCACCCGATTAATCATTCCCTAATTACATAAACCCATTACCATTACGTAATAAAGGCAACACCTCCGACAGCGGCCGCTCAGGCAACTCCAGTAAAATCTGTTCTTGCGGCCCTGCAATTGCCAATAAGCTGATTAGGCTATTGACCCCATGACAAACAGCATCGGTACGAACTGTTTGTGTTCTAAAGTTGGTAATAAAACCGCCTATCGCTCGGGCAGGATTTTTCACATTGTAAGTGTTTTCCTTGGTGTAAGCATTTTGTAATAACCAACGACTTGATAAAATAATAGCCTGTTTATACTGTTGGCAATTCGCCAAATGATTTGAGTTACAAAACTCGTAAAACACGCCCATGACTTCATTAATCCAGCCATTCCCACTGGCTGACATCGCATCGAGATAGCGACCGTTATTATAGAGATCATCCCTATTAGTAATCTGGCGAGATAGAATTTTGCTGCCAACATGTTGGATCGTATCCCGGTAAACAAGGGCATTATCTATCTTGGCAAAATCAATCAAAGACATCATCACCCAACTTGTAGAGATAGAATTTGCCGGGCGATAATTATCACCGACTAAAGGGCCTTGAGTCTTCACCAAATCGACAAAACGATTGGCAATCCTGGCTGCTCCCTGATAGTAACGTTTATCTTGTGTCACTGCGTAAAGTCTCGATAAAGCAGATAAGACTTGCCCAGAATACAGAAATGATTGTTTTTCATTATATTGCCAACCACCGTGATCACAGCGAGCAATTGGTTTTACCCTGCCATCCTGTTCTACCATCGTCAACAACCAATCCCCTGCTTTTTTGGCTGACTGTAAATACTTTGGTTCATCGTGGTAGAGCTGAGCAAGCTCCAACAAGGTAAAAATGGTTTTCGAAGTCGTGCCCACGACAACCACACAGGTTTTCTGATTCGTATTGGGATCAAAACCATAATAAAAACCACCGGCATTAGGCCCCTCCGTGACCTGATTCGATAGAATAAAATCAGCGATGGATTTAAATTTCTGCTGTAGCTGTGGATTTTTGTTTAAAGCATAAAGTTTCAACAGCGTATATAAACTGGATGAAGAATAAATGGTCCGCAATAAACTTTCTTGTTTGTCGTCACGTGCATCATAAAACTTAAAAAAACCATGCAATTGTGGATGCATTGTTTCTAACAAATAGTGTTCACTGTTTTTTATTTGCTGCGCAACTACCTTGGTATCTAACCGTCTCACTGCAACACGGCTGCCAACCAACTCAAGTCCCTGATCATTGTATTCAATAAAGGAATAAATTTTTGCTGGATAATAATCAAAATCAACTTTAAAACGGTATTGCTTAAGCTGCTCTGAGGTCAATTTATCAGCAGCTTGGTGACCCAGTGCCAAAGCCGTTGCCTTCTTTAACGTATCCGTTAACCGCGCTCCATTAGCACACCCCTTTCCCACCGTGTTTCCTTGATGGTATACAGTAATTTTTACACTCCAATCCATTTTTTGGTAAGGGTTACTCCATGTGGCATCCAAATCATTCAGTTTAGATTGTGACGTTTCTGTGTTTTGTGCTATGGCTGCTGCCCGAATAAATTTAATAATTTGATCACGAAATACCTGGTTACTCAATTCAGGAACAAAATGGTGCTTTACTTGTTCAATACGGGGTTCCCAAGCAGCATAAAGAGAAAAAGAATACAGGAGGCAAAACAGGAGTGTTGTTATTTTACGCATAATGCTTATCTTCCTGGGGCAATGAAATGGAATAATTCGAATTTAGAGTTTATTAATAAAGCCATTCAATTAGCAATCGGATCGTCCCTAACAGTTTCATTTCTAGTTCATATTTCAATGGCAGGAGTGCTTTTTTATCGACAATCAATAAACAGGCTGTAATTATTTGGGTTTTAGGGGGTTATGCCTCTGATGTTGAGCAATAGCTATAGACTGTTTCCCACCAATCGGATCTGCCAACCATAGCAATGCACTCAAATCACTTGGCTCAAGAACTTGCCCCCAAACCCTTCATAAAAAGAAAGACCTGTCTTCTAGTCTATTAACCTACGTTTGCTGCAAACAATCGGTATAATGCACTCACCTGCTTACCCTCTGGATCCCCATTTGAATCACAACAATCAAACACCTTATGAGCGACTTGATCCTCATGTCATTTTAGATGCACTTGAAAGCCTGGGTTTTATTTGCACAGGCAGCCTACTCGCGCTCAATAGCTACGAAAACCGCGTTTATCAAATAGGGATAGAAGATGCTGAACCTCTCATCGCTAAATTTTATAGGCCTCATCGCTGGAGTTCGGCCGCTATTTTAGAGGAGCATCAGTTCGCACTTGAATTAGCAGAACAGGAAATTCCCATCGTTGCTCCCTTAATTATAAATAATCAAACCTTACACCATCATGATGATTTCAAATTCGCACTCTTTCCCAGACGTGGCGGCCGCGCACTGGAATTGGATAATAGCGAGCAATTGGAATGGATGGGGCGCTTTTTGGGGCGATTACATCGAGTCGGGGCGTGTCAAAGATTTCGGCATCGCATCCAATTAACCAGTCAAAGTTACGGCCATGATCCCTATGAATTTCTCATTGAACAAGACTTTATTCCGGATTATTTAAAACCTAATTTTTGTAACACAGTCGAAACAGCCTTACAAAAAATCAATCAGATATTGAACAACATAGGTCCAGTTGATCAAATCCGCTTGCATGGTGATTGCCATGCAGGAAATGTGTTATGGAGCGAATCCGGGCCTCATATTGTGGACTTTGACGATTGCCTCATGGGTCCTGCGATACAGGATATTTGGATGTTGCTTTCAGGTGAACCCCAGCAAATGGATATGCAACTGACAAAGATTTTACAGGGTTATTGTGAGTTTCATGATTTTAACCCGCGTGAACGTCATCTAATCGAGGTATTACGCACATTACGCATGCTGCATTATCCAGGATGGCTCGCAAAACGCTGGGCTGATCCCGCATTCCCTTTGAGTTTTCCATGGTTTAATACGCCTGTGTACTGGCAGAATCAGATTATGAATCTTAATGAACAGATTGAACTATTAGATCAAATTGACTGCTAGATTTCAGGATCGGGGCAGATTATGCCTGTTTGCATAGAACAAGACCTGCTCCCCCCAATCCACTGCCTTGCTGCGTAATCTGTTTAAAATCGCCTGTGATTGCTAGAAATTAGAGCAATAAACCCGATGAACTATAATAAGGAAACAATGAATCTGAGGTTGTCACATGCCTAGAGCAAGTGCGAATTATGAATACGCCAAACTATTCGCTGATGAAATATGGCGATTTTATATTGACTATTATCGCCAACTTACTAAAGAGGGCAAACAAAAAGGGTCTCTGTTATTTGATGTGGAAGAACCAGGTTATATGGCTGCCATGCTTAAGGCACATCAGTTACTCAATAACAACTTGCACAAGACGCTCACCCCACACCTTATCCTGCAATTATATAGAACTGCTTTAGAGGGTGTAAGCAAAACAAACTTGGAAGAATTCGATCGCTTTGATCGTTTTCGATCGAATGACGTAAGTGGTTTTTGGTTAAAACTTAATACTACGGGTGGCGACGAAGCGAATGTTTCAAGAGAGGGGTTGCGAGAATTTTTACAAGAAGTGATTGCCAATGGAAATGAAAATAAATTTGAGATCTTGAGTAATAGCAGTGTAGATGTACTAAAGGAAGCCCTAGCACAATATGAAAAAAAAGAGGATAAGAAACAAGCACTGGAAGAAGTTTTAGATTTTTTAGAAGATAAAATAAAAAATACAAAATGTAAGTTCGTTTCGCCCAGCATGACTCACAAAGTCATTGAGGAGAAAATTAAATCCTATCTTCTTCAATATGAAGAAAAACGAAAGCATGTGTCTGGTGATCAAAAAAAATTGGATGTCATTATTGAATTAGTTCAAAAAATAGAACGACTACATCCTTTTATTGACGGCAATTGTCGAACTTTGGTGATGCTTGTTCTCAACAAAGAGTTAATTAGGAATGGTTTTAAACCCACGATGTTATGGAACCCAAATCGCTTTGATTTTTTTGCAACCGAACAATTACGCCAAGACATTATAGATGGATGGATGCTTACGAAAAAATATCAATCTGAAATAGCTAACCTGAACACGTACAAAACAGTGTATGAGTATGCAGATAAATTATATGCAGCAGCGCATAAAAGTGTATTTCATAAAGACGAAACCACAAAGAAAGCAGAAAGACTGGAAAAATTATTGCAAGATCTAAAAGCAAAATCCCCACATGAAGGCATTGAGCTGATTCAAACGAACCTGAGAACATTTAAAAGCAGCAGAGGGTTGACTACTCGCATCTTTGGATTAGATACAACAACGGAAAATTTATTAAGAACCTTAATGAACGATCTTGAAAACATGCCATCGACAAGTATTACCATCGATAAGAATACTTAAGGTACTCTGCGCAATTGCCTTTAAGATATTATTACTCATTAGTAAGGCAGGCTGGTGGTAAACCCGATAGTTAGCTGCCTGCACGTGGGAGGGTGACCGCAGTTTGAGTTTATAGACAAGGTCTATTGATCAATGAGCTTCCCGAACTTGAAATCGTAGGCTATCATGCCAACTCAATGAAAAGTGGGTTAAACGGCGATGAATGTAGAAAAAATCATAGTTGACATCCTGACAACTACCTCTGACAAGACACTAGGTTTGACAATACCTGAATTGGGTATACAACCCAGGCTGACTATAGAAAATAATCGAATTGATTTAACCTTGGCAGCAGGTTTCCCAACCCAATTGTTAGAAAGCAGCCTAAAACCCCACCTTAGCGAGCTCTTGCAAGAGGCCTTGCCAAACTATCAAATTCGGATCGCAGTGGATTTTTTTGTTAGAGCCCATCGTACTCAATTAGCTGGTAAAGGATTACGTGGTGTTAAGAACACTATTGCTGTTGCCTCAGGCAAAGGCGGCGTAGGAAAATCAACAGTTGCCGTCAATCTGGCAGTTGCTTTGGCGCGCGCCGGAGCGAGAGTCGGTATTCTTGATGCTGATATTTATGGGCCCAGTATTCCCTTAATGCTTGGGAAAACCAAACCCGTAGAAATCAGTGGCGACCATTATTTACCGGCCGCTGCACACGGTATACAGGCTATGTCCATTGGCTATCTCACCGATAATGAGCAGGCCCTAATCTGGCGCGGCCCTATGCTGGCAAAATCACTCTTACAAATGCTGGATATTACTCTCTGGGACGAATTGGATTATTTATTTATCGATTTACCTCCCGGAACCGGTGATATTCAATTAAGTTTGGTGCAAAAAATACCTTTAACCGGAGCAGTTGTAGTAACAACCCCACAAAATGTGGCTACTCTCGACGCACAAAAAGCCATAAAAATGTTTGCTAAAACCGGCATTGACGTTCTTGGCTTGGTGGAAAATATGTCTTTACATATCTGCAGTCAATGTGGTCATCAGGAAGCCATTTTTGGGATGGGTGGCGGACAAACACTGAGTGAAAATTTCCAAACAACGTTATTAGGTCAGCTGCCTCTGGACAGTCGTATTCGTAGTCAATGCGATGAAGGTCTCCCTATTGCTGCTCATGGTGATGATGAATTAGCAAACGCTTTTATCAAAACAGCCATAAAAACAGCGGCTATTTTAGCTAGAAAACCCTTAAATTATGCCGATAAATTTCCCCCCGTCATAATTGAATAATAAAAAACCAAATTGAATTTAATATATACTTAAACGAAACACCGTTTTTCGTGTTAAACTAAAGGTATTTTTTACACATAAGTGATTATCCATGTCTGAAAATTACACAGCTGAAGCAATAGAGGTGTTAAGCGGTCTTGAACCGGTACAACGCCGCCCTGGCATGTACACTGACACAACCAGACCCAATCATTTAGCACAAGAAGTGATCGACAATAGCGTCGATGAAGTCATTGCTGGCTTTGCCAATCAGATCATCGTCACGCTGCATGAAGATGGCTCCATCGAAGTGGAAGACAATGGCCGTGGTATGCCCGTTGATTTACACCCGCAATTAGGCTTAAGTGGTGTCGAAGTCATTATGACGCGCCTGCATGCTGGTGGTAAATTTTCCGATAAAAATTACAGCTTTTCTGGTGGATTGCATGGTGTAGGGGTGTCTGTCGTTAATGCCCTCTCTGAACGGGTGGAAGTTATCATCAAGCGCAACGGCATTATTTATGGTATGTGTTTTGCCAATGGCGACAAGTTAGAAGAACTTAATGAACTTGGAGTAACCAAAAAAAGAGATACGGGAACCATTATCCGTTTCTGGCCCAATGCTCACTATTTTGATACGACAAAAATCTCTGTTAAACAACTTACCCATGTTCTGCGTGCCAAAGCGGTTCTTTGCCCAGGCTTGTCCATGACCTTCAATAACAAGGCCACGAATGAACAAACTCATTGGTGCTATGAGAAAGGCCTGGCCGATTATCTATTACAATCCTTAAACAATGATTACTTTCCTGACGAGCCCTTTACCGGCGAATTTGCCAGTGAAGAAGCAACTGTGGATTGGGCTTTGGTCTGGTCAGCCACATCGGGCAACAGTAATTTAAATGAAAGTTATGTGAATCTCATTCCTACTGCACAAGGTGGTACTCACGTTAATGGCCTTCGAGCAGGCCTGTATGATGCCTTGGCTGCTTTTTGTGAATTACGTAATTTGTTACCACGCGGGGTGAAATTAACCGCAGACGATCTCTGGGAACCATGCCAATATGTACTGTCAGTGAAAATGAAAGAGCCGCAGTTCGCCGGCCAGACGAAGGAACGTTTAAGCTCCAGACAAACAGCGGCCTTTGTCAGCAACGTGGTAAAAGATGCTTTTTCTCTTTGGCTTAACCAGCATCGTAGCCAGGGGGAAATGATTGCGGCCTTTGCCATTGAGCGCGCTCAAAAACGTCTACGTCAAGCCAAGCAAGTTGCCCGTAAGCGCGTCAACCAGGGTCCAGCCTTACCAGGAAAACTAGCCGATTGTCTGCAACAAGATTTAAGCCAGGCAGAATTATTCCTGGTTGAAGGGGATTCAGCAGGCGGTTCCGCTAAACAAGCTCGTAACAAAGATTTTCAGGCTATTCTGCCTCTACGAGGAAAAATCTTAAACTCCTGGGAGGTAGAATCCAATGAAGTATTAGCTTCACAGGAAATTCATGATATTTCCGTTGCTATTGGCGTTGATCCGGGTTCCACTGATTTGGCCGGTCTGCGCTATGGGAAGCTTTGTATTCTTGCTGACGCTGATTCAGACGGTGCGCATATTGCTACACTCCTCTGTGCACTCTTCTTACGCCACTTCAAACCACTTGTTCAGGCAGGCCATGTCTTTGTTGCCATGCCACCTTTGTATCGAATTGACGCCGGTAAAATAGTGCATTACGCGTTGGATGACGAGGAAAAGCAAGCCATTATCACGCAACTGTCTCAAACCACGAAAGCGAAGATTAACGTTCAGCGCTTCAAAGGCTTAGGTGAAATGAACCCTATGCAATTGCGTGAAACCACGATGGATCCCAATACCAGACGTCTGGTACAACTCACTCTTGAGGATGAAGAGACTACCGTAGCCATGATGGATATGATGCTGGCCAAAAAGCGGGCTTCCGACCGTAAAGCTTGGCTGGAAACCAAAGGAAACCTGGCTGAAGTTTAACCAGGTTTCACGGTTAATTTTATAGCCTCTTTCCTTATAATGAAGATTAAATAGTCAATTAGCCTCTAAAACAAGTAGTCGATGAATTCTTAAGCAAGCACTAACACCTTGCTTGAGCGTTTCTTCTATGCCATTCCTCTCAGTTACTCCCAGCGTTACCATTTGAGTAAAGGGATTAAATTAGAGTAATCATCGGTCCATAATTGACTCTCTCTTTTCGCAACAAAACGCCACCCGTGACTACGCATTAAATAAATTGACAACGGTTGATTTGCTGTAAGCAAGACCCATTCTGATTGAAATTGGCCTAACTTATTATTGCCAGCATGCCCTTTGTGCAACACCAGCAATTCAAGTTCACGCCCGGCTGCGGTCAGTACAGGCAGTAGATTCAGATGGCGATTACTGATATTTACCAAAATAACCCCATCAGCGATAATTTTTTGCTGGTAAAGCTTGAATGCTTCCAGGGTTAGTAAATGGGTCGGAATGGCATCCGAAGAAAAAGCATCCACAACCAGTAGTTCTGCAAGGTTATCTTTACTCTGCAATATCAAACGGCCATCGCCTTCTACTAAGGAAACCCTCGGTGGACAATCCCGTAAATAGGTAAAGAAAAGACTATTTTTTGCTATCTCAAGTACTTGCTCATCAATATCAATGATGTCAACCTGATCCTCTTTGTGAAACTGGCAAGCCATCATGCCTGTTCCCAAACCTAATATAGTAGCCCGCAACGGCTGATAGGTTTCTTGTAAATGCCGCACGACGGGTAACATGGGACCGTAATAAGCCATAGCCCCATTCCCAGGCCCTTGCGCTCCTTCCAGTTGAAAACCATGCACCGTATTCTGACTCATTAAAACATGTGCTCCAAACTGGGAAACAATTTGTTTCACACCATAAAAATTGCGTTGTTGGCTTAAAATTTTTGTTGGTTTAAACCAAGGGGAAAATAAAAAAACGAATAAAATACTCATGCCCACAAACAAAGTGATTCTATTTTTTGGCCAAATAATAATACAAGCTAAGGCTAGAATCTCAGCCAGGTGATATTTCTTAAGCCATAAAACCCACGGTTGATTCGGCAAACAATAATTAAGCATTAATAGGACAAGAACAATAAAAGGCATCCAACCTAAACGGGTAGATTTGGATAGAGGCAAACAAAAGAGTGCTAGCAGAAAAATCAAAGGATATTCATAGGCATCATTAAAAATTCTTGGTGCCAGCAAACCATTAAACAAACCTGCTAATACGCCACCCAAGGCAAGGCAAAAATAAAAACTTGTCAATTGACTAGCTGGCGGCCGCATCCTTACTAATTCGCCATGACACAATAAAGCAAACATAAAAAAGCTGACTAAATGGAAAATAATTAATTGCCAGGCTTGCAACAAACTGGCACCAACGATAAATACAAGCACAGGGAAAATGACAGCCAACAAGGTATAGCGCTCCACCCAGGCATGAGAAATCAGTGGCTTTCTGGCAAAAGTGATGACGAAAGACAACAAATACAGTGCTAAAGGAAATACCCAAAGCAAGGGGGTTGCCGCAATATCAGTCGATATATAAAAAGTCACACCCAACATTAAACTACAAGGAACAAAACTATAACTTACCCAACGAAAAATAGATTGCCAGGCAAGGTTGCTTTTCTTCTTTATTGACTCTAATTGCTGGTAAGGGATAGCAAAAAAGATAATCCCCAGAAACAACAAATAAACAACAAACATACATTGCCAATAGTGAAATTGCTGTTCTATGCCAAGAGCATATTCAATCAGCCATGGATAACTGATTAATGCCAGTAAACTGCCTACATTCGAAGCTACATATAAAAAATAGGGATCATTGGCGTATTTATCCCGTGTTTGACTATAAGCAAATTGTAACAATGGCGCGGAAGCACCAATGATTAATAATGGCAATCCTAATTGACCGATTAAATCTTTTAAAATAGAAAACTCAGGTACTGCACCACTCTCAGAAGGAATAAAGGGCTGTAATAAAACAATTAGACTGAGTAACGCGACTACAAAATGCAATGACCTCCCAAACCGCCAATTAGCAAAACGACTAAGCAACCAGGCGTAACCGTAAGCCGACAATAATAACGCTTGAAAGAATAACATACAGACTGACCAAACAGCCGGTGTACCACCATAGAGAGGCAACATTGCTTTTGCTACCATAGGCTGGATCACAAATAACAAGGCTGCGCTTAAAAATAGACTAGTGGCAAAAAGAAATTGTATCACCTATTTATCCTGCTATTGCCGCATTACATGGAGTTAGACACGCATCCAGTATTGCATCGAATTCCCAATCAGCAAGGATTGTGGCTGATATCTTAAAACTAAGGAAGATTTTTTTTGATTTAAGCAACCTAATAAGATCAACAGAGCCTAAGCCCTGTTGTCTTATTTATTTTTTTAGTTAAAGCTATCTGGCACGTGATGCATTTAACATCCAACGTGATTTCTCATGCTCTTCAATACGATTGGAAAGTAAATTAGCAGTCCCTTCATCATTATTTTCTTGAGCTAAGGTCATTGCCTGGTTCAGATCTTTCACCAACGTATCATGATCATTAGCAAGTTCGGTCACCATCTGATTAGCATCAAGGCTGGAATCACCATCTTTTATCTTCTTTAATTGCTCAAATTCCTTAAATGTCGCTGGCGCTTTATGCCCTATAATGCGGATACGTTCAGCAACTTGATCAGCAGCCTCCGCCAATTGCAGATATTGCATTTCAAATAGTTCATGCAACGCTTTAAATTGGGGACCTGTAACATGCCAATGATAATTTTGGGTTTTTAAATACAATGCATAAGTATCTGCCATGATAATAGATAGTTTTTTGACGACATCGCTCATACAAACTCCTTGTTATTTCATGTATTCGGGGCTGTTTACATTCCTGCTATCTTGGTGCTTACCGCTTGCTTCACTGCTCACACATAAGAGCATAAGGCTCCGCTGCGGTGCTCAATTATCAAGCTGTCAACATGCAAGCTAGAGAAATATAACCTCCTCTAACCATAGCGCAAAAAGAAGATATTTTAAAATCAATTGGTTAAATCATAACAATTGATATTATTTATCGTTAACCTTTCCAGATAAATAACAAAATATCCCTATACCCTTCAATAATAGGCTGCAAACTAAGATAATTCATCAATTTCAGCAAATTGACAGAATAATTTGCTAGAATCATGTCGTTTTGATTAATCAAGTCCGAGGCAATATGAACGACCAATTGCATATTCTGAACATCAATGATTTAGAGTCCATTACTGCCGACAATAAAGAGCTTGCTTTGCAATCCCTGGAGGCTGGCAAAGTCATTTACTTTCCCAATTATGCTTTTTCGCTTCAGACAGCAGAAACCGAGCAATTACTCACGGAAACAATCCTGGATGGTAAACATAAAAATGTGAGTTTTGATTATAGCCGACAACGCTTGGGAGGTTATCGACAGCAGGATGATGAAAATGCGCTATCGGCCCCATTAAAAGCGTTTATGCAGCGCTATGCTGAATTTGCAAAGCAATTGGTAGATACGGTATTTCCGCAATATCAACAGGCACTCCTATGGGGAAGAACCAGTTATCGCCCTGCCGAGATTAAAGGAAGAGTCAGCTCAAAGCGCAAGGATGATACTCGTCTGCATGTTGACTCTTTTCCAGCCAGCCCAGTTAACGGACAACGTATATTACGCGTCTTTTGCAATATTAACCCGCATGGAGCACCAAGAGTCTGGCATCTGGGCGAGCCCTTTGCCAAAGTGCTTAATCGCTTTGCCGCAGGCATTCCAAACTATAGCCCTATTCGCGCTAAATTTTTACATTGGATAAAAGCAACTAAAACGCTCCGCTCAGCCTATGATCACTATCAGCTCAATTTACATGATACGATGAAGCTTAATGATGACTATCAACAAACCGTCAATAAACAACGATTTGATTTTCCTGCCAATAGCACTTGGATAGTCTTTACGGATCAAGTCTCCCATGCTGCCCTAGGGGGGCAATTTTTGTTGGAGCAAACTTTTTATCTACCTGTAGACGCCATGGAGAATCCTTCTTTATCACCTTTAAAATATTGGGAAAGAGAACGGCCTGGCAAACTCGCCTAGTCTGATAGCCTGCCAAAAATCTAGCAGGTTGTTTTTGTAATAGTGACCTAATATACTTAGAGTGACTGTGGTTTTGGATAACTAGAAGGATGTATCATGTTATCAGCCAACATGATTCCACGCCATGAGCTCCAACAGGTCATCATCCAGCTTGAACAAGCGCTTAGTGAACATTTACAATGGCATAGCACGCTCCTTCGCGCCCTTATTTGCCATTTACCCATTGATAATAATAATCTACAAGCCGATGGGCACCATCAATGCATCTTTGGTCAATGGCTAAGCACATCAGCCCCTAAAGAGCTCAATGACTATCCTGGATTTCTTACTATTGATGAAGCACACAAAAAAATACATCTTCTCGCTTTACAGCTAGTAAAAGAAGCAGCAACTGGAACTATCAGCCCTGTTAACTATGATCTTTTTACCAGCGCACTGGCCTATTTACAACTGGAAATTACTGCATTAAAAAGTGAACTGGAGTCCTTATTATATAATCGCGATGCGTTGACTGGGGCTATTTCACAATTAGGCATCTTACCCATCTTGCGCGAACAACAGGAATTAGCCAAGCGCCAGGGTCAAAATTGTTGTATTGCTATGGTTGATCTGGACCATTTTAGTGAGATTAATGAGCAACACGGACGCTACATAGGCGATAAGGTATTAGCAGCTATCGCACATTACCTGATTGATAATCTTAGGCCTTATGACAGAGTATTTCGCTATGGTGGTGAAGAATTCCTGTTATGTATTCCTTTCACTGAACTAGCCCCAGGCCAAAAAGTGGTTGAGCGCTTACGAAAAGGTCTTGCCACCATCACCATCGATGCAGGCCAGCAGGAAACTATTCGCATGACCGTTTCCATTGGTTTAGCCTTACTTGATCCCCATCTACCTATAGAGCAATGTATAGATCACAGTATGCACGCCATGGGCACCGCAAAGGCTGCTGGAAGAAATTGCGTACAGATTTGGGAAACATCAAACGAATAATGAACACAACAACGTATCAATAATGAGGGCCATCGTATTGTTAGTTTCAAACAATGCGATAGCCCTCCTACTAAGACGAAGAAATTTTTTCAATTCTTATTTTGAGTACATGGGTACAATCAAAGGTGCGTCTGCTATTTCAAGATCCATATCAACCGTTTGGTCTGTTGTTTGCTCAGATTGTTGCTCTGCTTCATGGAAAAGACGCATTTTTCTTGCATAGTTACCTGATTCCGTTTTTTGCTTTTTAGGGCTCTCCGGTCTTTCCTCTGGGGCAGAAGGCTTGGCAGAATCTGTTTTTCGTTTACGCGCCTCGGGTTGTGATGTCTGTACAGCTTGAAGATATCCAATTCTGGCTTCTTCTGCTACTGCGAAAGCTGCTCGAAGGTCTTTTAAATGCTGAATAATAGGAATAGCATTTCCTTGCTGCTCTGCCTTGGTATTACGTTTAAATAAAGGGGCAAATTCCTTTTTATCTGCCTTGTGCTGAAGCATTTTTTCTTTTTCTTCCAGGGCTATCGCTGCCTTTTCTTCTTTAGTTAACGTTTTCTTTTCTTCTTTGGTGAGCGTTCTTTTTTTAAAGGGTTGTTGACTCTGCAGAACGCGATCCAGGAACTCCAGTTTTTCTTGTAAAGGTAAACTTTCTCTAAAGGCATCCATATGCTTCTTCAATAAGATTCGTTTCTCTATTGGGGAAGCAGCTTCTTTGTATGCTTTGGTTTGTTTAAATTTGAGTTCTTCCTGAGCAATCCCATTATCAGAAATAGTGTTCAGCTTTCTGAAAACCTGATTTAAGACACCTGCCTGTTGCACTTGCAAAGAGCCTTTATGGTCTTGGTCACAAAACCTCTTAAGTAACTGGGGAGTCACTCTTTCTGCGAAACCCAGTTGCTTGCGGTAGTTGTTAAACGCAGCGAGGGTTCCTTGTTCAAATTTTTCTATAAAAGGAAGGCATAGATCATATTCATTCGTATCTTTCATTAACTCTTGTAATGTTTTCTTGAACTTATTCACTCGGTTATGAAAGGCTTCACGATCTTCCTCTCTACCGTGCTTACTATCCGCACCCATTAACCGGCGTAGCCATGCATCTCTTTCACACAACTTAAGAAGAAGCGATTTTGAGCCTTTACACAGAGCCCAAAGCTCTGATCTCTTGATAAAACTGGGTAAAGTATGCGTATCCCTACCTAATTTTTTTGCATCATCTTCTATTAAAATCAATGGATTAATAACTTTCTTTCCCAATTCAATCATAAAAGCTTCTGATGCAGATACAGATCGACCAAGGCTAGAAAATTTTTCCATTAACTCTTTGTAATCATGTTTAATTTGCTTTAGAGTGCGGGCATAATTGGTTCTGAGCTGTTTATTAGCATTTGATTCAATACTTACGGTAGGCATGAGAGTACATCCTTAGAGAAAAAGCTTTTATAAGTATAGTGTTTATACATTAAGGAAATCTTAAGAAAACATTAAGTGTTTCTTAAAAAAACATTAAGTGATTTTCATTGAAAAAATAACGCAAAATCAGCGAGTGAAGTGACTTTTTTTATGAATTCTGTTATCTAGGCTTATTGGCTGAAGAAGTAATAGGACATTTTTGGTTGTGACAACTCGACATAACACACTTAACTCATATGCTTTTCCCATTATTTTAATTACTTCCATTTTACTGGGAGGCTTGGCTGGCTATTTATTTGGCTCCGGTACCCGTTATTTAAAGCCTTTGGGCGATATTTTTCTCAATTTAATTTTTACAGCCATTGTACCACTCATTTTTTTCAGCGTGTCCTCGGCTATTGCACGCGCAGGTTCTTTGGGAAAGCTGGGAAAAATTATTTTCTATATGGCTATTGTTTTTCTGTTTACTGGAATGATAGCAGCTATCTATACCATTCTTATTGTAAAGTTTTTCCCGCCTGCACAAGATGTTTATTTGCAGTTGGCAAACCCTGAGAAAGTGGCTACGATCAGTTTTTCAAGTCAGATTGCTGCTATCTTCACCGTTCCCGATTTTTCCAAACTCCTCTCCCACGAAAATATGCTTGCCTTAATTGTCTTTTCAGTTTTAGTGGGGCTGGCTGTTGCCACTACAGGTGAAAAAGGCAAATTATTCGCCACCTTTTTACAATCAGGTGAAGAAATTTTCATACGCGTTTTCTCGTTCATTATGTATTACGCCCCCATTGGTTTTTTTGCTTATTTTGCCGTTTTAGTGAGTGAACTGGGTCCAAAATTAATGGAAAGTTATGTTCGCATTACTGTCATTTATTATATTTCGTCACTGGTTTATTTCATCGCTGCCTATACTTTTTACGCCTACCTCGCCGGTAACACAGCGGGAATAAGAACATTTTGGAAGAATGTATGGCTTCCTGCGACCACAGCCATCGCAACCTGTAGCAGCGCTGCCAGCATTCCTGCCAATTTGATTGCCACAAAGAAAATGAACGTTTCCCCAGAAATTTATGAAACAGCCATTCCGCTGGGAACCATCATTCATAAAGATGGCTCTGTGATCGGTGGTGTTTTTAAAATTGCCTTTTTGTTTGGTATTTTTCATTTGGATTTTTCGGGGGCCACCGTGTTACTCACCGCGCTGGGTGTTTCCTTATTGGTTGGTACCGTCATGGGAGCTATTCCAAGTGGTGGTATGCTCGGTGAATTATTAATCCTGACTATCTATGGATTTCCACCTTCAGTGCTGATAGTTATAGCGGCTATTAGCATTCTTATCGATCCGCTAGCAACGATGTTGAATGTGACAGGTAATAGCGTAAGTAGTATGATGATTGCCCGATTAGTCGAAGGAAAAAAATGGTTACTGCCCAAAAATAACAGTACTGTTTCAAATTGAAAGCCAATCAACAATAGGATTTAACATGAACAACCCGCCAAGATGCCCAGAATGCAACTCCGAATACACTTATGAAGACGGCCTACTTTTTATTTGCCCGGAATGTACTCATGAATGGCCGAAAGATATCTCTGAAAGGAACACGGATAAAGAAACGGTTATTAAAGACGCTAACGGAAATATCCTAAACGATGGTGATACAGTGACTGTTATCAAGGATTTAAAAGTTAAAGGCTCTTCCTTGGTCGTAAAAGTCGGTACTAAAGTTAAAAATATAAGATTAATTGAGGGTGACCACGACATCGATTGTAAAATTGATGGCATTGGTCCTATGCAATTGAAATCGCAGTTTGTAAAAAAGGTATAGATTACTATCAGTCATGCCAGTGCTCACCATGACAACTGGAAAGCATCCTATTTTTCAGCCATTCTTACTAGTAGGGAATAAAATCAAATGGTATGAAATAGGATGCAAAACTATCTAATCGAAACAAAACGCTTGGGCTTGCGTTTTATGCGACGGGAAGACATCGAACATCTCAGAAGCCTGGATAAGGATCCGGTTGTTAAAGAATTCTTTCCCGAGGGCACTCTCACTGATGATGAAATTAAAGCCTACATGAATGACTGTATGCTGAACTGCAAAACCAAAGGCCTCCCCTGCTTTGTTATTTTTAAACTTCAAACCAATGAGTTTGTTGGTGAAGCTTATTTTGATCACCTTGATAGTGGCGAAACCAAAGTGGGTTATCTTTTTCATCAGAAATACTGGAACAAAGGTTATGGCACGGAAGTACTAAGCGCGCTGCTAAATTGGGCAAAAACCTATATTAAAGCCGACTATATTATTGCTTATGCCGATAAAAAAAATAAAGGCTCATTTCGCGTAATGAAAAATTGCGGGATGGAATACTATAAGGATGAGTATTATTTGGATATGGAATGCCGTTTTTACCGTATTAAAAATCAATAATATGAAATTAAAAACTGCTGCCGGCATCTAAATTCAGACAAAATAAATTGACAATATTACTTAGAACTTTTTCGCAAATTTTAAGTTGTTCAATACTGACAAACTCATTAGGTCGATGTGCCTGCTCAATGTCACCCGGACCACAAACAATTGTAGGGATATGTGCCTCTTGAAAAATGCCCGCTTCCGTTGAATAAGAAACTTTCAACCGCTCTTTTACACCGGTAACCATACGCACTAATCGCGTAATGAGAGCCTCTTCTGACGCGTTAAACCCAGTCGAATCGGATATTTGATTGAGGGAAATCGCAGCATCCGGGCATGTTATTTTCATCTCAGGTAATAATTCATCACGAATATAATTTTCAATTTGACTACGGAAATTTTCACGGAGAAATTGGGGGATATATCGCACATCAAAAATAAATTCACAATGACCAGGAGTAACATTGGCAGCAATTCCACCGCTGATAATATTCGTAGAAATCGTTGTGAAAGGAACATCGAAATCCTCATCAAAAGGACCGTTTTTCCTCAGGTGGCCAGCAATATTGCTGACATAAGCAATCAAACGACTGGCATATTCAATTGCATTACAACCACGCATGGCAAGTGATGAGTGCGCTGCCAAACCTTTGACCTTACAGTGGTAAACTTGCCGGGATTTCTCTCCGATTATTGGCCGCATATTAGAGGGCTCACCAATAATGCAAGCTTCTGGCTGCAGACCTATTTTCCGTAAATGCCTGGTTAAAACGTCTGCTCCTATACAGCCAACTTCTTCATCATAGGTAAAAGCAAAATGGATAGGTTTTAAAAGATTTAATGTTTTAAATTCGGGGACGAGAGCAAGTAAAACAGCGACAAATCCTTTCATATCGCAGGCCCCACGACCATAAATTTTGCCATCTCTTTCTGTGGCGATAAAAGGATCGGTATCCCAAGGCTGTCCAGCGACTGGAACTACATCGGTATGGCCAGAGAATAGAATACCTCCCTGTGTTTCACCATTGTTTGCAGGGATGGTTGCCAATAAATTTGCTTTAGATTTTTTCTTGTTGTGAATAAGACGATAAGGAATATCATAGCGTTTAAACCAAGCCTCAATGGCCTCAATTAATTGGATATTGGAATTACTAGAAATGGTGTTAAAACCAATAAGATGCGAAAGCCATTGTAATGTATTCATAGTATTGTTAGCGTTAACTCACCTGGGTAAACTTTAATATCTCACGCTTATTCGGATTTCTATCCGCTACCTTCAACCTTTAATTTATACTAAACTAATTTTTTAGTTAACCATAGAACTAAATCATCATCCACGGCATAGCGCCCGCCAGGGACAACATCATTGTAATGAGACGTTATCCCCAGGCCATCCGGTAGATATCCTCTTTTTATATAGAGTCTTTGCGCCTGCCCATAATCGCCATAAAGCCCAACCCCCAATCCACATCGAGTACTTTTTTTAGCACTCTCGTGTTCAGCCCGAGCGAGCAAACAGGAACCAATCCCCTTCTTACGATAAGGTGGCAATACATTCAGATCCATAATTTCCGGTATATTTTGATCTCGAAATGAGGGATAGGACGATAGCCATTTTAGAGTAACATAACCGGCCAATTCATCTTGGGAAAAAGCTAGCCAAATAATACGTTCCCCTCTATTTTGTTCAGCTAAATAGGTGATAAACGTTGAAGCAGGTTTTACCCAATTATGTCTGCTAAATTTTTCTACAATGGGCTGAATATCAGTTTGCATTAGCGATCTGAGATTAATCTTATTCTCATTTTCAATGACGGCATCAGATATATTTTTTGCCATATAGACCATTAGAAAATCATAGTTCTCTGGTTTTAAATTAAATAATGGAGAAAAACCTTGTGCTCGGTAAAATTGATAAGTCTTTAGATAATTTTTATCCGCTTCCTTTGGCGCTAATGTTTCCACTGTTAACGTAGAAGCATTTAATCGATGCGCATACTTCATTGCCGACACAAGCAGAAGAGCCCCTACCCCTTGGCGATGATTCTCGCGCATGACTCCCATCCAATAAATATTGGCCGTTGTTGGATAAGGAAAATCCAAACATAAAAGTCCTACATAATCATTACCAAGCTTTGCTGCAAAATTAATTCTATCCAGGACACCCATTGCATAGTGCTCATTACAGGCAGGTAAACCAAAATACTCAGGCAGATTTGCTGTAATCTTGCGACATAAATTTTGCGCAACTTTAGGAGAAAGCTGTTCAATGGTAATCCTCATTTTATCTCCTCAAACTATTTGGTCGACTTACAAATAAATAAGCATAACCTATTGGATATCTCTCTAAGGTAGTTTAAACCTAATTGGTAGGTTAGACTTGCCCCATGTGGTTTAAGGATAAAAATTGATGAACAGATTAAACAATAAAGTCATCCTGGTTACCGGAGGTGCTTCGGGTATTGGTGAAGCTGCTTGCCGTTTACTCGCCAAAGAAGGAGCGCAGGTTGCCTTACTCGATATCAATATAGAAAAGGGAGAAAAAATTGTTGCCGAAATCAATTCCCAAGGCTGGAAGGCTCAATTTTGGCCAATGAATGCCGTTATTGAGAAAGACGTGCAAACCACGTTTTATCAGATTAGTGAAGCCTGGGGTCGAATCAATGTATTAGTCAATAATGTAGGTATTATTGGCGATAATAAGCCTACTCATGAACTCACCGAAGCAGAATGGGATAAAGTAATGAACATTAATGTCAAAAGTGTTCTCTTCTGCACCAAACATGTGATTCCTCATCTGAGAGAAGCCGGTGGCGGCAGTATTATCAACATGTCTTCTTTACATGGTTTAATTGGTACACCTGATTACCCGGCTAACCACGCCGCTAAAGCAGCAATTCGCTTAATGACTAAAACAGATGCGATGCTTTATGCGAAAGACAAAATTCGTGTTAACTCTATTCATCCCGGTTACATTTGGACCCCCCTACTGGAAGAAGTAGCACGTAAATCCGCAATAGGCTATGAAGAATTTATTGCCCGGCACAATACAATTCAACCGATTGGCCATATCGGTCAACCAGAGGATATTGCCTACGCGATTGCCTACCTTGCTTCCGACGAATCGCGCTTTATGACAGCGAGTGAACTCGTCATTGATGGTGGTTTATCAGGTGGTCAGCTCGTTGCAAGCTGTTAAAAGTCTACAGAGCTTCGTTTCTTTGTCTTTTTCCTTAGCTCTAGACCCAAGAATGGTGTTCAGTCATACTAGTTCATGGGTTCCTTGTGGAACTGTGGGTTGGACCTTCTATAGACTTCTTCCGAAGAAATCTAGTGAATTATTTAAAGGAATAATTATGACATTTATCAAAAATATCGGTTTTATTTTTCTAGCAGTCTATTTAATCTTGGTTGCTCTTACTACTCTAGCACCAGGTATTGCCATTCCAAGTATCGTAGTGGCAATTGTCGCCTTGGTCGCTGCCATTTTTATTCTTATTGGTAAATAACGTCGTGTTCTACAAGCAACGTTCGCCGGGGTCCTTATTGTCCCGGCGCCTTTTATTTTCTTATTTTTTAATACCAATCACTAGAAATAATTGACCAGCTCAATTTGTTTTTTCTTTACATTGCTCTGCGGTTACATAAACAAGATAAGGTTGTTGTCCCTTTCTATCCACACGATAGATAAGTCCCATGTTATGTTGAAAAAATAAGGTGGCATCTTTGCTTTTACAAACTGCTTCCCCACTAAATATTTCATTCAACCTCTTCTGGACAAGGGTCGGACTCATTTGCAGAGAGGCCTGTTGGAGTGGATTCAAATTGACAAATCGATAATAGAAAACCATGTTGTTTCCTTCAACAGCGACCTTGTACCACTCCAATGTGTCCCCCCATTTTATGGGTAGCTTCTTATTTTTAGCCTGTATTTTTTTGACAAGTTGCTCACGAAAGTCATCTTTTATCGTTTCATATTCGTAGATGAGATAACTATCCGTTAATGATTTTAAAAAAATTAATGCAATAACTATTTTTGCCATAATTGGCCACAGTCGTGTCCCTTTATAGTTCGTTGAACTGCGGCCTGTTACAATCCATAAAAAAACGGTATACAGCAGCGCAACCGCCAGTATTAGATAAATAAAAGAAACGCTCTGTATCGAGTTAGAGCTGTAAAAAAACTGAATGAGATAAACAAAACCCTGAAGTAAAACTGTACCCCCTACAGCAAATACCCAAAATGTTAACCATAATGGGTACTCTCCCCGCCATAATTTTTTGAGCATGATTATCCTTTATTGAAAAAATTTCATGCGGCCAAGTTCATCGAACATCCACTAACGATTGCTAACAGATCATAAACACCTGCAACTACTTGACCCTATCCTAACATACCGTTATCGAGTTTCATGATTTGCTCTTCAGAAATTTACTTTATTCTGAACTCATCCCCTGTTATCGGTTTTTTATATGACTTTACTTAGGAGCCCCAGATTGACCAGGTGCCTTTTCAAGGCCCGAGAATAACTCTTCCACCCTTTTGAAACCCTCAAACCCTGGGTATTTTTTGCGTTCATCCCTTAGTACTTGAAAGGCCGATCTTCCTTGATTCAGATCTTCCCCAGCATGAGGATCAGCCCCATGTTCCAGAAGAAGGCTTACCATTTTTATTGCGTTATCAGCTTCATCGCCCCCGCGCCCTACTTCCTCTACTAACAGATGTAAACATGAAGTAATAGTATTATCCCAATTAACACTTAATAGATTCGGATCTGCCCCGTTTTCTACCAAAAAAACAACGAGGTCGCTACTCTGGTGATATACTGCATGGAAAAGCGGCGGGTTTTTATAGCTAGTACGAGCATTAATATCGGCTCCATGCGCTAAAAAAAACTGAATCGCCTTCTTATCAGTTTCCATTAATTTCTTCATTTTCCAACAATCAGCCAGGTATATATTCAATGCTAAATTACCTTGGCTGTCCTTCGCATTCACCACCCCACCGCAGTTGATGAAGCTGGCTAGAAGTAAATCAATATTTTCATCGCTACCTCTTGCCCATAAAAACCAGTTAATTAAAGGTTTTCCTTCGATTTCTAGACTAGTTATTAACTGTTTATAGGGATTTTTTGAAAAAAAATCCTCTATCACTTGGGGCGCACCCTCCATAAGGAGATTTCTCACAAGAAACTCCTCATTCTCTTGCTTATTCTGATTGAAAATTTGCAGTTGCTGCCAGGCCTCCGAATTCTGCAGTTCAGTAACGGCTTGATTAAATGGTTCAAGCGCTTTTGCATCAGTGAGCAGAGGATTAATATAAAAAGGCTTGGCGAGCCCTCCTTTAAATTCTTTCATGTAAGTAAATTCTTTTACTATTTCTTTGGCTAACTTGTCTTCTTCTCCCAGAGGAAAACGCTTTATTTGGTGTTCCATAGAATCAGCAAATAGCCATTCCTTTTTATTGGGGTCAAACCCCACCCCAATTGCATGTAGTGCGGTCTTTTCTGAAGCATACTGACCTGAACCAGGAACTTTAAAATAACTTGCGAATTCGAAAGACACGGGAGAATCCATCGGAGGCATTTTTTTTGCCATCAAAGATAACGCCTGACTTAAGGCAGTATGGTCAAAAATACCTGTAATTGCATTGGGATGATGAATCTTTTTCCCCATCTTCTCAAGCTTAATTGGCGTAAGCAGTTTCATGACCAAACGTGCATTTTGTTGATTAGAGGGCCGCGTATTCGGAGTAATCGAAGAAATATCATGAAAAACAGATACGGAGTCAAAATAAGCTTGACTTTGAAGAGCTGCATTTTCTTTATTAATAGAAATCTCTTTTACGCTATTTGTAAATTCTGTAATAAGCTCTTTTTTCAATTTTTCTAATTTGTTAAATTCCGTCTTGTCTTTTGCAAAACGTTCTTTTTTCAACATTTCTATTAAAACACCAACCGAATTATCTGGATGACTTTGCAAATCCTTTGGCGGATAGGAAGTATATATTTTTAACAGGGATTCTTTCGCTATCCCTTCAAGTTTTCTATATATTTCAGCTAATTTTATGGATCGTTGATTGAATGTCTCTAACTCTGCACCCAACATTGTCAATTGTGCCGAATAACTATAACCATAACAAAGACCTTGGGACGTTAGAGGGTAACCAAGGATGATCATAAGATTCATTAATTCCTGCATTGTCAAATAGAGATCACCTTTGTTGCTCATCGTCAATTCCTTAGTCCAACGAGACGTACTTTACAGAGTAGAATGAAGAGCAAATAATGATTAATTATAGGACAGCATGGAAATTACGACTTCATTACAAACAACCTTCAACATAATGTGTTTCCTGATTTCTACCACTATAAATTTGCGTGATTACTTTACCATCCGTTTCAAAGCGAATGGCACGATCCCTCCCTGTTTCAATAAGGGTAAGATAATGACCGTTTGGATCATAGTGATGGGGTTCAACTTCGAGCTTGCCAGCATATAAAGCCTGTACCTGCACTTCCGTATCGCCAATTCTTGCCCCTTTTGAGGTAGAAAAAGACGAGGAAGTTATATTAATACGCACAATTTTATCGCCCGAAATCATGAAGGATAAACCCTGAGTTCCTTTTAGGCTAACATAAAAACAACGTTCATCTTCGGCTTGATCTACCTCCGGTTTAGTCGAACCAAATTTCATGCCAGAGGCCTGCTCTGCTTGTTTTAAGGTCATACCAATTTGGATAGGCCCCAAACCCTCTGGCGATAATTGCCAATCCTTTATCGTTGCTGCAAAAAGACTGCTCACCAATCCCGCTGTTAAAAAAAATATAAAAATTATTCGTTGCATGCCCAACTCCGCTTATTCTGAAAAAAATCTCTGCTTCAGGTTAAATTATACGCCTTGCTAATGATAGTAGTTTAAAAAATAAAAATAGCAGGTTTTGATGGAAAATTATTCTTAATATTTCCTTAATATTTATTTAATTTAACTAAGATAGAATAGCAAGTTCTCTTTTATTTTGGTGGAAAAATGAAGTTTCTTATAAAGAGCATTGATGATAGTGAATTTGAATTATCTCTGGATGAAAAATCCACTATTCTCGATTTAAAATCACAAATATTAGACTATTATAAGAAAAAATTTGGAGATCTATGTACTGTTGAAGATATTAATGATCTACGCGTACTTTTTAATAGGAAAGCCTTGCTAACCAATCATGTTAGTTTGGGACAGTTATTCGATAGCAAAGAAACAAATCTTTTATATCTTATTGTCCCAAAACGTCATCGAGATCAGCGTTATATTTCTAAAGAAATCGGTGAATTTTTTGTGGATAAAATTACCAGCGACCTTAATTTGGTAGGTATCAAGAAAACGCTTGGTTATCTCACTACCCAGGAAATTGTTGAAGGCGGCTACAATATTGAAGAATTAAAAAACGCTTTTAGACAA
Organism: Legionella sp. ST3F1; assembly: GCF_048553315.1. Lineage (NCBI taxonomy): Bacteria > Pseudomonadati > Pseudomonadota > Gammaproteobacteria > Legionellales > Legionellaceae > Legionella > Legionella sp. ST3F1. Next base: position 32,129 of record NZ_JBLZIO010000005.1, on the reverse strand, counting down.
AAAGGGATTACGACTTATATCAATGAGAGCAAAGGCTTTTTTTATGCCTATGATAAGCCTTCCCTGCAGGCGCTTTTAAACTCCAACCTTACTTGTTTAGAAAAAAATGGTTGGCCTGGAGACGTTGATGAGTTTGTTCGGCAAGTGTGTGAGGTTACAGCCACAGAACCAGGGTTATGGAACCTAATTCATCGGGCATTTACGGATACTTCCTGTGTCTTATCTGCCAAGACACTAACTATTTCGGAAGCGCTACCCATCAATTTGTTAATCAGCTCCCAAACAAATAGTGGCCTTTTGGCTCGTCCGAACGATGAGCAGGAACCACCAGAAAAAATGAGGACAGTCACACCATCCAGTACATTTGCTTAATATCCTTGTTAAAAAGGACGTTAAATCGCCCCTCTCTCCAGAAGCAAGTTCTTAATTTGAATTTTCTCAGGCGTATTACAAAGAGCAAGGGGCGTTTGTTGTTTGCTATCAGGCGCATTGAAATCAATCGTCGTATTTGCCAATAACCAACGCACTGTTTCCAAATGCCCGGCGAGTACAGCATAGTGCAGTGCCGAATAGCCTTCACTATCAATAGCATGTACGTCCGCCCCTTTATCAACCAGCACGTTTAAAGCCGCATTATTTCCTGCCTGTGCTGCTAACATGATAGCGGTGCGTCCTCTCCCATCAAGCACATTAAGATCTTCGCTGGCATCACAGCAAAGAATAGTAATGTCTTTATCACTATAACGCGCTGCATAATGAAGCGCTAATCGTCCCTTGCTATCCGCCAAGGTGGTTGCTTGCTCCATTGCCAGCAGACTACGGACACAATCGATTTTATTATTTAAAATAGCGGTATGGATTGGATAACAGAAATAATTATTTTTAATCAAGGCAAGCTCGGGATTTGTTTTCAGGACCTCTGCCAATAAAGTAGAAAAATCGTGAATTGCCATCAAATGGAGTACTGTATCTCCACTAATATCTTGATGCTCCAGTGTTTTTGGTGACTTCTCTCTTAATAGTCTAAAAATTCTTGTTTTCTTTTCTTTTAAGTCATCTTCATAAAGCATTGGCATTTCTAAAGCACTAAAAATAGGTAGCTGCGACTGTTTATTAGGGTTGTCAAAAGCCGCCCCCAGATCAAGCAAAACCGAAACAGTATAAAAATGCCCTGCCAAAGCAGCGATATGCAAAGGTGTATTTCCATGAGCATCGGTTTTATTTAATAAATCGCGTTGTGGATTTAAGGAAGCGATTGCTTGATCGAGCCCCAAAAAGGCGGCTGCCTGGATAGCATTCCTCCCCTCAAACGCTGCTACCTCTTTCCCGAGATCCAGAGGAATATTAATTAGAAACTCTTCGAGGTAGTCTGTTGCCAGTTCCTCATAGTTTTCATAGTTATCCTCTAACTTATCAGTAAAGCGGATATCTCTGGATACTTTTTCATAACACCATTGTGCTAAAATCTGGACTCTCTCTTCATCACTCTGCGTTGAATTAAGGCCTAATTCTTCATATAAGGCATTAAATTCCATCATTACTCCTCTAAGTCATCGCTATGTTCACCACGCACATTGTGATGAGGCAGATATCATCCTACTCCACAGTATAGAATATTCGCTGGAACTGGTAATTATTTTAAATAGATGACATAGTCCCCTAATTAAGTAAATATCCATCCTAAAATACCTCTATGAAGAATCAATTAGTTATTATTGGCGATACCAATACAGGTAAAACTCAACTCATACACCATCACTGCAGCTATAATTACGACCCCACCCCAACTATTGGTGCAGAATACGTATTTCGCCTTAAATCCGATTGGTTAAGTGCCTGTTGGGATATGAGTGGACACCAACGCTATAAGGACATCCATCCTTTTTATTATCACTATGCCCAAGGCATTGTTGTGGTTTTTGATTTGACGAATAGAGCAAGCTTTTCCCACGTCGAACATTATGTCAATGATGCCCAAAGACATGCCATGAAAAACCCGTTTATTATCCTGGTCGGGAATAAGTCGGATCTTCATAAACAACGAGAAATAAGTCAGGATGAAATTGATGCACTAACAATAAAATTACAAGCAGAAGCCCATAATATTATTGCCTATGTTCAAACAAGTGCGCTGACTGGTGATGGGGTTGATGAATTATTTCGCTATATCAAGAAAGCATTCACAAAAAATAGCTCGCGTTTTGAACATTCATTTTTTGCAAAAAGCAACGTCGTGAATATGCCCGCTGATATAACCGATGAAGAGATGGCAGATACCTATTTAGCAAACAGGAGCGACTCTGACCTGGCTCAAGGACATCGGTAATTGCTTTATTTCGTTGACTGCCGTCCCTGTAACTTACTGATGGCCTCTTTTAATCCAGTCGGAGAACCTATTTCATAAAAGCGTTCAAATACTTCATAACCATACAACTCTCCCCGAAGTGATAAATCATGGAAGAGTTCAGCCAGGTCAAACGGTTCTCCCTTAGGATAATGCGCCAGGAGAGATGCAGACAAAATGCTTAATCCATAATCAATATATTGCATAGTAGAAGAGGGGTTCTGTTTGTTATATTCAATAATGTTATTGTCCTTAAATAGGACATTACTGATGTCCCCCCGATTTTCATTTTTAAATACTGTCATTAAGGCAAGCTTTCCACTTTCATGAAAACTTCGCTCTACGGCTTTGAAATCAATAGGAAGATAGGAATCACCATAAAGAATAAAAAAAGCATCACCTAAAAGCGCTAATGCTTGTCTTAATGCTCCCCCCGTCCCAAGAAGATGAGGACCATCCCAAGAATAACGTATTTGTAAATCGTAGGCAGAACCATCCCTTACGATGGCTTCAATCTGCTCACCCAAATGCCCCACACAAAGAACTACCTCTCTTATTCCTTGCTTGCGTAAATAACGGAGTTGATGATTAATAAAAAATTCGCCTGCTACTTTTACCAATGATTTAGGAATTTCCTCAGTAACAGGAAGTAAACGGGTCGCGAGCCCGCCGGCTAATAGGGCAACTGGTAAACTCATGTAAGACGTCCTCCCTTTTATTTAGGTCAATTGAGTGGCTAGTGCTCTGATAATATTTGCAGACAACTAGATATAATGATATCAATGAAATTCCCATCTCATGGGAGTATCGATTTTTGGATAGGCCATTAACAGATGATTAATAAGCAAAAAAACAATACATCGTCTCGTCTTGCAGTCATTGGCGCAGGACCATCGGGTCTGGCTGTTAGCCTTTTTCTAAAGGATACACCCGAGATCCTGGAAAGTAAAAATCATGTTGGCGGACATGCCTCATCGTTCCTCGCCAATGGCTTTACTTTTGATTATGGCCCACACATTTTATTTTCTCGTGATCAAGACATTTTAGATTTTATTGTTGCCACCTTGGGTGAGAATGTTGCCCGGTGTCGACGTAACAATAAAATCGCCTATAAAGACCGGTTGCTTAAATACCCTTTTGAGAATGATTTAAAAGCACTATCCCTGGAAGATAATTATGACTGTATTCGTCATTTTATTTTTAATCCTTATAAAGAAAAATACGCAAACCCAGCCAATATGAAAGAGTGGTTTTTAAAAACCTTTGGCGAAGGGATTTGTTCACGCTATTTATTTCCCTACAACGAAAAAGTATGGAATATCCCGGTAGAACAACTTTCAATGTCCATGGCTGAGCGTATTCCTAATCCTCCCCCGGAAGACATCCTCAAATCTTCTTTGGGGTACACGACTGAAGGTTATTTGCATCAACTCTATTATTTCTACCCCCAAACCGGCGGTTATCAAGCGATCAGTGAAGCCTGGAAGAAAGCGAATCGCATTAACTATCAATTTACCGTCGATAAGGTCCAGTTCATTAACGGCAAAATCAGATTATTTGATCGGCACGGCAGCATGAAAGAATATGATCAAGTTATCAGCACCATGCCTGTTCACCACCTCATTACCAAGTTAGATATCGCGATACCTGATGACATTCGATTCGCTGTGGAACAATTAATTGTTAACCCGATGTATGTTGTTTCGTTTGGTATCCGTGGCGTTGACAACAATCAATATACCGCGGTTTATTTTCCAGAAGCGGAATTCCTGGTCAATCGAATCAGCTATCCTTGTACCTTTTCTGCCGCCAATGGGCCCGAAGGTCATTGGAGTTTACAAGCTGAAATCACTTGCGCTAAAAATTCCGCAACCTGGAACAGGCCCGATGCGGAAATATTAATGCACACTAAACTAGGTTTACAAAAGCGAAAACTATTGCCTCCTGACGACGAAATTGTTTTTGAGAAAATTGACCGTGTAGAGCATTCTTATGTTGTCTATGACGTCGGGTATGAAGAAAATATTGCTAAAGTAAGGGCCTGGTTTGCCAACCTGGGAATCTATTTGTTAGGCCGCTTTAGTTATTTTGAATATATCAATGTCGATATGGCAGTCGACAGGGCCATTAAACTCGCCGCAACATTAAATGGCGATAAAGTAGATTGTCACCAAACAAAATTAGTCTATTTAAAAAATGCCCTAACTAAACTAACCGGATCTGCTTTATGCCAGATGTAAATTTCATTTTGGATTTTCAAAAAAATAAAGATTACCCCTATCTGGAAGAAATCAATGAAGGTATTGTAAAGCAAATACCCCCTGCCAAAGGATCAGCAGCGATTTTAGACGTCGGTGCAGGGAGAGGCCTCTTGGGTGCCGCCTTAGTCCAGCTTGGCTATGAGGTGTGTGCTCTGGAATCAAATGTCTTGATTGCTGAAGAAGCAAAAAAGAGAGTTCATCAAGTTATCTGTGCTGATCTGCATGAAGTGGCAACCGTGCGAGAGGTGTTGCAAGGTAAAAAATTTAACTACCTTGTTTTTTCTGATGTGCTGGAACATGTTTATGATCCCTTACAAATTTTGCGAGATTATCAGGAGTTTCTCCAACACGATGGGAAAATCCTGATCTCACTCCCCAATGTAGCAAATTGGCTTAATCGCTTACGTCTTGTTTTTGGCCTCTTTAATTACGAAATGACAGGCGTCATGGATCGTACCCATATACGCTTTTTCACCTTTCGTTCCGCTAAAAAGATGGTTAAAGCCAGTGGTTGCAATATTGAAAAGGTAGACTGCACACCATTCCTGGTGAGGGCTTTCCTACCCATTATTAAATCTCTAATCGGCCGTCAAAAAAGCGGGGATACAAACTCCATTATTACCTCACCTTATTATCAATTTTATTGTAAATTCTTATATCCTATTGAATATTGGATTAGTCGACTGATACCTGGCTTATTCGCCTTTCGTATCATCTTGGTTGCAAGCAAAATAGCTGGAGAAAAAACTGAATGAGCTTAACAACAGATCCTACAGGGAAACGCGTTACTGTTGCCATGATTACCAAAAATGAAGAAAAAGCCGTAGGAAGGGTTATTCAAGATATCAAACAGGTTGTGCCTGACGCTGAAATTGTCATTATAGATTCCAGCGCCGATCAAACAGCAACGATTGCCGAAAAAATGGGAGCAAAAGTAATTCGCCAAATTCCGCCCCGTGGCTATGGTCCAGCTATGGAACGTGCCTTACGAGAAGCAAGTCGCGAAGTGATTATTACTTTAGATTGCGATAATACTTATCCCAGCAAAAAAATTCCTGAACTTGCCTCATTAATACTCGACCAAGGCTACGACCTGGTTGATGCATCGCGACTAGGAAAAAAACCAGAGGCAATGCCCTGGTCTAACTATGTTGGTAATGTCGTGTTTGCCTGGCTAGCCAGTCTATTATTTTTTAGGCATCTAACCGATCTGCACAGTGGAATGCGAGCTTACCGAAAAACCATGATTGATGCTTTACAATTCGACGCCCAAGGCGCAGCCTTACCTGTTGAACTACTATTAAAACCAATCATATCTGGTTATAAAGTACATACCGTGTTTATTGATTATCATGAAAGAATTGGACAGAGTAAAATGAATGCCTTGGATACGAGCTGGTGGACCATAAAACGCATCATTAAAGTCAGGATGCATTCATAAATTATCCTTGGGATTCTGTAGCCAAATATAAGTTAACTTTTTGATTTTTATTATTTTGTTCTTATAAATTTTAAATCTTGATTCTTAGCAAATTGCGGAACAAACCTTTTGCAATTACAGAAAAAAAGACTTACATTACAATTGACGCCGGTTACGTCCTAGCTGGAGAAATCCCCAATAATTTAGTTTAAGCCTGTATTTGATTGCATGAAGCCGAAAAATCGTTAATGAAGAAGAACCATGATGGTCTATACCAAACAACATTTGAACGAAACAATAGAAATTCTTAATCAGCTAGATATTAGTGCAATTGAACAAATGGTTACTTGCCTTGCTACCCTCAAAGAGACAGGAGGACGCTTATTCTTCCTGGGTGTAGGAGGAAGTGCCGCCAACTGCTCACATGCAGTCAATGACTTTCGCAAGATTCTTGGTATTGAAGCCTATACACCGACTGATAATGTCGCAGAACTGACTGCACGAACTAACGATGATGGATGGGCAACAACCTTTGTAGAGTGGTTAAAAGTCAGTAAACTTTCAAACAAAGATATGGTGTTTATATTCTCCGTGGGAGGTGGCAATTTAATTGAAAATGTCAGCCCAAATCTTGTGATGGCCTTAGAACATGCAAAAACAATAGGGGCAAAAATAACGGGGATTGTAGGGCGAGACGGGGGTTATACGGCTCAAGTAGCGGATGTCTGCATTATTATTCCAACAATTAACAAGGAAACAATAACACCGCATACCGAAGCGTTACAGGCAGTGGTTTGGCATTTGTTAGTGTCCCATCCAACATTGAAAGACAAAACTAACATGTCGACTCGGTTTACCTGAGGAGCTCTTCGTAAGGAAGTGTGATGAATAAAAAAATTGAGCAATTGAGGGTAAAAATATTTTCTGATGGCGCTGACAGAACAAATATCCTGGAGATGCACCACAAGCCCTATATTAAAGGATGGACTACTAATCCAACCTTAATGCGCCAGGAAGGCGTATTGGATTACCAAGCCTTTGCGCATGAAATTCTTGCCCTTATTCCTGACCAACCTATCTCCTTTGAAGTACTCTCCGATGATTTTAGTGAAATGGAACAACAGGCTCTGCAGCTTGCCTCCTGGGGAGACAATGTTTATGTCAAGATTCCAATTACCAACACACGCCGTGAAACCTGCCATGCCTTAGTTAAAAGGCTGGCAGCTCAGCAGGTTAAATTGAATATAACGGCTGTGATGACCCTGGAACAAGTTCGTCATATTACTTCAGCATTATCCCCCGAGGTACCTTGTTATATTTCCGTATTTGCCGGCCGTATTGCAGATACTGGACTGGATCCCCTGCCTATAATGGCAGAGGCTTTGGAGATTATTAAAACGAATCCCCTAGCCGAATTAATCTGGGCCAGCCCGCGTGAATTGTTCAATATCTTTCAAGCAGATGCTATTGGTTGCCACATTATTACTGTCACTAAAGATATTCTGAAAAAGTTACCCTTGGTTGGTTATAATTTAGAAGATTACTCTCTCGATACAGTGAAAATGTTTTACGACGATGCGATGGCAGCTGGATTCGAGTTACCTCGTTAGGAGAGGCTATGATTATTGCACGCAGCCCATTGCGGATTACTTTTGGTGGTGGTGGAACGGATTTACCGTCTTATTACCACGAGCACGAAGGATTTTTAATTGCGGGAGCGATCAACAAATACGTTTATGTCACCGTAATGAGGCCCTTTAGTAAAGGCATTTATCTTAAATATTCTGAATTAGAACATGTCAGCTGTGTGGATGAGATAAAACATCGAATCATTCGGGAAGTTTTACGATTACCCGAGCTGCATTCCAACCAAATTGAGATTGCCTCCCTGGCGGATATTCCGGCGGGCACTGGTCTGGGTTCATCCGGCAGTTTTACTACAGCCTTACTGGTCGCACTCTATGCCCATAACCACAAATTGATTTATCCACAAGAATTAGCTGAATTGGCCTGCCGTATTGAAATAGAAAGTTTGGGGGAACCAATCGGTAAACAGGATCAATACATCGCTGCTTATGGCGGTTTAACTTGTTTTACCTTTCATAAAAATGATCAAGTAACAGCAAGCTCTTTAAATATTACCAAAGATATGTTGTTTGATTTAGAAGATAATCTTTTACTCTTTTTTACGGGCTATTCCAGAAATGCGGGGAGCATTCTTCAAGATCAAAAAACCCGAACCCAGGAAGGCGATGATAAAATGCTGCAAAATTTACATTTTATCAAAAACCTGGGTTATCAGGTCAAAGAAGCCCTGGAGCAAGGCAATGGCCTTCGCTTTGGTGAGTTGATGCATGAGCACTGGGAATATAAAAAGCAGCGCTCACTTGGTATGAGTAGTGAGCAAATTAATGCCTGGTATGAGCTTGGCATGAAAAATGGCGCTGTGGGTGGAAAATTAGTGGGTGCTGGAGGCGGCGGTTTTTTAATGTTTTATGCGGCTGATCGGAATAAATTGCGTCATGCAATGCGTCGGGCAGGTTTGGAAGAAGTCCGCTTTAGTTTTGATTTTGAGGGAACCAAAGTGGTACTTTCATGAGCCAAGGAATACAATCTGCCTACCCAAACGAAAAATGGCTTTGCCGTGGGGCAATAGTTGCCTACGTCCTTATGGTGTATGCTTTTTACCCAGCCTTTCATTTATCATTCAATACCGTCCCCCAAAGTTTATATCAATATTTAACGGAGAGTTTTTTATCCGGGCACCTCAATTTACTTGTTTCACCGTCGCCAGAATTACTGCAGTTAGCCGATCCTTATGATCCGATCCAAAATAGTCACCTCCGACTGCATGATGCCTCGCTGTACAAAGGAAAATACTATCTTTATTTTGGCCCCCTTCCGGTTGTCGTGTTTTACCTGCCTTTTAAGTTATTAACGGGTTTCTATCCCTCAGGCGGACTTGCCGCATTCTTTTTCCTTTCATTAGGATTTATAGTGAATTTCTTGCTGCTAATAAAAATTAAAGAACGCTATTTTCCCCGTGTTTCAGAACTACAGTTAGTCTTAATGGCCTCGCTCCTGGGATTCACCAATGGTGCTCCTTTTTTAATGTCCAGGCCTATAACCTACGAAGTGGCGATCGCTGCTGCTTATTGTTTTATGAGTTTCGCTTTATTTTTCCTCTATCAAATTTTCCAACAATATAAAACAAAGGATATTGTTCTGTTCAGTCTTTGCTTATCCTTGTGTGTCGCTGCCAGACCTCATTTTGTTCTGGTCTGTTTCTTTATACTGCCCGCCCTTTTAATTTATCTTTTCAGGCACACGACTAAAAACCGGTTCACATTAACGATGGCGGTCGTTATTCCAACAGCGACTGTGGGAGGGCTGTTAGCACTCTACAACTATTTGAGATTTGACTCCATTATTGACTTTGGTCATATCTGGCAACTTTCATGCAACAATATAAAAGCGTTGCATCTTGAATTGGCGACCTTGGGAAAAATTCCTCGTAATCTTGCTTATAGTTTTTATTTCTATTTTCTACAGCCATTCACTACAGGTCTGACTTTCCCCTACTTTGGACTGCTCTGGCATAATTGTTGGTACTACATTGATAAAGATTATTATCTTGAAGCAGTTGCCGGCGTATTAACAACGACCCCTTTTATTCTTTTAATTTTGGCCCTGCCCAAGCTGCTAAAAGTTTATTTCAAAGAAAACAGACCAGAGAGACTTCCTTTACTTCGGTTTTTGCTCTTTACCTTTTTTATTCCTCTCATTATTGTCGTATTTCTGCTTCTTCTCCCCTTCGCTGTTCAACGCTATGAGATGGATTTCATTCCCTATTGGATCACCCTGGCAATTATCACCCTTTGGCTATACGAAGATTATGCAGGCCATTCAAAGTGGTTTAAATTAATCAAGGTTCTTTTTATTATCTCTGCAGTCATCAGTATTTATATGGGTATCAGTTTTGGCCTGGCATACTGGATTTTAGTGTAAGGTCTGTTGACATCTCTACTATCTTGGCCGAAAAGCATTGATTTCCTGCGCTTCGCTGCTCATTTACTACCATGTAAACTGTGCTGCGATGCTCATAAATCAATGCTTTTCGACTCAAGCTAGCGAAATGTCAACAGACCCTGGTAGAGGATATCTACGTCAATAGCGTTTGTCTTGCACTAAAGCAAAATCTACAGGTTAGGCCAACCGCTCTAATTCTTTAATCATCGCCAAAACGGATGCTTCGATCGCCTGGGCAGAATTTTGTTGGCAATGCCATCCCAAGGAATGAATTTTCTCAGTGTTTAAACGCACCACCGGAACATCACCTTTCCACCCCCTGTCACCCCCGGTAAATTGAAAATTGACTGGCTCTTTTATCTTCATACATTTGACAACAATTTGGGCAATATCATGGACACTGATACAATCGCCAGTCGCTACGTTATAGACCTCATATTTTTTTGTTAAGTGACTATTTGCCAGTAAAACTGCCGCAATGACATCCTGAATATGGATATACGATTTGCTTTGTGTACCATCGCCTAAAATTTCCAGGGTGGTCGGATCGTTCCTAAGCTTTCTTAAAAAATCGTACCCTACTCCATGTGTTTGGCGAGGTCCTACGACATTGGCGAACCGAAAAACACAGGCGGTCATATCAAACATATGGCAATAACTGCAAATAAACGCTTCACTGCCTAATTTACTGGCTCCGTAGGTAGAAATGGGGTACATACCGCCTTGATTCTCAGGGCTTTCAATAGGGACTTCGCCATAGACTCCGCTGCCTGAGGTGTAGATAATTCGTTTCACCTTTGCCAATCGTGCTGCTTCTAATACCTGGAAGGTAAGATAAATACCATCAGTAAAATCAATACTTGGTTCCTTAACCGCCCGGGCAATATCCGGATTGGCCGCAAAATGCATCACAACCTCATGGCCTTCGATCGCCTTATTCAGTTTGTCGCTTTCTTTGACGTCACCATTCACCACTGAAAAACGCGAATCGCCATTGTGCTGCTGATAATGCCATTCTTTACCAGAAGAAAAATTATCATACACCGTCACTTTTTGTGTTGTTTTGTCCGCTAACAAGGCATCTAAAAAATGAGAACCTATAAAACCTGCCCCACCAACGAGAAAATAAGTTTTAAAAAGCATTTTCTATCCTATCTTGGCTATGTAAATTTCATCATTGATTTAAGTTTTATCATTTCCGCGAAGGCGGAAATCTATACTTTGATTATTTAACATTGCTTTCTTAAAGAAAGATACTGCCACGAACCTAAATATCTCTTGGCAGTACCCAAAGATAGTTTGAAGGCCATTTAAAATGCTACATTCATAGCCTGCAAATCGACTCTTTGCTCCGTCGTTGGACGAGCTGCCTCAACAATCAGAGCAGCCATGAAGCCGATCAAACCCAATGTTAGTGAGGCAGTAAGACTGGTTAGCACGGCAGGAGTAATGGCTAATCCTAAAACAGCAGCTCCAACACAGGCTGAAGTAACAGAAAAAGCAGTCCTAAAGCACAAATTGGCTGTCGAGTTTGCCACCATCGCAAGAAAAGAAGCGTTCGGCTGAAGCTCACTAATTAACATTTTTCTTATAGCCATCGCTGGAATGATTAAGAGGGCTCCTCCAAGGGCACAGGCCCCAGCCATGGTGGCAATAGATCCAACGGTAGGTATAGAATTTTCAGCTGCAGATAATAAAAGAGTACCGAAAAGACCTTTCCTGGCGTTACCTAGCGCACCAATCGCAACATCACCGGCTAATTGTAGCGGGGCTCTATTTTTAGGTCATCTATTTACTCATTGATTAAATTTGGGTGTTATTGTCACTATTCAACACATAATGTCAAGACACCCTTGCAGAGCATTTTTGATGATGTTTTTGATTATTTCGAATCGCCGGGTTGTAAGCCTTTCGGCCTGCAACCGACTATGCAGATTTAAAGGGAACCATTAGTTCTCAATGGGGAAGGAAACGCCGGAGGAGCAGGAAAATCGTCTTTGTCTAACCCGATCGCCGTTACGTCAATGCTGAGTATATCCCAAACTTGCAGAATACACTGATCAAGAAAGGTCTTTTCTTCCTGTTCCGTCGAATACACTTCTTGAAGAGTCATGTGATTACTTTTATCTTCCGATAAGATGTTTTGCAATTTATCAGTCAAGCGCCCAAACATAGCAAACCATTCCTTGAGCGCAAAAACTAATACGGTAGAGCCAAGTCCACCGAAGGTGTTTATATTACCGCTCAAATAACTGATCACATCACCCAGTAAGTTAGTTTTTGAAATAATATCGTATTTAGGCGATTGCAAAAGTGCATGGATATAAATCATACAGGGTCCAGGCATGCCGGCTTGAACTTGCGTCATTACTCCCATTTTTTCTAATTTTTTAAGTCTGTCATCAGCCTTAACACCACTCATTTCTTTAAGAATTGTCAGCGAAGCTAATAGATGTGCAATAGCAGGCAGGCCAGCATCAGAGGATGGGGGTATAGACAGATGGTTAAAATACTCTGAAACAGGGCTTAAAAGTCTCTCGATATAACTTGCCTCGTCGTTAGCGTCCCAATCCATCTCAGGTAACTCTGGAGCATAGTCCCCTTGCGTTATGGATTGCATATATTCCTCTACTGCATTCGACAAAGTAATCTCTCCTTCCTGAAGAGTTTCTTCTCTGGCTTGTAATTGCTTTGAATGAAAAAATTTTGAAAACATTAGTTTCTCCAATTACCGATTCTATTACCGCTTTGAATTTCATGTAATCTTACAATTTTAAACCACTATCCAAACTACAGGTCGTAGTGGTAGTAGATTCTAGTTCTAGTACCTCTGGAACCTCGGATGTATTCAAAGCTTCCTCTAAATATCTTCTCCAGGAATTTTTTTGATCCCAGGCAGATTGAGGATCCAAAAAATGGCACTCGTCAATTTGGTGCGGCAATCTGCTGAGCTCGTTTAATGCCTCTTGCCCTTGAGCAAAGGCCTGTTCTATAGCAAGCGCCCCCGCTTCTTCCAGCATATTGCCTAATTCTACCATATGAGGCGGACATAGATATCGACAATGATGAATCTCAAGATAGCGTGCTTCCAATATAGAATAGGAACCCGTTGCCATAGAATATTGGGCATCACGCAAACCACGCATTAATATTTGCGTGCTTTCAGTGCGAGGTATAACACTACAAGAGAAGTCACGCTGAGCACATATTAATTTCCATCTCTTACACGCTTCGCTTTCCTCGATTGCACCGATCAGTAGGACTGGATACTCCTGTGGCTCCACCTTTAAAGAAATCTGTTGTAAAAACTCTTCTCCAGGGGCACCTGGCGCATCTTTACTGCAATAAATAACAATCAATTTATCTTTGCCTGTCTCCCCTACACTGTCCAAATGTGGTTCATATGCAGTTCCAATATGGGATTTCCACTTATTTCGTACTTCACGATCTTCAATCGAGCGTTTCGTTAAAGTGGGTAATAGCGGAAAACCTCCTCTAGCGCCAACTCCAGGTTGTAATGCAAAGACATGGGGGTATTTCTGCTTGTCTTGCAGGGCGGTCAGGAAATTATTGACATTAATACTCATTCCAGGCACACAACTGAGTACTATGTTACAGGTAATAGGAATTTCTAGTGCTGCCCTTAAGTATTGTGCAGTAGTAGGCTTTTGCGCATGAGCCCATCCGGCCATTACAAATAAATCCAAGCTCTTTGTCAGTTCTGTAAAGCCTTGCCAGAATATTCTGTCTGTGCTGAAATTTTCAGGTATTTGAGCAAAATAATCTTCTACCAGGTTATATTCTTCTTCGTTCATCAGTAATTCTGCAGGTATATAATAGGTAAAAGAGGTGATCATTCTAAGCTCATCATTGCTTAAAAGTTTGGCTGCCCCACTCGCCTTTTTTCGCAGTTGTTGTAGGACTTTTGAAGGCGCGAATTCCAGGGAGAATTTTTTAGGCTTTGAATCATCTATAGTTTTATAGTAATAAATACTCTTATTCTTTAGGACATATAAAGGAAAGTCTTTCTCGCTTCCTGAGTGTTGCAGCGCAATGTAACAGTTTCTTTGTTCCAACTTCGGCGGTTCTGTGGATTTTAATGTAAGGGGTACTGTTCGCTTAGCTTCTTTCTTATATAAATGATACCCGTCTTGAGCTTTAATATACCAGGTTACAGTAGCATCCAAGGTATTAAGTGATTTATAGCTCTCTATTGTTTTTTGGCCAATATCCAAGTACTTGCATTTTATGCCAGTAACGCTTTTTTCAAACGAGCTTTCGGCTGTTAAGAATAGCCAAATTTGTCCCTCTAATCCTTTTTCTTCCAAATTTTTTAGCCATGTTGCTCTAATTTTTTTAGCCCGCGCTTCCGATGCTGTATCATAGCTAAGGCATAAATGGACTTCCGTGCCCCTTTCCAATTTTTGCAGCAGATAGAATTGAAGAATATTTAACAGAGCCTCATCCCCCCCAGTATCATTTTCAAGTCTTGTATAAAGCAATATTCTCATGTGAATCTGTTACCGATTTTATTTTAGACATCAATTTGGTCGCATATTGTACTCAATGAGTATTAATGATTTATTAAGTGATTAAATTAATCTTTTTGAAACGTAATTACGTAGAAAATATTAGAAATTTTCTTATTTTCGATGAGTGGCCTAAATGACTTCTCGCAGAATGAAAGTTCCTCTAGATAAACTTGCCCATTCATTATTACCAAGTATGATTCTAGGGTATCACTATAAATTATAAGGACTATCCATGTTACGAAATGTACAAGAACTTTCTCTTGAAATGGCAGAGATAATGGCCGAGCAGGCGGAAAAATATGCTGTTAAAAATAATATACGTATTGCTATTGCCATCATGGATAATCACGGCAATTTAAAGTTATTTAAAAGAATGGATGGCAACAATTTTATTAGTGTTCGTATGTCTCAACTGAAAGCGATGACTTCTGCCAGTATTCCAATTTCTACCAAAGAGCTGGCAGAACGAAATAATACTTATTCCAATAGTCCTTATACTTCTGTTCCAGACATCGTTTTCCTCGAAGGCGGGCAAGCGATTGTTAGCAAGGCAGGCCAGCATTTAGGCTCAATAGGCATTAGTGGAGCCAATCCTGAACTGGATGGTCTCTGTGCGCGAGCAGCGCTTGACGCAATCCAAGACTACTTATAGTACTTACTCAAACCAGTAAAATAATCCAATTAACCTGGTGAAAATTAAAAACTATTTTATATAATGAATAGCAAGTAAAGATGCCTGTCTGGATGAAGTGACTGACACTATGGATCAGAACCATTCTACAATGCTCTTCTTGCAACCTGATAGAACGATCTCATGAGAGCATATAGAACTTTTCAGCAAGCTTCATCTGGTAAACCTGGGGCACAACCGTTGGTGAAAAAACTAGCTTATGCATTCATTGGTTTAGGGAGTCTTTACTTCAATAATCTTTATGCCATCCCTTCACAGGCTGCAACATTAAATTATTCAAGCGGGGTAGGTACTCCCGTCACTACGACAACTGCAGATAGTTTGAATAAGGGAAGTTGGTCGTTTAGTGGAAGATCAGAATATTATCGCCTTAATCCGTTGTCAGATCAGACCTTATTAGAGGATCCCATATCAGAAAGTCAACTAGCTCTTTTAGTTAATTACCTCATGGTCAACTATGGCCTAACCGATAATCTCACAATGGGTGCAACGCTGCCTTATACCCGCAATTATCAATTGCGTACCGCATTTCCTGATGAAGAAGGTTTTTTTTCTCAGGTAGTTAATCTGGGAAATGTGTCCGGTATAGCCGATGCGAACCTTTTTGGGTTTTGGCACGTGATCGATGATAACAAATTTCCCTTGTCAACCGCGCTTATTTTCGGTGTTAACGCTCCTACCGGTAGAACCAGTGCAATGACTTCTTACGGGGTACCTTTTGCCGCTGCGGATCAACCAGGTAGCGGCTCCTGGAACCCTTTCGCCGGTTTAATTTTTTCTAAAAAATTGGGAGAATTTTCACTCAGCGCTGATTGTATTTATACTCACACAACCCAAGGTACCCAAGAAACGCTGTTAGGTAAAATAGTGGATTATAATTTTGCAGTAGTTTATCCCCTGGTTACTCAAAATAATAAAGAGAAAAAGCTCAACTACTCCATTGATGGTATTGTTGAGTTAAACGGTGAATACCTTACTCAAGATAAAATTGCGGGAATGAGCGATCCTAATACCGGAGGCAATAGCCTCTTTTTCTCGCCAGGATTCAGAATCAATCTGGGAGATAGTGTCTCCTTCTATTTTTCTGCCGGTTTTCCTATTACTGAAACACTACACGGAACACAGGTAAAATCAAAATACGGAATAATTGGTGGCATTGATCTCATGTTATAAGATCCCTTTTCTTGCTTAAACCAATAGGGCTCCTTCCAAGCTCGCTGTGGTAGAGGTCTAATGAACGACTTTTAGTTCCGGCGCTCCAAAACCAGGCTCATTAACAACCTTGGTTTGTTCACGAATCATGAGGAGAAAGGGAATAAATCCCAGAGCTAACACGAAGGATAATTGATATAAACCCACCCATCCCAGCCACATTTGCAACATTGCGGCAACAGGACCCGAGAAAACCCGTGGCAGGGTTGCTAATGCCACTAAGAGAGAAAACTGGGTTGCAGTAAACGACTGATTTACCAAACGCATAAAAAAGGCAACCAGAGCAGTTGAACCCATACCCGCAGCGAAATTATCACAAACAACTGCCGTAGCAAACAAAGGTAAATTTTTGCCACTTATTGCCAGGGCAATAAACAAGACATTGGTAATTGCCTGAATTAAACCAAAAACAAGTAAGGCACGAAATAACGACCAGCGAATTAACAGTAAACCAGCAGCCAAACCGCCTAATAGAATGGAGCTGATACCCATCATTTTGTTAACATAACCAATAGTATCTAATGAAAAGCCAACCCCTTGAATTAAAAATGGCATCACAATACCACTTGTTGTGGTTGTAAACGCCTCCCCTAATTTGTAAAACAAGATAAATAACAGCAAGGGAATAATACCGCGCCTTTTGCCCAGTTCTTTCAGTGGCGCAACAAACGATTCCACAAAATTGATTTGATTTTCATTATGTTTTGAGGGCTCATTACTCCACAAAGTCGCAATGACACCAAATAACATGAGAAACCCCATCAGGCGATACGTAAACGCCCAACCGAAATTCTTAGCGATGATTAAAGCAAAACCACCGGCAACAAGCAGAGCAAAACGATAACCAAAAACCGCTAATGAAGCGCCGATGCCATGCTCAACGACAGGTAAATATTCAACGCGATGCGCATCAATGGCTACATCTTGAGTAGCCGAAAAACAAGCTAACATAAATGCAATAACCGCCATAAGTTCTGGCGCTGTGTTGGGTGAAAACCATGCCATGACATTAAAGCCAATTAATAAAGCAAACTGCATAATCAAAATCCAGCTTCGTCGCTTACCCAGTGACGAGAGTGAATAACGATCAAGTAATGGTCCCCAAGCAATACGGTAGGCATAAGGCAAACTAACCAGACTCAGCATACCAGTTGCCAGTACTGACATACCTGTATCAGCAAACCAGGCTTGCAAGGTACTACTGATTAGCGCTAAAGGAAGCCCTGAAGAAAAGCCCAATAAAAAAACGATCAATAGGCGTTTGTTCATGCTTTAAAATACTCAAGAAAGGTGAAAGCAAACTCACCCTCAACGCTACGCATCAAGGGTGAATTGAATCAATTAAGCGTCAGATTTCTTGACAGAAATCAGATGAATTTTGAAAATCAATGTTTCATTAGGTCCGATTGGGCCACCAACACTACGTGGACCATAGGCAAGACCGGCAGGAACATAGACTTCCCAAGTAGAACCGGCAGGCATTAATTGTAATGCTTCAGTCCAGCCAGGGATAACCTGTGATACTTTGAAAGTAGCAGGCTTACCCGTTTTTTCAGTGCTATCAAAAACCTGGCCATCAATTAACTTGCCAGTGTATTCAACAGTGACAGTGTCATCTTTTGCTGGTTTTGCACCAGTACCAGTCTGGATTATTTTGTATTGTAACCCGCTTGGCAAACTAACTACGCCTTCTTTAGCCTTATTCTGGCTCATGAACGCTTCACCTTTCGCTTTATTTTCTTCAGCTTTTTTAGTGAATTCAGCATTTCGTTTTGCCATTAGGTCTTTTTGAAATTTATTTAAAACGTCTTTCATTTGTTGTTCAGTCAGCAACAGTTGACCACCACTCATGCCGTCTTGTAATCCCTTAGCCATAGCAGCAGGACTGATTTCGATGCCTTGCTTCTTAAAATTCTTACCTAAATCAGCGCCAATGCTATAAGACAACTTATCCATGTCACTATTTAATGATGTTGTAGCTGTCGCATCAGCTGCAGCAATTGTCGTTGACATTGCCATACTTATGACAGCTGCCGCGACCAGTCTCATCTTCATAAACAATCCCCTTTTTGTCTGTCGTCAGAATAGAACTTTGCAAAAATGCCCATTCATTCTGCCTAAATTCTAATGAAATTACCAGTAACCGTGTAAGCAATCTAATATTATTTGTGGTGAATTTTATCTTTGGTACCGATTTATGTTGTTTGTGTGCAATTTTCCTTCTAAAATTGTCATTATTTGGCGTGAATTTGAGTTTAAAATATGAGTATCAGCTTATTTGATTTGTTTTCCATCGGTATTGGCCCATCGAGCTCACATACCGTCGGCCCAATGCTCGCTGCCAATGCTTTTTTGGATTTATTAGAAAACAAAGAGAAACTTAGTGATACAACCCGAGTAAAAATAGAACTTTATGGTTCTTTAGCCTTAACGGGTAAAGGTCATGGTACAGATAAAGCTATTCTAAACGGTTTGGAAGGCAAAATGCCGGAAACCGTAATTCCCGAAACGATGATTCCGCGCATGAAGGAAATTATCGCTTCCCAACAACTCTATCTTGCTGGCAAAAAAAATATTTCGTTCACCGAAAGCAACGATTTTCTATTTTTGCAAAAGGAATTGTTACCTAAACACAGTAATGGAATGCGGTTTTCAGCCTATGACCATGCTGGAAAAACCCTATTGACTCAAGTTTATTACTCCATCGGTGGTGGCTTTATTACTACAGAAGAAGCCTTTGACCACCCTGCTGCCGATAATAATTCTCCCCCTTACCCATTTACTACAGCGCGACAACTATTAAAATTATGTCGAGATAATCAATTGACTATTGCCGAATTAATGATGGCTAACGAACGAACCTGGCGAACTACTCAGGAAATCCAGGACGGAATCCTTGCCATTGCCGAAGTCATGGATGAATGTATCGAAAATGGTTGCCATCATCCTGGGATTTTACCGGGTGGCTTACAGGTTAAACGCCGTGCCCCTGATTTATATCAAAAACTTATCGAGCATAAAGGCATTCCCAGCATATTTGAGCAATCAGACATTATGAACAAGCTTAATTTGTATGCAATGGCAGTCAATGAAGAAAATGCCGCCGGCGGCAGAATTGTTACGGCCCCAACCAATGGCGCAGCAGGTATTATTCCAGCGGTAATGAAGTATTGCCAGGAAGCGCACGATCGCTTAAACAAAGAAGATATCTATACGTATTTTCTTACCGCAGCAGCCATCGGTATCCTTTACAAGGAAGGTGCGTCTATCTCTGGTGCGGAAGTGGGTTGCCAGGGTGAAGTCGGTGTTGCCTCTTCCATGGCAGCAGCAGGCTTGACCGCCGTCTTGGGAGGTACCATTGAGCAAATCGAAAACGCTGCTGAAATTGCTATGGAACATCACTTAGGCATGACCTGTGATCCCGTTCTGGGCTTAGTTCAAATTCCTTGCATAGAGCGCAATGCCATGGGCTCAGTTAAAGCAGTCAATGCTTCTCGTATGGCACTTATTGGTGATGGCCAACACCAGATTTCACTTGATAAAGTGATAAAAACCATGAAAGAAACGGGTAAAGACATGCAGAGCATTTACAAAGAAACCTCAATGGGTGGATTAGCTGTTAATCATCCTGAATGTTAAGGTAGACTGGTACACGAATAAGAGTTTCCACGTCCAGGCATTTCCTCTTCTATCTACAGCAACTTAGTTGATATGGCATATTTTAAGTGATGGCCTTCGGGGCAATTGCATTTGCGATATCAAAGTACCTTTTAGCATGCGCGTAATCATTTGTTTCCAGGAAAAAATCACCGTACTCTTGGATCCTCAAATCCCGCCATCTAGCATACAAAGCTTTTAATTAATAAAAAACAGGCGTTATATTTCATTATTGAAACACCATTTTTTTGCTAAACATTTTTTGTAATACCAACAAAGCAGTAATCAATAGCCACATTGCAGCAAGAATTTCCACAAAAGCCTGAAGCGGATTAGCCCCCAAATATCCCATGACCACCACCGCCAATACAGCCGAGGACATATTAATGAAACTCATCATGGCAGAAGCACTAGCTTTATCAGGCAAAGCGTTAGAAGCGATCAATGAACCGCCCGCAAAGAGTAAACCACCAAATAAATATATACTTAAGGTACTAAGAAAGAACCAGACTGCGGATGATGAATTTTCATGTAACATCACAAATAAACTGATTGTACCCATGGCACAACCAATTAGTCCAAGAACAATAACTTGCATGGCTGGGAATCGATTCAACAAGTATTTTGCCCCCAATCCACCCAAGAGCATGCCTAACATATTAACAAGATTCCAATAGCCATATTCAGCGGCCGAAAGATAAAGTAAATCATTCGCAATTTGCGGCCCTGCGGCTGAAAAGCAATAACTAATTACCGAACACAATCCAACTACCAAAGCAAATAAAACCAGAGTATGCGATACTAGAGCCTGTTTATAAGCAAGCATGATTGTCCTGATATTAATTGCCTGTTTGTTTTTGAGCGTCTCCTTAAATAGCCAGGTCCCAGCTAACATAAGCGTACCCTGGATGAATAAGAGCAGAAAACAGTCTGTCCAATGCCAATATTCTGTAATAAGTCCTCCTAACGTGACAGCCAGACCTATTCCCAGAGTAAACGACAAAATCGTGTAAGCCATTGCTGTTTTTCGTTGTGATTCAGCTAACCATTCGTTAATTAACATCAAGGTACAAGCCAATCCGCTTGCACTTCCTAAGGCACTTACCAAGCGACCGGTAATTAACAAACCATAAGAATGGGTTATCAAGCAAAGAAAACAGAGTAAAATACCGATTAAATTAATGCTTAATCCTACTCGTAACGCAACTAATCTACCCCAACGATTGGCTAGTGGAGCATAGATTAGCTGGCCAAGAACATAGCCCAGTAAAAATGCCGAAACGACCCACTCTATTTCGCCAGTCTGTAGACCAAATTGTAATTGGATCTGCGGTAAGGCTGGAGTCAAAATTGCTGAAGAGAATGAAGCAATGGAAATATAGCTTAGTAACCAAGCGATTCGAAGATTAGAAACCATGATTAATCCTTCTACTCATAACTGTAGAAGACATTATATTAATTAATTATTTTTCAATAAATCCGGTTTTAAGTTAACAATTGTTAACTTAAAGTTAATTATTGATGATTAATTCGTAGGCTGTAGCAGGTGTAGTGCCATAAAAAGAATCGCTTATCGCGTAACCAATCACAGCCGCTAATTCACCATTGATAAAAACTAAAGGAATTTGACCACGTAGCCAGGGAGGGACCTGCCATTGTTGTAATAATTTTTTTAGCTGCTTGCTTTGCCCATGCCAATGAAATAATTCCCCTCCCTGGCGAAATCGAATTTCAATTTTGCTTTGCGGCGGGACAATTAGACCTTTATCTTTAACACTTGCAAATAAAATACCTGACTCGCCTAAATCAAGAGGCTTAGGGAATGAAGTCCAGGTTATTGCCAATGGAGAAGACTCAACCTGTCGTTTTAGCAAATACAATGTGTCCTGATAACGTCGAACATTGACGTCGTCCCAGCTAATTTGTGGATTAGCATCTTGACTGGCATGAATCACTTCGTTGATTAGCCGATTGAATGTTACTGTATTTGGCAATCTCACCTGATTTGCCTTAAACCATGAGCGTAAAATATTGGTAATACGAGCCTGAGATAAATGAGAAAAAGTAGCGATAACTAACTCGCTGCTCGCTTGTGCAAGTGCTGGACAGTCTATTCTCGCCAAATCATCTAAGTTCGCCTGGGCTTGCTGGCAGTGGGTCGACGTCCGAGCCAAACTATTAATGATCCCAGGCCATCGTGTGGATAGTAAAGGCAAGACTTGATGCCTGATATAATTTCTGGAAAAACCAATATCCTCGTTACTTTCATCATCTATCCATTGTAGCTGATTCAATCGAGCATAGTTTTCCAAGGTTTGGCGTGAATGGTGTAAAAAAGGCCGTAACAAATTCCCTTGCATGAATTCTTTCTCAACGGCCATTGCGGATAAACCCTCAATACCAGCACCACGAAAGAGTTGTAATAGCAAGGTTTCTGCCTGATCATTCAAATGGTGTCCTAACACTAAACAATCCGACTTATCAAGCAATTGAGCAAACACCTGATACCTTGCTTTTCTGGCCATTTCTTCGATATTACTCTGGCGTGCAAATTCAACCGATTTGGTAATCAGAGGTATTTGAAGTGTGGCGCAAACCTGTTGGCAATGCGCCTGCCAAACCAATGCATTCGGACTGAGTCCGTGATTAATATGAACGGCTGTCAATTTAGGCAATAGTGCAGGCTCTATAGCCAAGCGTTGTAACAAGACGGTGGAATCAAGCCCTCCACTAAAACCAACAAAAATCCGATGGTAACGCTCTAATTGCGTTAGCCAGTCGATTGTTAGCAAAGATTGTGTCAACAAGCCCCCATTGCCATAAATTTGTCGTAGCGTTGGTTCAAAAGCTCTTCTACAGAAAGATTTTTCAACGAACGTAATTCATCAATCAGAACTTCCTTTAATCGAGCAGTCATATCAAGCACATTACGGTGAGCCCCTCCCAGCGGTTCAGGGATTACCTTATCGACTAAACCTGACTCAAGAATTTTATCAGCAGTAATCCCCATAGCCCGAGCGGCTTCACTTGCTTTAGCGGCATCTTTCCAGAGAATAGAAGCACAACCTTCTGGGGAAATAACGGAGTATATGCCATATTGCAACATGAGCACGCGATTACCCACGCCAATGGCCAAGGCACCACCTGAGCCTGCTTCACCGGTTACGGTACAAATGACTGGCGTCTTCAGTTTGGCCATCTCTAATAAATTTCTCGCAATAGCTTCTGATTGGTTACGTTCTTCAGCGCCAATACCAGGATAAGCACCCGCTGTATCAATAAACGTAAAAATAGGAAGCTTGAATTTTTCCGCCATTTTCATTAAACGCAGCGCTTTGCGGTATTCTTCTGGCCGAGCCATACCAAAGTTACGATAAACTTTTTCTTTGGTACGTTTACCTTTTTGATGCCCCAAAACCATAACCGCTTCACCGTTTAAACGAGCCACACCACCAATAATGGCAGGCGCAGCAGAATAGTGCCTGTCACCATGTAACTCTTGAAAATCGGTGAAAATGTGCTCAATATAATCGGTAGTTTGCGGACGCAATGGATGTCTAGCCATTTGCGCAACCTGCCAAGGCTCCAGATTAGAAAAAATATTTGCAGTTAATTCTTCACACTTTGCTTCAAGGCGCGCGATTTCTTCGCTCAAATTGACTTCATTGTCACTACCTACCATCCGCAGCGCTTGAATTTTCTGATTTAACTCTTCAATAGGTTGTTCAAAATCTAAAAATTGTCGACTCATTCAGTTACTCGTTG
This sequence comes from Legionella sp. ST3F1, assembly GCF_048553315.1. Taxonomy (NCBI): domain Bacteria; kingdom Pseudomonadati; phylum Pseudomonadota; class Gammaproteobacteria; order Legionellales; family Legionellaceae; genus Legionella; species Legionella sp. ST3F1. The sequence goes on along the minus strand of NZ_JBLZIO010000005.1, from coordinate 8,218 downwards.
GCGAATTTTATTTTCATGCGCTATGATAACCGCAACTGCTTTTTGACGCCACCGTTGATAACATTCTATTAGTCACTCTTTGTTAGGGAATACTTCCCATGTTGCTTTTTGAAACCATACCTTCCGGTGATTTTTGTTTAAAAGATAATCAGATTGATATCTGGGAGTTTCCCTTACTCCATCCTCCCGTCCAAGCAGATTCCTTGCTTAACAGCACCGAGCAGGCTCGAGCCAATCGTTACCATTTCCCGCGTCATCAACGTCGGTTTACCGCCGCTCGAGCCATGTTACGACTCATTTTAGCTCGTTACCTGACACAGGACCCGAAACAACTCATCTTTACTTATGGTAAACACGGTAAACCCCGGGTTGAAAATTGCTTGCAACTGGAGTTCAACTTAAGCCACTCACGTGATTTAGCCCTACTGGCAATAGGACGGCGATTCCCTCTAGGCATTGATTTAGAGTTTTTTTCACCCAGGCCTTATGAGGGTATAGCCAAACACTCCTTTTCACCCAAAGAATTGCAACTATTTTTCATGCTCCCAAATTTTCTTAAACCTTTAAGTTTTTTCCATATCTGGGCACAGAAAGAAGCGTTTATTAAGGCAAGTGGTTTAGGACTCGCTTACCCAACCCAGCAATTTGATGTACCCATTACGCCCCCAAGCAATGCGCTTATCAGCGATACCTTGCATGAAATAGAGTGGCAAATGGTTTCTTTTATGCCTCAATTGGCTTGTAGTGCAGCCCTGTGTTACAACCCACAGATCAACAAGATTCGTTATCAAATTATCAAAGATCCTACTTTTTTTGATGCTAACCAGGGCAGTCGAGTCGAACAAGAATAATCAAGAGCACGGAATTGGCGAGGAGCAAGAGGCTGTTAACTCCTCTTTATTGGCAGATTCAACGTCTTCAGCAAACTGTAATAGTTCCTTACTGCGAACTTCGTATAAACACCTTTTCCCCTGATTCGAAACCGCAGCCTTGTTAATTTCTTCGCCACCTAAAAAATCATCGGCATAATCTAAAAGGTTTTTAAATAAACAGCTTCTTGGGAGTAACCGGAAACTGTCTAATATATCAAAGGCTGTAAACCCTTTTTGATTTTCGTACTCTTTTAATTGAGACCAAACACCTAGCTCTAACGCTCTATTTTTTAGTAGCATAAGCACGTCTACTTGACCCGTGATTGCTGCAATATGGAGCAGACTATTACCCCGGGGCGTTGCTTTCAGTAAATCTTCTGCTGAATAAAAGGGAATTAATAATTTAACCGCTTCGCTATCACCCGCTTTTATTAACAACATCAACGGAGTATTTGATGGCATACCCATCTGAATCATCTCGGAGCTTAACGGCATGTTTTGATTATTTGCAGTCGTTAACAACGCTTGCGCAGTTTTAGAGGTTTTAGCTAATTCACATAATTTAACAAGGAGATCAAGTACTTCCTGATGATAGGACTCTAAGTATTTACTCCTCAAATTAAAAACCCTGGCCGCCAGGAAGGCAGTCAATGGTGTATTAGCCATCTCATCTTGAGAATAAGGCTCTTGTTGAAACTGTTCGACCATTAATTCGGACTCGTCTAGTTCATTTGATGAGGAGTCTCTACGTTGCAGGCTGTCATGATTGTATACATTACATGTCATTCCAAACTCTGCTACAGGCTCAACTTGCGCAAACAGGTCGATGCTGTGCTCTGTGGTTCCTTGCAATTCATCCTCTGCAGAGAGCCTGGAAAGCAGTCTATTGGTTTCTGCAAGCTGCTGCTGAGGTTCTTCTCTTTCATTCCTGAATAAGGCCCATACACTACTAAAAAGAGTGACAATTGGCGCCCATAAAAACATAAAGGTCAATACATAAGGAACATAAGATTCATTTTCCTCTGGCAATACCCCTACTCGTGCCCAAAAATCTCTTATTGCCATTCAACATCTCAAACAGATTAAATATTGCGCATAATAACATAAATTAGACCACCTGTTAATCCAATCGACTCTTAGAGTCATTGTGTCACCCCCGCTTTTCAATCTATTGACTTAAAGAGAAGCGATATAGAGGACATATAAATATGAAACTTAAGTAATTTCGTCTATAGTTTAATTGCCAAAGGAATTTAAATAAGGATATTTTTATGGCAACTAAAAAAGCAGATTTGGGAACAGCGACAAATAATTTAAGCCGTAACTGGGGATGGTTACTAGCCTTGGGGATCTTGTTTGTTATCCTGGGGTGTATTGGCTTGGGAATGGTTGTAGGCCTAACTCTAGCCAGTATGATCTTCCTGGGAGCATTATTAATTGTTGCCGGAGTCACCCAAATTATCGATGTTTTTAAATGTAAACATTGGAAAGGCGTAGTCTGGCATGCCTTGATTGCTGTCCTTTATCTTATTGGCGGCTGCCTGATCATTTATGATCCTATTCTAGCCTCCACCTTAATTACCGCCATGTTAGCCTCTGTACTCATTATTATCGGGATCAGTCGTATTTTTATGGCTCTTATGCTTAAAGGATCCGCAGGATGGGGATGGTTATTGCTGGCCGGCCTTATTGCCATCGCACTTGGCGTCATGATCTTAGCGCATTGGCCCATTAGTGGCTTATGGGTGATTGGTTTATTTATCGCTATTGAGATGATTGTCGATGGCTGGACTTATATTTTTCTGGCACTCTCCATAAAGCGCCGCGCTGGTTAGAGTATTGTGCTCTACTATTCGATAGACAAAACTCCTCGTTTAAGCGAGGAGTTTTCTTGCACAGCATCTTCACGCCTTGTATTGGCAATAGCTATCAAGTCGTGAGTACCGAAATGAATCTGATATACTTCCTTTTAGTTAATAAACTGGTTAGGCGCATTGGTTATGAAACAATTCAGCTCCCTACAACTCCAACTGCTGCATCAGTTAGCCGATGGCCAATGCCATAGCGGCAATAGTCTTGGTGAGCAGTTGGGTGTATCTCGCACCGCAGTATGGAAGCACGTTCACCAATTAACCGAATTAGGTCTTGTTATTAAGCGACTGCCACAGCAAGGCTATCAATTAGGCACCCCCATGCAATTCCTTGATGAGCAATTAATTCGCCATTATTTATCTAAGAAATCCTTCACTAAGCCCCTCGATTTTCATTTATTCGCAGCCATTGATTCTACCAATCGATTTTTAAAAGAATTACCTTCCGGGACCTCCTTGGCAATTTGTTGTGCTGAAACACAAACCAATGGACGCGGGCGCTTTGGTCGCCATTGGATTTCTCCTTTTGGGGAAAATATCTATTTCTCCAGTCGCTGGGAATTACATTGCTGTCTATCCCATCTATCAGGTTTAAGTTTGGTGGTAGGGTTGGCCATTCTGGCATGTTTGCGCAATAGTAATGTGGACCAAAACCTTCTACTAAAATGGCCTAACGATGTCTTGTGGGGCGATAAAAAACTCTGCGGCATCCTAATCGAAGTGATTGCCGAAACAAATGGTTGCGCACAAGTTATTATCGGTATCGGTATTAACGTGAATACAGCAACCCAACACGAAATTCTGATCGGTAGACCTTGGTGTTCTTTATATGAAATTACAGGCCATCATTTTGATCGCAATATTATTTTAGCGAATTTAATTGCTCAGTTAGACGATCATTTAGAACAATTTTTACAACAAGGGTTTGCCAGCTTTAGCTCTCGATGGCAAGAGGTAGACTATTTATTCGGTAAACAGATCGCCGTTGCGCAACCTAATGGGTTAATTGCGGGGCAGGCTTGTGGCGTTAATGAGTTAGGCCAACTCACTTTAAGAGATGAACAAGGTACGCTACATTATTTATCCTCTGGTGATGCCTCATTGCATCAATAGAACATCCAATTCCAATTAGGAATAACACGAGTGGTTTATTGCAATGAAAATAGAGAGGAGAGGGATTGGGAGTTTGCCCCGCTTTGTTTACTCATTAAACGATACGGGGCAGGATGACTGCGCTGAAATCTGGGTTATACCTATACCGCTTCTTCAGTGTCAGTTGTTTCTTTCTCTTGTTGTATACGCAGATAAATCTCTTCGCGGTGCACAGAAACGTCTTTTGGCGCATTAATGCCTAAGCGCACCTGGTTTCCTTTCACCCCTAAGACAGTGATATTTACATCATCACCAATAATTAACGTTTCACCAATACGCCTAGTCAAAATTAACATGACAAATCTCCCTTCTAGTAGTAGCCATCATCTATTCCATAGAACGCTTCCATGGTGCTCTAGATGACTACAATTCGAACAAAAAATGAACAATAAAGCGTTCGATTGTAAGTTTACACAATCATTCTTAACAAAATATTAAGGAATTTGATTTTTAAAAATTTTTTATCAATAAAAAGAAAAATTACTCTCTTTTTCCCGCATTAAATTTTAGAGCCAAGACCATCAAAGGCGAATAAGCAATGAGTAATCCTAAACAACCATTGAGATAACCTACCCCTACCAGTAAAGACCAAGGTAACAACCACAACACATTAATTACCAAAACACCTACTGTTACAGGCAAATGCCCTCCATAATGGCGGGAAGCATGCTGGTAAGCATGGCTGCGATGTGCTTCTGACAGTTTTTCGCCACTCAATCCACGGCGCACTAATGTTACCGTAGCATCAACAATAAAGACACCTAAAAGTATTAGCCAACTCCAAAAAAAACTGGCATTAACCGTGGTAGCTTGAAGCGATAATAATCCGAGTACAAGTCCTAAAAAGCCACTGCCAGCATCCCCCATAAAAATACGTGCCGGTGGGAAATTCCAAATTAAAAATCCGGTTACCGCAAAAGCCAAACAAAGAGGTAAAAAAATCGCCATGAAATCCGCTTGCAAACAATATAATAAAACCCCACCCAAACATACCGTAATCGCTTCTACTCCCGCCAAGCCGTCAATACCATCCATGAAATTATATAAATTCAACAGCCAAACCAGATAAAAAACAGCTAAAACATTGCTGATAAAACCAGGCGCTAAAGTCCAATTAAAAAGAGAAATGGCCGGCATGCCGCCTAACAGATACAAAGCCAAACCTGTTGCGATAAAATGACCTAACAAGCGCCACTTAGCCGGAATATGGCCGCGGTCATCCAAGAAACCAAGGACAGCAATACCTCCGCCAGACAGCAGCAGAGTAGCGAATACAGAGAGCGAGATACATTTTAGAGAGAATAAGAAAAAGGTTGCTGCTAAAAAACAAAAAACAAAAGAAAGCCCCCCACCCCGTGGTGTTGGAACCTGATGAGAACTGCGATGATTAGGAATATCTATCAAACTGGTTGCCAAAGCATAGCGGCGCAACAACCATGTTACGAGGCAAGATACTGTTAAAATAACCAAATAAAAGCTAAACCAAGCCATCTCCTCTCCATAATTATCAATAGATAATCCTGTTTATCTCGAATCTATTTTTAAACCATGCTGGGCCGCGACGAAATAAGCCCGTCGATTATACGGCAAATTAGGTAAAATCGAACGATTTTTTTTCAAAAAAGGAAAAACAGGAAAATAAGAGACCTGCTTAACCCATTTTTTCTAATTGAAAGTAAATAAAAAATTACGATGTCTCTCTAAAACCATGCCAACCTTCAGCAGCAATTTAATCCTTTAAAGAGTATTCCCTGCACGCAATTGGCGATATACTGTCCGAATGTTTATGAACTGGAAAACTGCATGTCCTTAAAGGCCATGTATAACGAGATTGCGGGAAATTATGCAACCGCAGATCGATTTGGCTCTATTAGTGACAGCCATAAAGTGGCGATAGCACAGATCAAGCAGGAACATCTGGGGTTAAGGCCACATTACAAAGTTCTGGATTTTGGCGTTGGTAATGGTGCTTTTTTGGAAAAACTAAGACCACTGATGCCAGAAGCGGATTTTACTGGTATAGATATTTCAACAGAAATGCTGGCTCGTGCTCGTAAGGCTTTACCCTTAACCACGATAGAAGCCAGTGCAACCGAGGCCAGCCGTTATCTGCCACACCACAGCCAGGATTTAACATTGGCTCATTTCATCAACGCTTATATTCCAATTCATACTCTATTTAATGAAGCTGATCTGTTGACGCGGGCCAATGGCCATTTTTCTCTGATCACGACAACTTATGAATCCTTTCCAGTCGCTCAACAGCATTTAGCCGATTTCATTGCAAAAGGCTCTTTATTGAGCAGCGTTGTTGGCCATTATTACAAAGCCATGGTAAAAAATACCACAGTGGCTTCAGGTTTGGATGAGTTACTCCATGTATTTGCACAGCATCAATTCAAAGTGATTCACCATCAACGTTTGGTAATCCCCATTACCTTGCAAAACATTGACGAACTGGCCCATTTTGGCATCGAGGGCACCTGGTTTTTAAACAGTATTTCGATGAGAATGCTGCCCAAAAATTTTTTATTAGAACGATTGAAACGTCTTTTTGGACAAATATTTACTTTTCCTTACCATGATACCCATATTATCGATGTGGTACTGGCTAAAAAATAGGGCCTATTTACATTTCCGTTCGTATGCCACCTGTTAAGGAGCTCATGTGGTTTATCAAACAATAAAGAATTATTTTACGCGCTGGGATACTCGTCAACAGCAAACCAATAATATCGTTTTGATTACCTTTTGGAGCCAGTTTTCATCTTATGCACTTAATACTGTTTTAATTCTTTTTCTGACGCGTCCCCTCCTTACACATGGTCTAGGTTATGATCAAGAAAAAGCCTATGCCTTTATAGGGATTAGCCAAGCTACGGGCTATCTCATGCCTATTCTAGGTGGTTTTATGGCGGATAAAGTATTAGGCGTTCGTCGTGCCATCTTGCTGGGCAGTATTTTTTTAGCCTCTGCTTATTTACTTGTCATGTTAAGTGGTTACACCTTAAGTAAATATGGAGATCTACTCTTTCTCGCCGCTTATGCATTAATACCTGCCAGCAATTCCCTCTTAATTGGTACCTCATCAAGTATGGTTTCTCATATTTATTCTGATGATGCCATTAAAGCCAAATCGGCTATGACTTACTATTACATGGCAATTAATATTGGTGGCTTGCTCGCAACAATCATTGCTCCTGCAATGATGGAAAGTCGTTATGGTCCTTTGTCAATTTTAACCCTGGTTTTTGTCGGCAAGGCAATTGCCGCTTTAAACTTCGCTAAACATTATTCTCTTTATGACAATGTCATTTGGGGTAAAGATACCCTTTCTTTTTCCCGATCAAATAAAGCTTATTTATTTGTTTATCTCATCATGATTTATTTCTTCACCCTTTTTGCTTATTCATACATTTATGTTGCCAGTATCCTTGTAACCATTGGTTGCGGCTTAGGTATTTTTTGGTTTCTCTTAAGAACCCTGGCGCTGACCGGAGAAACCCGGACTAAACAATTAGTTGCCTTATTATTAATCGTGGAAGCCGTGGTATTTTTTATTATTTATAACCAGATGAATACAACCCTCGTCTTGTTTGCACAGAATAATTCCAATTTAAAACTTTTGAATCTTCATGTTTCCCCAGCACAATATCAAATGCTTAATCCGCTACTCATTATTGCCTTAGGGACTCAATTACCGCGTTTTTATCGTTTCTTCCCTAAATTCACGATCCCTTATCAATTCGCCGGCGGAACCTTGTTAGCAGGCTTTGCCTTATTAGTGATGGCCTTTGCAGCAACCAATGCAGTTAATGGCTATGTTGATGGTAATTATATAGGGTTTACCTACATACTCATCACTTTGGCTGAACTATGGGTATCAGCAATTGGATTAAGTATGATAGGGCTTTATTGCGACAGCCAGGCAATAGCCTTCGCCATGGGAGTGTGGTATCTGGCAGCTTCCTTATCCAATACGATTTCCGGACGCATAGCTGGTTTCGTAGCAATTCCAGAAAATAAAAGCTCCGCCCTAGAAAGCTTACCCCTGTATCAGAATTACTATCTGCTTATGGGTGCCTGTACGTTAGCACTGGGGTGCATTATGCTACTGACCGCTTATTTCCTTCAGCGAAGACTGGCTCGGAAAGGAATTCAACTTGTCTGAGATAACCTGAGGCGGATTACATTCGCCAGCGTGAGTACTAATGATTTAGAGATCAGGTAACCCGTTTGCTTGCAACTGAATCTTCTACATAAGTCTGTATAGAAAAACTTCATAATAGAATTAAAATCCCCTTTAAAGTAAGCAAAGGGGAT
>NZ_JBLZIO010000004.1:0-176461 GCF_048553315.1 Legionella sp. ST3F1 | reverse complement strand
AGCGCATTTTATTGTCATCCATAATGCAAGAGTTTTTATCTCATCTAAATCCAATTTTGGATGAAACCGTATGCCCCCTTTCATAGGACCACGGCTGTCATTATGATGGACTCGATAAGCTGTAAAAATTTTTAATTCACCATTATCCATCCGAACTGGGAGAGATACTTCCAGACAGGATTTAGGGTGTTTCAGTTTCTCTAAAGCTTCGGAATCAATACGACAAAATGAAGCGGCCTTATCAAGCCGTGAAAGAGCATCTAAATACATACATTCCTCCAATTAGTGCATTCACGAGGTTTCTTCTGGACAAACCATGGGTACTAACTATTTGTTATTTGGCCTACTCTGAACTCAAAATAATTTCAAACCCATGAGCAAGAGCGTGGGCTTAAACCGGTACTTTTATCTAGTGCACCAGGACTCCAGTATCCTGGTATAAGCAACTCACGTGACCGTTTAAAAAAGAACAGCTACTCCTAACGTGATTGTATCTTGAGTGGTAGGCTCTCCTTGACTTCGAAGAATTCTCTTAAGAGCACCATATTCTTCATCATGTTCGTACTCTGTAAAAATATTAAGCCCTGGCTTAAGACGATAATAAGGCCTAAGGATGTAACGCATTTGGTTTAAGCCATTGCCAATCTCGTTTTTGACGACGGTATGAGTGGCCAGAATGCTGCGAAGCCCAGTGAGGAAGAAGAAGTTATTGGTCAGTTGGTTAGCCCGTGCTAACTGAATGTCAAACTTCACACTGCCATCACGATAATACGTTCTAATATTGGTATCAATATACCAAGGCATTAACCCTTCAATACCAATACCAGGTTGCCAATAAGGGCCTCCGGGGCGATAAAAATAATTGACTCCTCCTTTAACTGCCCAAAATTGGCTAATCAAATGCCAATAGAACACATCGATATCTGCGTTTTCAACGGTTCCTTTATAAATTTCAGCGTCCTCAGTATACAACTGGAGCTTATTGTAATCTGGGCCATAGAGGCCTCTAAACGTCATTTCCTGAGCATTATGAAAAGGATCTTCACCGAGTTCAATATAGCTTGAACGATAGAAACCTTGATGATGCCCTGCGGGGTGTTTGATGAGAGAAGCATCCAGTGGCATGACTTCGTCTTCTCGTACGACCGGCCGATTGATGTAGGCTTGCTGATAGGCGTAATTGTCTGGCTTTCGAGTGCCTTTGGCAATCTCAATGATGGTGGTGTATTGAAATACCCGCGCCATGCCTGCGGTCATGTGCAGAAGATGGTGGCAATGGAAAAACCATTGGCCGCTGGCTTCAGTATCAAAATCGGCAACGGCAGTAGCTCCTGGAGCCACCTCAATGGTATGTAATAAGGGATCGTAAGCCCCATGACCATTGCGTAAAATAAACCAATGACCATGAATATGCATGGGGTGACGCATCATCGAATTGTTGGTAAAAATAATCCGATAACGCTTGCCTGGCTCAATCAAAATCGGTTTGGCCTTGTATTCTGGTAGGCCATTAATAAACCAGATATAACGGTCCATATAACCAAACAATTCCATTTTAATAATCCCATCGACTGGTTTATTCGGATTATTGGTTTTCACTGCTGCTTTTAACTCTTGGTATTTGGTTCCTAAGGTGGTGGCTTTTGCTGAATCAGGCGGCTCTATTTTATCGCCTATGATGGTCGGCTCAATAGGCATCTGCATGTTCATGGAATCATTCATCGACATGCCATGTTCCATAGGCCTATCTGACTTCATGTTCCTATTCATAGACATGTCATTAGCAGAGTGAGATGTCTTACTCTGGCTCATTGCGCTATGATTCATGTCCGGCATAGCCATGCTGTTGTTCATTGCGGTCGACGAGGAGTCAGACTTCATTTGAGCAGAGTGAGACTTCTTACTCTGACCCATTGCGCTATGATTCATGCCCGGCATGGCCATGCTCTTGTTCATTAAGGTCGACGAGGGGTCAGATTTCATTTGAGCAGAGTTAGGCGTCTTACTCTGACTCATTGCCCCATGATTCATACCTGGCATGTCCATACTCTTGTTCATCGAGGTCGATGAGGATTTGGACTTCATTGATGAGGTGTGAGCGGAATGATTGGATGCATTGTCCATTTTCTTTTGGATAGTCTTAGAGGACATCGAATGATTAGCACTTTGCGAACTCATTGCTTGAGAGTGCGAAGGCATGGTCATGGAGGGTTTCATCGCCGTTGATGATGTTTTTTTGTTCATCAAGGCGTGTTGTTGATTTCCACTCATCCCCCCGCTATTCATAGACTGCATCATGTTGGCCATCATTTCTCTTGTGACAGGAAGTGGCTCAGGGAAAGGAGTCACGTGCTGATAGTTGACGACTTGATTAGGATGAGTCACTAAAGCCCCATACGCTTTGCCCAGCGTGTCAATCGACTCGGCATAAATAATGTAAGGCTCGTTTTTTTGAATGGTCACCAGGATATCATAGGTTTCACCTGGTGCAATCCAAAAATCCTCAATGGGATAGGGGGTTACATCATTTCCCTGAATATGCACCATCTCCACTTTGGCATCAGGAATTTTAACACGATAGATGGTGCTTGCTCCTGCGCCAATGAAGCGTAGCCGCACCCTATCCCCTACTTTCACAGGGGCGGTCCAAGGATGAGATTTAGGGTGACCATTTAATAAATACGCATCATACGCCACGTCACTTAAGTCATAGATACTCATGCGCATTTGTTGCATCATTTTATAATCAGCAATTAATTTTTTACGCTCTTCGGATGACGCTTTACGATAATCATGAAGAAACTTCATAAGCGAGGGTTGTAGGGGAAATCGAGGACCGTAATAGTCGCCGTCTTTTTTTAAATTCGCAAGTACTTGTTCCGCAGGGGTGTTGCTCCAATCGGATAACACCACCACATAATCTTTGGTGTAGTGATAGCTTGGAGGATTAGGCGGGTCAATAATAAAAGTCCCGTATAAGCCTTCTTGTTCTTGAACCTTGGCATGGGCATGGTACCAATAGGTCCCTCGTTGGTAAAGCTTAAAGCGATAATGGAACACGCCTCCTGGGGGAATTGGTTTTTGACTCACCCCGTCCACCCCATCCATTTGCCAAGGGACTAAAAGACCATGCCAATGAATGGACGTTCCCTCATCCAAATGGTTATACACATTGATGGTGACATCGTCCCCTTCTTTAAAATGCAACGTCGGTGCTGGAATTTGCCCATTAACAGCAATGGCGCGTCTTGGTTTGCCTGCAAAATTCACCGTTTTATAAGCAACCACCAAATTAACCGTACGCTTTGCTCCACCTGTAATAGTTAGAGGCGTCACCGCTTTAGGAGATTGTTTTTTAGTGGTAGGTTGTTCCATTTTGTATTGTGCAGGTTTCGATTGAGATGGTGTACTCTTCGAGGAAGTTAACGGTTGTGTTGAGGCACCATGTTGCTCATGCTGGGCAAACACAGCAGAAGAACCGAGCAGTAAAAAGGAAAAAATAAAGCAATAATTCCTAATTGAACAACGCAAATCCTTTTGTAACATGTTTCCATCCTTCCATAAAAATCGTATTAATGCGGTGATACCGTCTTTTCTGCTGTGACAGGCAAAACACCATACCCATGCCGATAGACTAATTCCGCCCCATACCAAGCGGTTGTGAGCAACAGCACTTGCACAAGGAATAAAGCCATTAAGAAGAGCAGCGTCGGTTTTTGGTGTTTAATATAACGCCAAACAACCCAAAACGCCATAAGTAAAATGACACTTGCAGTAGCCAGTGCCCAGTTGCGGTGAATCACTTTTACGGCGTGCGCCATAGCACCATGTTTTACCGTATAAAAGGCATAAAACCCAGCGGACACGGTGGTCATCGTGCTCAATGCGGCCAGCCATAAACACCAACGCGCCACAATTTCCAATTCGACAATCAATGGCTTGGTGTTCCAATGAATGTAAGAGGATACATAGGTTAGGGCATAAAGAATCACCGAAACAGTAAATAAGGCCACGGTAAAATGGACAAAAATGGGGTGCCAATTGGGGATAATTTCTATCATGGTCGATGCGTTCCTTATTCCAGTTTGGGGAACCAACATCCCATTCCCTCGTTTCTTCTTATAAAAAAATAGCCAAATGGCTATTCAGTTGACCCCTTTTTATTTCTTATTTTTGTTCATTGAATCGTATCCGTTATGCTAAATGTCAGAGATGAAAATAGCAACAATAAACCGGGTTGTCTTTAGTCGTTGGCAAGGACAAGAACAATCATTTTGAAGGAATTGTTATGAACGCTAAGGATTGTTTTGTAGAGAATGACTACGAAGAAAAAGCTCGAGAAACTAACCCTCTTTTTGATGAGAAAGGGGTTCATGAAGCGGACTTAGAGAGTGAAATGAACCTTGACGAGGAATTTGATGCCATACGCTCCATGAATTAATTTCCTCGCCTGTTAATCGGGATCCTTATAAAGGGCTTCAAACCAATTTGCCATCACGTCATTACGCATGATTCGGGAGGATTCCAACGAATCCCTCATCATCTGCGCAACACCATGCTCTATTTTTTTAAAACAATTGCTCTGTGTAGCCATGCGGCGATTGGCTTGAATGGGTGGGCTTAATAGTTCGATTGCTTTCATCAGCGGATTCACTTTTTCAGAAAACACATAGCGACTTAGGCGCATGGGATGCGTTTTCTCAAGGCACCAGGATAAAAAAGGATTACTTAAGCTCTGCACGGAAGGTTGGATAACTTTTTGATAAATCGAGTCATTGGCTTCGGATGTTTGACGAACCTTGTCAAACTGTTGCGTGGAGCTCGTTGTGCAAAGTTCTGTGAGTTCGCGCGCTTCAAAACGCACATGATATTGTTCTTTACTGCAATCGGGATCGCCTGTTGGGTTAACGATTATCATTTCATAAAGCCCTGGCTGCAATTGCTCAATGGCATCACTATGCTCTAAAATAGCACGATGGTGCAAACGAACGACCTTAGCCGATACAAAGATTCCTAAATGCCCAACGGAAGGATGAAGCAGATACACCACTCGCTGTTTGGCCTTCTTCAATGCTTGTGTCGTAGGATAAATTGTTCTTATCCAATGTAAAGCCTGCCTCGGTGGGGTAATTTGATCGCCTTGGGAAGCAAAGAGAACAATAGGGCTTTGAATGCGTTTCAAATCGTAAACACATCCTTTATGAATCCGCATTTCACCGCGCTCTAGTTGATTGCCAATAAAAAGATTATTCACGGTGGCCATTATCTCTTCCTGGCTAAATTGGTAAAACCCATTCCACCAGCGTTCAAACTCCAAGAATCGCTCCTGCTCTGTGTCAATTTCATCAAATAAGCCATAATACTTATCCCAAATGGCTGTGGTGGGATTGAGTAACTCAAAATTAGAGACCAACCACGCCCCATCAAAGATCCCTTCTTTTAAATCCGATAGAAAACGGGCACTCCAGGAGCCACCCAAGAGTCCCCCTAATAACTGCATGGGATTGGCTTCTTCTTCGCTGTTGGACCAATAAGAAACCGGTGAGCCATTCATGACTGTCAAGCCAACCGATCTCGCGCAATCAGAGGCCAATAAAGCCAGCATCCAACCGGCTTGGCAATTGCCATAAAGAATGGGGGCTTTACCTTCATGCCAGGCTTGGACTTTTTCAACAAAATGGCGCAAAGTCATCAGGACATCGGCGAGCGTTTGATGAGGCACAGGATTAGGATAAAAAATAACAAAATACACAGGATGACCACTATGAAGTGCTACGCCCACTTCAGAGTCCCGTTTGAAACCACCAATCCCTGGCCCATGGCCTGATCTGGGATCCACAATAATCACCGGATGAGCATGAGGATCAAAACACTCTTCAAAGCACACATCACCGACCTCAAGAATTTTAACCAATGCATAATTGGTTTTGGGTTCCAATGATTTCCCATCCAAAACTAATTCATATTTGAAATTAAGCAGTGGTGGCAACCCTTGTTGTTCGTGCTCCATCATATTATTGGCGCGTTCACGCAAGGTATCCCAAAATAAAATAGAACGCTGCCAACAATCCAGTTGATAAGAAATAAAATCATGCCCCATTTGATAAGGCGAATCGGTGTTTTCCTTGTCCATGCGTCACCACCATCCTGAATAATCCACATCTTTATCTGTTGTGGACAGATTTTTACAAAAATGTTCAATCCATTGAATTCCTGCACCCCTCATGACTCATTCCTTGATTAATTAGGGGCATTGGGAGTATACAGCGCACGCAGCTGTGCTAACACTTTTTGCAATTTTTGCCAGTTGGCTTGCGTCCCTTCTTTATCATTGGCATCTCCTGTTTTATCAAGACGAGTCGCCAATTGACCAACATAGCTTAGATTTTGTTGCAGTGTCTTTTTCTGCTCCTCTGATAAATCCTTGCTTAAAGCAGGTAATGCATTGGCTAAATCACGAATGGCAAACGCATGCTCGTGTATGGACGTTAAATCATCCCCGCCTAATATTTGATTAATGGATGCAGAATGCTTGTCTATTGCTTCCCAAATGGCTGGGACGGTTTTAGGAATAGATTCAGTTGGATTAGCAAAAACCTGGGAGCTCCCGAAAACCATCAAAACACTGGCTATAAGCCCCAACCAGAAGTGGTTTTTTTGTTTCAAAGTAATGTGCTTCATGTTATTTCTCCTTGTTCTGTTTCATTGAATTGCATCCGTTTTTTTCGCCATACTTCAATGGCGTTATACACCGTAGGTACTACCAACATATTGAGAACCGTAGAAGTCAATAACCCACCTAAAAGCACTTGGGCCAAAGGTCGTTCAAGTTCCTTTCCGGCAGGCGAACCCCACAACAAAGGAATCAAGCCCAGTGCCGCTGTAGCAGCTGTCATTAATACGGGCACCAAGCGGTCCATGGTGCCATCAATGACCACCTGCTCCCGAGTTTTTCCCTGCAATCGTAATTGATTATAGTGGCTCACCAAAATAATGCCATTTCTCGCCGCAATTCCAAACAGCGTAATAAACCCAATCATGGCGGCCACACTCATCTCGCCACTCACCACAAACAATGAAATGACCCCACCAATAAGTGCCAAGGGCAAATTAAACATCACCAATAAAGCCTCTCGAAACGTCCCAAACGCTTTATGCAGCAAAATCAGCATCACAAAAATCACCAAGCCACCAAAAACCAAAATCACTCTGGAGGCTTGTTGCTGGCTTTCAAATTGGCCGCCGTATTGAATAAAATAACCAGTGGGTAGTTTGATTTTTTCCTGCACTTCTTGTTGCACTTCAGCAATCACGCTACCTAAATCCCGCCCCTCCACATTAAAAGAAATCACCAGCAACCGTTGCACGTTCTCACGATTAATTGCAAAAGGTTGCGGTTCCAATGCAATCTCAGCCACAGCCCGCAATGGGATTTGCGTAATGGTATTTTGCCCCACGCCATGAGCATCAATCAGCATGTTTTGAATGTTCTTGACGCTGTCACGCCCTGGTTTATCCATTCGAAGATACAAATCAAACGTGCGTTGCCCCTCTAAAACGCTGGAAACACTCACGCCATTCAGAAGCACTTGCACGTCTTCCGAAATCTGCCCCACATTGACTCCATAGCGCGCTGCTTTTTCGCGATCGAGTTGAATCACCAATTGAGGGACTTTAATCTGTTGTTCCTTATTCACATCCACCACCCCTGGTACTGATTTTAACAGGGTCTCCATCGATTGTCCTAGTTCATTGAGTGTGGATAAATTATCCCCAAAAATCTTAACGGCCACTTGAGCGCGTACCCCAGAAAGCACTTCATCCATACGATGAGCAATGAATTGCCCCACGTTAAATACGGCTCCAGGAATATTCGCCAAATCCGCACGAATGCGACGCAGCAATTCATCAGGTCTCATGGACTTGTCTTTATCAAAGTTAAGAAGCACATCAAATTCACTGATGTTGGGTGGTAGCGCATCTTCATCAAGCTCACTGCGCCCTGCCCGCTGCGCAATGGAAATCACTTGCGGATAGCGAAGCAATGCTTTTTGTACTTGTTGACCTAAACGCATGGATTCATTAAGGGAGGTTCCCGGCAAGGTACTCATCACGACAATAAAGTTGCCTTCATGAAACTCCGGTAAAAAAGACGTGCCAAAAAAAGGAAGTAACGCCAGTGCAAAGACAAAAGCCGATAATGCAAACGCAAGAACCATTTTGCAGTGGGCAATAGACCATTGGAGTGCTGTTAAAAAATGCTTTTTAAGCCACAAGACAAAGCGAGTTTCGGACTCCGCCTGATGGTTACCTTCCTTTTCTACGGCATAATGCCGTTCCTTATTCGATAAAGCGTGCAGACTCACTTCAACATCTTGCTGTTTTTCTTGACCACACACCAGTAACCAGTAACACAAAGCAGGAACCATAGTGATGGAGACCACGAGAGAGCCCAATACCGAGGCAATGTAGGCAATGGCTAAGGGGCTAAAAATATGCTCAGCAATCCCCGATAAAAAGAAGATGGGTAAAAAAACCAAACTAATGATAATCGTGGCATAAACCACTGAACTTCGAATTTCAAGCACCGCATCAAAAACTACTTGTATGGTGGGTAAAGGATGGGCTTCCTGACGATTAATCCGTAAACGGTGCACCACGTTTTCCACCGTAATGATGCCGTCATCGACTACTTCTCCAATGGCAATGGCCATACCACCTAAGGTCATGGAATTGATGCCAATACCAAAATAATGAAGCACTAGAATACCCACTACGAACGAAACGGGCATCGAAAGGAACGTAATAAACGAAGCGCGCCAATTCATCAAAAAAACAAAAAGAACCGCAATAACAATCACAGCCCCTTCAAGCAAAGCCCGAGTTAAATTGTGAATGGCAGATTCAATAAAGCTGGTTTGGCGAAACACATTAGTCATTAAGGTCACATCGTGAGGCAAGGACTTTTTAATTTCCGCAAGTGCTTTTTCGACTTTCTCTGTGGTCGTGACCGTATCAGCCCCATAGGCTTTAGAAATTGTCCCAATCACCGCATTTTGGGTATTATAAGCTCCATCACCTCGCTTAATTTCTCCACCAAAAGCAACATTTGCCACATTATTCATGGTAATAGGTACCCCATTACGAACCACAATCAATGTTTTTTTGATGTCTTTAAGCGTCTTAATCCGCCCAAGGGTACTCACTACGAATTCGGTTCCTGCCTGGTGAACAAAGGCACCGGGTACGTTTTGATTCGCCGATGTCAGCGCTTGTCGCACGTCTTCCACCGAGATTCGATAAGCGAGCATACGCTCAGGAATGAGGCGCACCTGGTATTGCTTGACCTCACCACCCAGGGAAACTACAGAAGCTACGCCACCTAATGCTAGAATCCTGGGACGAATCGTCCAATCCGAAATAGTGCGCAAGGTTTCAGGACTTTCGGTGCGGCTCACCAACGCATATTTGACCAACCACCCCACGGCAGACGTAACCGGTAACATGATGGGTGACTCAACGCCAGGAGGGAGGCGATTGACTACTTGTTGAATGCGTTCATTAACTAACTGGCGATTACGATAAATGTCAGTTTGGTCGTCAAACACCACCGTGATGGTGGACAGTCCCACAGACGTTTTAGAGCGCACACTAACCACCCCTGGCGTGCCATTAATCGCACTTTCCAAAGGATAAGTAATTAAAGTTTCTACATCTTGCGTGGCCATGCCAGGCGCTTGCGTTTGCACCACCACTTGCGGTGGGGCAAATTCGGGAAACACATCTACTGGCATTTGTTTTAAAGTATAACCACCCAGCAAACAAAGAATAATCGTTAAGGCCAAAATCAAGGGGCGATTATGTAACGACCAGGCAATTAAGTGCGTAAACATTTAGTGAGGCTCCTCTTGGCCTGAATGAGGCTTACTACCCCCACTCAACCACAAAGTATAAAGCTCACGATGTCCTTGCGTCACAACAAGGTCGCCAGGAACTAGCCCGTCTTTAATTTCTGAATACTCATCATCCACGGCACCCATTTGAACAACGACGCGATCATAAATATCCTTATTTTGCACAAAAACAAACGACTCGTTATCTGCCTGCAACACGGCCGCATTGGGTACGGCAAGTGCTGCTTCATTACGCGCTAAAATGACGTTGGCGCGTACAAACATTCCGGGCTTTAGGAGTTTCTCTTCATTATCCAAGGTGATGCGCACATTCACGGTACGGGTTAAGGAGTCAAGATTGGGTTCAATTAAAGTCACTTGGCCTGGAAAAGTTCGCTTGGGGTAACTTAGGGCATGAACATTCACTTCTTGCCCTACCTTAATCTTATCTAAATCTTCTTCATACACTTGAGCGATGACTAACAGTTTGTCGCGATTGCTGATGTGAAAAAGAACGGTGTTCGGTTCAACGGCTTGACCTAAGTTAATGTTCCTGGCATCAATGATGCCCGCAATGGGTGCCGTGACCGCAACACTTGGTGGAGGATTACCCACTAATCTTGATTGCACTGTGGCTAAGCGTTGTCCTGCCTTGACATTATCTCCTAAATTCACATCAATGGCCGTCACACTTCCGCTAATCCGAATGCTAACATCCGCTTGCGCATCAGGTAACAATTGAATTTGGCCATTTAAACCAAGCATTTGCGCCATAGGACGATTGGTTGCTTCCACTACCTTGATGTCAAGCATCTTGGTTTGCTGGGGTGTTAAATGAACTGGGCCTTTAGCTCCTCCCTCACTCACTTCAATTTCTTCTCCATGGGCAAAGCACCCTTGAATAGGAAAGAGTAGACTAAGAAACAGACTAATTAATGCCATCCTTCTCATGCGCTGTTGCCATCTCATTTACTATCCCCATTCCTTTGATACGCTAAATAAGGGCAAAACCCATTGGTTTTACCAGGACCAATAGCTGTACATAAAGCCACATACACTTGCAAATACTTTTCTAACGTGTTGAGATAAGTCGTTTGTAAATCATTTTGTTGTTTTTGTACTTGCAGCACATTCAAAAAAGAAATTTGTCCATTCTCATAAGAGTCACGAGCCAGTGTGACATTCTCAACCGCTAATTTCAGAGAAACCTGTTGCGTTTCCCTAAGACTCATTTGCAGCGCTTTTAATTGCCCATAGTTACTGGTTACTTCCGTCTCAATACTTAAATTCAAAGCACGCAAAGCCATTATTGCCTGAGTCCCTGTGTGACTTGCTTCTAAAATTCGCCCCTGATTACGATTAAACAGAGGAAGAGGCACGGAAAGAGTCACACCCAAAGTCCTATCGGCAGGTTGAGGTGGGCCCTCTTCGACCACAATTTTATCTTGTTGTACCCCAAGCCCTACCGTCCAATCAGCAAAACGCTCGGCTTTGGCCAAACGGCGATCGGCATTGGCGCGTTCAATCGATAATGCGATGGATTGACGGTCTGGACGATTTTTAAGCGCTAAGGCTTTTAAGCGGGGTAATTTAAGGAGCGTTCTCTCAGCGATAAAATCCATCTTAAGGGATAAGGGTGAATTGGCTTCTCGCCCCATCAATTGATTCAGTAGCGCATATTGGCTAATACGAAGACTATGCAACAGGTGCTTTTCTTGCCCGATACGCAGATACTCAATGCGTGCCGCATTCTCATCCAGCTTTGAAATTTCAGCCGCGTGATAACGGTTATGAATCACATCAACAAGCTCTTGGTTTATCCGTAATAAGTAATTCACCTGTTGCGTGCGACGCTCAGTAATCATCGCGGCATAAAATGCATTTGCTACTTTGGCGCTTAATTGGCGCTCTGCTTCCCTGATTTCTGCCATGGCTTTCAATACATCTAAACGCGCCACTGTCTTTTGCTTTGCAATACGCCCAGAAATAGGGAATGCTTGATTAAACCCAGCACTTCGTGAATATTCCCCTTCATCATTAAATAAGCGATCGTCGTTGTTGGAGAGGTTGAGGCTTGGATTGGGCCAAAGGCCAGCTTGTAGCAAACGGGCCTTGGCAATAGCCACATTATAACGAGCGGCTTTTAAATCCTTGTTGTTTGCAAAAGCCATTTGAGTTATTTCCTGAAGAGTCCATGCCTTCCCCGCTGTTGCCAAAGAGGCATACAGCAACAGAAGAACGACCCTATAAGAAAACCGCCAAGCACGATGATATTCCATAAACAATGGCTCAAAGAGGTCTATCTATTGTTTTATCTTGCATCGGTAGGCTCGACCTACCATCCAATGGTCTGCCACGAAATCATTTTTGGGATTGCCTTCATAAGTTTGCTGATGTTGACTCACCAAAACCGTATTAGCACCTAATAACGCCGCTTCATTTCTTAGGATATTTCGTTCGTCCTTGATCAAATGCTCGTGTGATTGATAGGATTGGCTCATGCCATTGCGATCGTAGGCTCTGACTTCCCCTAAAAAAGTACAGCCTTTTGAGAGCTGACCTGACTGGAGAATGGTTACTTTTTCTCCTTCAGGGGTTAACTTGGCATTATAGGAACAACCCACCAGAAAGGCGGGAATTATCACCAGGAGGGTGCGTTTCATCAGATAATGAGTCATAAATTAATCCCTTCTTTTTATTATTTTTATTTTCTAGTATCTCCCACCCAATGCCATTAAACAATGGGTTGTAAAATAATAGATGATGTCGTACCTGCTTCTGCAGTAAGATGACTGTTTTATGCATTCTCTTTTTCTAGTCAGCGATTGGATGGATACTCGTGTCGATGAGATGGTTTGTTGTTGCAAGCATTGGACTATAGACACAAACCGAGCCATTGATTTTTCTTTGTTTTGCCGCGTAGCACGCCAAATCCGCTTCTTTGATGACGGTATTCACTGAGGCCGAGTGAGGATTCATCTGAGTGATGCCAATAGAGCAACCTAGATTAAGCTCCGATAAAATACCTTCTTTGAACGATTGTCTCGTCACAGTGATAAGATTTTCAGCAATCTTTTTCGCCTCATCGATAGAGATGTTTTCCATCACGGCAATAAACTCATCCCCACCATAACGAGCCACGATATCATCCTTTCGCAATCGCTGCGTTAGGAGTTGCCCAAATGTTTGTAACGTGTTATCTCCCGCATCATGACCATAACGGTCATTGACCGTCTTAAATTTATCCATATCAATAAAAAGAACGATAACCCATCCTCCATGCATCTTAATTTGTTGGAGCCTTGTGTTCAAAACCTCAAAAAGGGTCTCTCTGTTATGACAGCCAGTTAGCGAATCATACTGAGCATGCTGCCTTAATAGTTCGTAGCGACTTTTAAAATCAGCCATTAATTCCGCTTTTTGAATGGTCTTAGTCACCAAATGACACGAAAAATAAGTATAAGTCGCTGCTAACAAAAATACACTGCCATAAAAATAATTAAGGCAATGAGGATCGACCAATAAACCATAAAAAATGCTGGCTATATAACTGAGGATAAAAATGCCAATAAAAGAAAGAGAAACAAACCTTAGTCGCCGATAGTGATTCCCTTGTTGCACTAATCCATTGATTAAATAAGCTCCTTTAGCAAGAAAGACAATACCAAACACTATCATAACAACTGGGATAACCATGATTTTGCCTTAAATACAGTCTGAACTATTTTTTTAGTATAGACTTGATTTTTCTTCAATGAAGTGATCGTGATGATTTTTGTTTAGCCAATACAATAAAGACTAATCACATCTTAAGCTCATCTGACCATCCTTTTTTCATAGTGTCACTCTCTTTAGTCTCAGCGCATTGATAATCACTGACACTGAAGAAAGCGCCATCGCCGCTGCTGCAATCATAGGACTTAAGAGCAAGCCGGTTAGGGGGTACAAAACCCCAGCAGCCAAAGGCACACCCAGTACATTATAAATAAATGCGAAGAAAAGATTTTGGCGAATGTTGCTCATGGTATTTTCTGACAAACGTCGCGCTTTGGCGATACCACGCAAATCTCCATGCAACAAGGTGACCCCAGCACTTTCGATGGCCACATCAGTGCCTGTTCCCATGGCAATACCAATATCAGCTTTGGCAAGCGCTGGGGCATCATTCACCCCATCTCCTGCCATGGCAACAATAAGACCTTTGTCTTTTAATTCACTCACGATGCGACTCTTGTCTTCAGGCATGATTTCAGCTACCACCTTTTTAATGCCGAGGGTCCCTGCCACCGCTTCTGCTGTTTTTTTGCTATCTCCGGTGAGCATGACAATTTCAATGCCACTTTGCTGAAGTTCGAGGATGGTCTCTGGAGTACTCGATTTAATAGGGTCTTCAACCACCAAGAGAGCTACTGTTTTACCATCAACCGCCATAAACATGACTGAGGCGCCTTTACCACGAAGTTCATCAGCCTTTTCAAAAAGAGGGGCATTATCGCTTCCATGCTCTTGCATTAATCTGGCGTTACCAATAGCAACATGATGGCCGTCTACCTGACCTACAACCCCTTTTCCAGTGGGCGCTTCAAACGCTTCGACTGTTCCAAGGGACAATCCTTTTTCTTTTGCAGCATGCACAATAGCATTGGCCAGCGGATGTTCACTTTGATGCTCAAGTGCCGCAGCTAATGCTAAAGCATTATCCTCCACGAAATCATCGGTCACAATGCGTGTCAATTTAGGGTGACCTTCAGTAAGCGTGCCCGTTTTATCGACCACCAGGGTATTGACCTTCTCCATTCGTTCCAACGCTTCGGCATTTTTAATCAATACCCCGCTTTGTGCTCCTTTTCCAACACCGACCATAATGGACATGGGCGTTGCTAAACCTAACGCACAAGGGCAAGCGATGATGAGTACTGACACAGCAGTTATCAAACCATAGCTAAGCGCTGGTTGCGGACCCAACAGTGCCCACACAATAAAAGACAGCACCGCAACCAAAATCACAGCGGGCACAAACCATCCTGAGACGGTATCGGCTAGTCGCTGAATCGGCGCACGGCTTCGTTGGGCATCACTCACCATCTGCACAATGCGTGCAAGCATGGTATCACTGCCCACATGCAGCGCTTTCATGACAAAGCTACCCGTCTGATTAATCGTAGCACCAATAACTTTAGCGCTGGCCTCTTTAGCAACTGGAATGGGCTCACCCGTCACCATGGATTCATCGACAAAGCTTCGGCCTTCTTGCACTTCACCATCCACTGGTATTTTTTCACCAGGCCGAACACGCAACAAATCACCAACGGCAACGTTATCCAGGGACACTTCCTCTTCACTGCCATCTTCCTTAATTCGGTGTGCACTTTCAGGGACCAATTTTAACAAGGCACGGATGGCACTACCCGTTTGTTCTCGAGCTTTTAGTTCCAGCACTTGCCCCAACAAGACAAGCGTAGTAATCACTGCTGCCGCTTCAAAATAAACAGCAACTACTCCTTCTTGACTTCGAAACGCATGGGGAAATACACCTGGCCAAAGGACAGCCACCATACTGTAAATCCACGCCACACCAATACCCATGGCAATCAAGGTAAACATATTGAGTTGGCCTGTTTTTAGAGACTGCCAACCGCGCTTGAAAAAAGGCCAACCTCCCCATAACACCACTGGCGTGGCAAGAAGCAATTGGATCCAACTGGAACCATTACCAGAAATAAAATGCTTCAAACCATGTCCACCCATCTCCAATATCACAACAGGTATAGTTAACATCAATGCAATCCAAAATCGACGTCTCATATCAAGATATTCAGGGCTCACAACCTCCGAAACCGTCACCGTTTCCGGTTCTAAAGCCATACCACAAAGAGGACAATGACCAGGGGCAGATTGGCGAATTTCTGGGTGCATGGGACACGTATAAACAATAGGCCCCTCCATTTTGGAAGAGGCTTGCTGAGTCTTGGGAGAATTATGTTCGTGAGGACAAGCATGTCCTTTACCAGAATGGGTATGTCCTTGATGGTGGTCGTGTTTCATGGTTTGCCCTACCTGTTAAGTGTGAGTATGCTTTGGCTTGATTTACCAATGCAGCGAATGGGCTTAATGCCCAGCACCGCCATGACCACCATGCCCACCCGCGCTGTGTCCTCCATAGCCGCCATCGACCTCTTGGGAGCCATGCTTCACTGCTCCATCGCAGGAACTCAAAAAGAATGGTCCTCCGATTAACCCAATAAGCACTGCAATCATTCTAAAGGCTTTCAACATGGATACTCCTTGTTAATAATCAACTCATTTACGCTTACTTTTTAAAGCGGCCAGTTTGTTTTGGACTAAAACGTCCACAGCCAAACCACTCACATCGATCGCATTGGTGACATGATGAATGGTATTACACGTGATGACTTGCACCCCTTTCATCGCAGATAATAGAGAATAAGCGTCTTCTGCAAACAGCGCATGCACACCAATACAAACGATGGACTTGCTCCCTGCTTGTTGTAAATGCTTCACCGTCTCTACCATGGTTCTGGCGGTGGAAATGATGTCATCGACGAGCACGAGTGTCGAAGATTCGAGCTCAGGAATATAGGGTACTGAAATAGTCACCTCTTTATCACCATGCCGAATCTTTTCCAAAATCGCATAAGGAAAACGACCTTTTTCTGCAATATCGGCAACCCACTGCTCACTTTCCATATCAGGACCAATAAGAATTGGCTTAGGAACATGATGTTTAATCCATGTGGCAATCATCGATGTGGCATGCAAAACAAAAGTGGGAATTGAGTAGATTTCATCTAAAGAGTGATAGCGATGCAAGTGCGGATCAATCGTCATGAGCCAATCGAATGAAGTCGATAAAATGTCCGCAAAATAACGTGAAGTAATTCCTTCTCCTTCGTGAAAACGTTTATCTTGCCGTAGGTAGGAAAGATAAGGAGCAATCAAACCGATTTTTTTAGCCCCCAACTCTTTAGCCGTTTTGGCAAAAAACAACAAAGGCAGTATTTTTTCATCCGGCTGGTTTAAACTGTCCACTACCATAATGCTGCGACTTTTAACCTCTGAATCAATTTTTAAGTACCATTCTGTATCAGGAAAACGGTGGAATGTGACCTTACCCACTTCCACTTGAAGTGTCTTTTGTAATTGTCCGGCAATTTCTGAAGAATCAAATAATGAACATAACAGAGGCTTCAAGAATTTTCTCCTAAAATAATGATGTCTTGTTTATCGCGAAGTAAATCACAGGCGTAATGGAGCTCCCCTGAAGACTCCGAATGAATTGTAAACAAAGGTTCGCCTTTTTCAACGGATTCGCCGACATGGGAATGGAGGTCAATACCCGCCGATTTCGATTTAGGCGCACCAGCAAGCTTAGCTATTTTTGCAAGCTTTCGATTGTCAATGAGGGAGACTTTTCCTGCCTTTGCAGCCACAACAGGATAAGTAAAACGTGCCTTGGTCAATTCCCTCATCCCACCCTGAGCCTCACAAATGGCCTGAAATTTCTTAAACGCTTGTCCACTATCCAATAATTGCGTCGCAATGGATTTACCTAAACCCGTTGGTACTTTCGAAGAACACTCTAACGCAGCACCTGCAAGCGTCAACGCTCGTTCACGCAAATCATTGGGCGCATCAGGCAACCCTTGTAATACTGCCAATACATCGCGAGCTTCTAACGACGGGCCAATGCCATGGCCTACCGGCTGCGTCCCATCCGTAAATAAAGTATGGACAACAAGCCCTAACTCGTTACCTACCTCCTCAAGCAATTGTTTCAGAAGGAGCGCCATAGACTGATTCCTCACTTTGGCAGTAGGTCCTACGGGGATATCAATAACCGCGTGTGTGGCCCCTGTTGCAATTTTTTTAGAAAGAATGGAAGCCACTAATTGCCCTTCACTATCTAAATCAATGGCTCGTTCCACACGGATGAGCACGTCATCAGCAGGACTTAAACTCACAGCCCCACCCCATACGATACAGCCGTTTTCTTGTTCAACCACTTGGCGCATCTTTTGGGGACTTAAGTGGACTGGAGCTAAAGTCTCCATGGTATCCGCAGTCCCCGCGGGTGATGTAATGGCACGCGATGATGTTTTTGGAATCATCAATCCAAAAGCGGCCACAATGGGAACTACAATCAGAGTTGTGCGATTTCCCGGCAATCCTCCCACGCAATGTTTATCGACGACCAGAGGTGAAGACCAGGATAAGCGATCACCACTGTCTATCATGGCTTTGGTGAGTTTCATGATTTCCGTACGGGTTAGACGTCCTGCACTACTTGCCGCTAAAAAAGCGGAGATTTGTACATCAGAAAGACGACCGCTTAACACATCATCAATGATGATCTTCATTTGTTCATAAGACAGTTCTTTGCCATAAATCTTGGTATGCACATAGCTTAAGGATTCCAAGGGTTTTGGATGGGAGACCTGAATTTCATCGCCTTCTTTGGCATGTAAAGACTCCCAGGCGTAATCCGACAAACCAGCCTCACCAGGCTGAAGTAGCTCTGAGGTCACCACATTAAGAGTGGCTATCATAGAGTGCTGACCTAAAGTCACTTGGATACGCGTCTGTACTTCGAATCCTTCCGAATGACAAACATGACAATCCTCGCGCATGTAAATAATAGCTTCGTGATAAGTTTTAATCCCTAAATGTTTTAACCGAAGCCCATGAGAGGTTTTCTTACTCACCACAATTCCTCCGTTTGCAGATAAGAAGGAATGGTGCAAGAAAAACCTAATTGCTTCTCAATCTTCTGTTTTAGCGATTGGGCGCTGTGAGGCTCCCCATGGGTGATAAAAACCTTTTTAGGCGGATTAGTCAAATGAGTTAGCCATTCTAACAATTCCAGGTAGTCGGCATGAGCCGATGTACTGCTCATGACTACGACCTTAGCTTGTATCGGAATAAAACTCCCGTGAATTTTGACTTGCTTCTCCCCATTCACAATTCGAGCACCACGAGTGCCACCTGCCTGAAAGCCAGTAAAAAGTAGAGTATTTTTAGGATTAGGCGCAAAGGCTTTTAAATGATGCAGAATGCGGCCGCCTTGCGCCATGCCGCTGGCCGCTATGATGATTTGCGGCATGTGATGACGGTCAATCTCCTTGGACTCCTCAGGTGTGTTCACATAGGTGGCAACATGGCATAGTCCACGACATTGTTCTGCAGTTAAATGGTGGTCTTCTTTATAAGCGCAGAGTAAATGAGTGGCATCAATGGCCATGGGGCTGTCTAAAAAGACAGGAAGGTCTTTGGGAATTTGCCCTTGTCGTTTCAGTTCATAAATAAAATAAAGAAGACTTTGCGCACGCCCTACTGCAAACGCAGGAATAATGACTGAGCCCCCTCGTTTAACGGTTTGATTAATCACCTGAGCCATTTGGGGTAAGGGATCTGTGGCATCATGCAATCGGTCACCATAGGTGGACTCCATCACCAGATAATCCGTTTCTTGAATGAAGGCAGGGGCTTTCATAACGGGATCATAAGGACGGCCAATGTCTCCAGTAAACACAATGGAACCCTTTTGGGTTTTTATTTTGACCATGGCCGCACCCACAATGTGACCGGCACGATGATACTCAAAACTGAAATCATGGAATAATTGATGCGGGGTATCAAAATCAATGGTTTCAAAATACTGCAATGCTGTCCGAGCTTCTTTTTCAGTATAAAGAGGAAGAGCAGGTTGGTGTTTGGAGAATCCATACTTATTGGCCAAGCGTGCTTCTTCTTCCTGCAGATGACCACTGTCGGGTAACAAAATGGAACACAGTGCTTTGGTACCCGGTGTTGTATAAATTTTGCCTTGGAATCCGTTTTTGACGAGCAAGGGAAGATAGCCTGAATGGTCAATATGCGCATGAGTGATAATCACCGCATCAATATCATGGGGATCAATTGGCAAGGGCGCCCAGTTACGTAATCGTAATTCTTTGTAGCCTTGAAAAAGACCGCAATCAATCAGGATTTTTTTAGAACCAATGGTCAAAAGATATTTAGAACCAGTAACCGTCTCAGTTGCTCCTAAAAAAGTTAATTTCATCTTGCCTCCGTTAAGTCTGCTGTTTTTTTCAAATCCACTTGCCAACGCCACATCACATAAACCACAGGAATCACAATTAAAGTCAATAAAAGGGCAGAAAAAACCCCACCGACCATGGGTGCTGCAAGACGCTTCATCACATCAGCCCCAATGCCTGTAGCCCACATCACCGGTAATAGGCCAATGATGTTAGCAAGACCCGCCATGGCCATGGGACGAATGCGGGAGACCGCACAAAGTTGTACCAGCTGAATTAAATCGGGCAATGTTTTGAGCAACCCTTTTTCCTTTTGTTCATTGTAATCAGAATCAAGGTAAGCGAGCATCACGGCACTGGTTTCAGCCGCAACACCAGCAAGCGCAATCATCCCCACCCAAACGGCAATACTCATGTTGTACCCTAATATATAAAGCAGCAAAAAGCCGCCAAATAAAGCGAAGGGTACGCCAAGCATCACCATCAAGGTCTCGGTAATGGTGCGGAAAGTAAAGTAAAATAAGACAAAAATGATGGCCAAGGTCAGTGGCACAAAAATTTTAAGTCGCTCATAGACCCGTTGCATGAACTCATATTGTCCCGACCAAGCAAGCGTATAGCCTGGAGGCAATTTCACTTTGGCGTTGACCACTTGCTTTAATTCCTCCACATAGCCACCAATGTCTCGGCCACTGATGTCAATGAAGACGTAACCTGCTAACATGCCATTCTCATCGCGAACCATGGCAGGTCCTGAACGAAAGGTTAAAGTCACCAATTGCGCAACGGGTACCTCCGCACCACTGGGTGTTTTGACTAAAATACGATTGAGTTTGTCGGGGTCATCACGCAATTCTCGCAAATAACGCACATTCACTGGGTAGCGCTCACGCCCCTCAATCGTGGTAGCAATGTTTTCACCACCTACAGCGGATTCAATGATGCGATTGACGTCCATAATGGTTAAGCCATAGCGAGCCAACTGGTCCCGATTAATTTGAAAATCAAGGAAGTAACCTCCAGCCACCCGCTCTGCATAGACCGTACTGGTGCCCTTCACTTCTTTGGCCACCATTTCAATTTCTTTACCAATGGCTTCAATCTTTTTAATGTCAGGACCAAAAACTTTAATCCCTACAGCCGTTCGGATGCCTGTGGTGAGCATGTCATTGCGTGCTTTAATGGGCATGGTCCAAGCGTTACTCACACCTGGAAATTGCAACGCTTCATCCATTTCGGCAACCAGGCTTTCATAAGTCATTCCTTTGCGCCAAAATTCTTTAGGCTTTAACTCCACAATCACTTCCATCATATTAAATGGAGAAGGGTCGGTGGACGTTTCGGCTCTTCCCGTCTTGCCAAAAACGTGCGCCACTTCAGGAAATGCTTTTAATTTCTTATCCATTTCCTGAAGTAAACCCGTCGCTTGAGTGACTGAAATACCTGGTAAAGTAACCGGCATATACAAAATCGTCCCTTCATAAAGAGGGGGCATGAATTCAGAGCCAATGAGTTTATAAAGAGGAATGGTGGCCATAGCCAATACAATGGCAATTCCCACCACAAATTGGCGATATCTCAAAGCAAGCCTCAACACGGGCGCGTACATGGCTTGCATCCACCGCGTAATCGGATGTTTTTGTTCAGGAATGATTCGACCACGCACCAAAAGAGGCAATAGGACAGGAATTAAGGTGATGGCAAGTAAAGCACTCATGAAAATGGCTAAATTCTTAGTATAAGCCAAGGGCGAAAACAGCCGCCCTTCCTGAGCTTCCAAAGTAAAAACAGGCATAAAAGAGATGGCAATGACCAAAAGGGATGAAAAAATGGCAGGCCCCACCTCTTTCGCCGAATCGATTAACACCTGGGTGCGATCGCCTGGGCTTCCTTTTGCTTCCCAATCCGCTAAGCGTTTATGGGCATTGTCGACCATGATGATGGCCGCATCGACCATATCACCAACGGCGACAATAATGCCGCCGATGGACATAATATTCAGTCCAACATGTAAGAAATAAATGGGGATAAACGAAATCAAAATCGCCAGCGGCAAGGTAATAATAGGAATGAGTGCGGAACGAAAATGTCCTAAAAACACAATAATGAGTAACCCAACCACCACCAGTTCTTCAATCAAGTTCCAATTGGCCGTGGAAATCGCTTCTCTGATTAAGTTACTTCGGTCATACACAGGAACCATTTTTATCCCTTCCGGGATGGCCGAAGCTAATTCTTTCAATTTATCCTTGATGCGGCCAATCACTTGCAACACGTCTTCACCAAAGCGCATGATGACAATACCGCCCACGGCTTCGCCTTGGCCATTTAAATCGACCACCCCGCGGCGCATATCCGAGCCAAGCTGAACAGTCGCCACATCACGTAATAAAATCGGTGTGCCATTGGCATTGGTGCCCACGGCAATTTTTTCAATATCCTCAGTAGACTTAATGTACCCGCGACCACGAATCATGTATTCCACGCCCGAAAACTCAATGACTCGACCACCGGTGTCATTATTACTCATGCGAATTTTTTCAACAATCTCAGGAACCGATAGGTTGTAGGCAAGGACTTTGACTGGATCCAAATTGACTTGGTATTGCTTGACAAAACCTCCCACACTGGCTACTTCAGACACCCCAGGAACCGCTCTTAACCAATAGCGCAAATACCAATCCTGAAATGTGCGTAACTCAGCCAGGTTATGCTTGCCATTGTCATCCACCAAGGCGTATTGATAAATCCAACCCACCGGTGTCGCATCAGGCCCCAATTGAGGAGTCACTCCTTCAGGTAATTTTCCAGCCAGCTGACTCATGTACTCCAAGACCCGAGAGCGCGCCCAATAAATATCCGTGCCATCCTCAAAAATGATGTAGACATAAGAAAAGCCAAAATCAGAAAATCCCCGCACAGCAACAACCTTTGGTGCAGATAAGAGGGCGGTTACAATGGGATAAGTGACTTGATCTTCCATCAGATCGGGCGAGCGCCCCATCCAGGTCGTATACACAATGACTTGAGTGTCTGAAATGTCAGGCAATGCGTCCATACGGGTATTCTTCAAGGCAATGTAGCCCATGAAAGAAAACCCGAGCACAAAAAGCAACACAATAAACCGGTTGCGTGCACAAAATTCAATAATCCGTTCGACCATAAAATCCCTTTATTCCAAGGCCAAATCACGCCTCTTTATTAGAGCTTCTTTCCCATTATAGCGGTTCAGAAAGAAAATCTATTGATGTTGCATGCCTCCCATGGCCGCTTTCAACTGGCTCTCTGAGTCAATGAGGAAATTGGCAGACGTAATAATTTGATCGCCCTCTTTAACCCCTTTGATTATCTCAAGCAAATCCCCTGCCCTAACCCCTAAGGTCACGTCCCGCCATTCAATTTTGCCATTACCATGGTAAATAAACACCACTGCGCGCTCACCTGTGAGTAGAACAGCATTTTTAGGGACCACAAGACGTTCACCCAAAGGTACTTTGAGTTCCAGATTCACATACATGCCCGGTTTTAATTGCTCCTTCTGGTTGTCCACTTCAAAGCGAACCTTGGCTGTACGTGTTTTCATGTCAATCGTAGGGTAGATAAAATCAAGCTTGGCCTTAAATAATTCATTGGGCAAGTAGGTAAGGGTCAAATCAGCCATTTGACCAAGACGAATATAAGGAAGCTCATATTCGTAAATGTCCCCTAAAACCCACAAGCGTGATAAATCAGCAATGGTATAGAGTTCATCTCCTGGCTCAATGCGCATGCCCACCAGCGCCATTTTTTTAAGCACCGTACCTTGGATGGGGGAATGAATCGTCATCGTCCGAGTGATTTTGCCCGTACGTCTTAATTGCTCAATGTCTTTTTCGGAAATCCCCCACAGCAACAACCTTTGGTGGGCTGCTTGAAAAGCAGACTGCGCACCACGAGCCGCACTCGATGTCGTATTTTTGCTTAATATTTTTTGGGCATTAAGGGCGAGCAAATATTCTTGCTGGGTGGCGACCAATTCAGGACTGTAAACGGTGAAAAGAGCTTGGTCTGCTTTGACTTTTTCTCCAGTAAAATTAATGAATAAGTTCTCAATCCACCCATCAAAGCGCACATGAATATGGGCAACACGCCGCTCATCGGCTTCAACACGCCCCACGGTACGGATTATTTTTTCAACCACTTGGCGACGCACCGGCTCTGACGTAATGCCAATGGCTTGTAAACGAGCCGGATCAATCACAATCTCATTTCCTTGAGTGGACTGTTTCATGTCCATCTTGTCATGATTATCCATGGCCTGTTGCGCCTGAGTTACCTGCAACAACGAAAGTAAACTCAAGATAACCACACCCTTGATTATCATCTTAAAATTCATAAGAACGTCCCTGTGCTTTCTTCGATTTGTGCTATCGCTTTTTCATGTTCAGCGAGTTCACCGTGCCATTCCAATTCATTTTCTTGCAGCGTCAATAAATTATTCAGCATCGTTAAGAAATCCACTTTGCCCACGCCGTAGGTGGCTTGCGATGAAGTAAATGTTAAGCTGGCTTGTGGAATGATGGTATGTTGAATCAGATGAATGAGTTTTGCAGAGCGCTCTGCCAACAAATAAGCATTTTTCACTTGAAAAGAAAGCATACGATAGGTGGTCTGCAAATCCTCAATATCCGCATTATACCGCGCAAGTGATTCGCGCACGGCATGATTTTGCTTTTGCATGAAATAAAGAGGCACGGTTGCTTTTAACAAGACTTGATAGCCTTTGGTGTGCATTCCCGTATCATGAAGTCGTCCCCCTTCGATTTCCACATCCGGGAAATACTCCATTTTACTTAAGCGGATGGCTTGCCGTCCTTTTTGAACAGCACGTTGCTGCATGATTAATTGCGGCGCTCGGCTCTTAACGAGCGTATAAAAATACTCTAAATTATGACACATTGGCGTTACAGGGAGCACTGCTGGTGTATGGATTGTAATTTCTAAAGAACGATTTAAAAGGCGATTGATACCCGCCTGCAGGGATCCCCGTTGTTGCTTTAAGATGACTAAACGCATCAGCAGACGAGAAATCTCAGTTTGGGCACGATAAATATCTTGTTGTGGTGTTTTCCCCACACTGTAATTGGCTTCGGAACTCTTTTCCATTTCATGAAGAAGCTCTTGGTTTCTTTGTACGATTTCAATGGATTTATTGACAAAATAAAGGTCGTAATAAAGCCGTTTTAATTCAGCAATAACGGCGAAACTAGTGGCTTGATATTCTGCTTCCGCTCTTTTGGCCTCTAGCGTTGCTATCCTTCCTCGCACAATGAGTTTACCAGGAAAAGGAATTTCTTGTTGGCCACCCAACATTTGCTCTCGCCTTGGATCCACATCCATAGGGATATTCTCAGACATGTTGATGTACCCTGCATTCAACTTGGGATCAGGTAACGCACGCGCTTGTGGAATCACATGGATTGCTGCCAGCAGTCGGTCGCGTGCCGCACGAATTTGAGGATTGTTTTGCGTGGCCTCATTGATTAGCTGCGATAAAGCAGGCGGTATCTTGGCATAAGATACTGGTCCTGTAAAACATGAAAAACCTAAGAGAATAGTCCAAATCATTTTTTTAACACTAAAATGCTTCATTTGGTGCCTTCCTTAGCCGCTTCTGAGCTTCTATCACTAACAAAGGCACCATGCCTAATAGAATCCAAACAACGCACTGAGTGAGTGAGACCGGTTCAATGCCAAATAATTCGCGCAGCGCCGGGATATGATGAATCAAGACCTGCAGGGAAAAACTGATGCTCACAATAAAAAAGAGTCTTAAATTGGAAAACAATCCTACTTGCCAGATGTTCTTCGTGTCGCTTCGTGCTCCAAAGGCCCGTAAAAGTTCGGCGGTTACTAAGACAGAAAACGCCGCATCCTGGGCTTGGACTAAATCCTTATCGATTAAATATTCATAAGCAAACACACCAAGAGTGACTAAAGCCGTTAAACAACCCACAAAGGTTACTCGTTTGAAAAACGCCATATCCATCATGGATTTTTGCGTGGCTCTGGGGGGACGATTCAAAATCCCTGGCTCTGACATATCGGTAGCTAAGCCAATGGCCGGTAAACCATCGGTTACTAAGTTAATCCATAATAATTGGATAGGAAGCAACGGCAATGGCCAACCAATTAAAAGGGCTACAAACACAACCAGTAACTCCCCACTATTGCCTGCTAATAAAAAGCCAAGTGTTTTGGCAATGTTATCGTAAATAGTCCGGCCTTCTTCAATGCCCGCCACAATCGAGGTGAAATTATTGTCCATGACAATGATGTCAGAGGCTTCCTTGGTAACTGCAGTGCCTGTTTTTCCCATCGCAATCCCCACAGATGCTTCTTTTAAAGCAGGTGCATCATTCACCCCATCGCCTGTCATCGCCACCACCATTTGTTGTTTTTTCCAGGCCCGTACGATTTTTAATTTATGCTCCGCAGTCACACGAGCATAAACAGCAATGTCTTTGACGCAATGGTTAAACTCCTCCTCTGACATGTTTTCAAGTTCGTTGCCAGTGAGCAATCGATCCCCTGCCTCCAAAATGCCAAGCTCTTTGGCAATGGCTTTTGCTGTATCAGGATGGTCTCCTGTAATCATCACTGGTTTAATGCCAGCCTTTTTACAGCGACTGATGGATTCCTTGCTACTCGCATGAGGGGGGTCCTGAAGACCAATAAGACCTAAGAAAACCAGGTTATTTTCAATCTCTTCCTCTTCTTTTTCTAAAGCTATAGGCTCTATTTGACGCTCAGCAAAAGCTAACAGTCTTAATGCTTCGCTGGCCATGAGTTCGCAGGATTGTTTCATGCGCGCTTTATCATTAGGTGTTAATTTTTTAATGCCTGTTTTGGTCAAAATATAGGTGCAGCGCTCCAAAATGAGTTCGGGTGCTCCCTTAACAAAAGCGATGTTTTGATGGTCTTGTCGACACACAACCGTCATGCGTTTGCGTTCGGAACTAAAGGGTAACTCTTTGATGCGAGGATAAGAGGATCGCAGTTCCCCTTGCCAAACGCCTCCTTTGGCTGCAGCAACCAAAAGAGCCACTTCAGTTGGGTCTCCCACGGTTGTCGTCTGTCCATTTTGCTCGCTAAATTCTGCGTTATTACAAACTGTCATTGCTCGTAAGGTAGCTTGCAACAACGTGTCATCAGACACATTAATTTCCTGGCCTTGTAGTGAAAATCCCCCTGTCAGGTTATAACCCTCTCCCTGAATGCTATAAACATCACTTGCTGTCACAAGCTTACGCGCCGTCATTTCCCCTACCGTCAACGTTCCTGTTTTATCGGTGCAAATGACTTGTAAACAGCCGAGTGTTTCAACCGCCGATAATCGCCTTACCAGTACGGCACGCCGTACCATACGCTGCACGCCAAGCGCTAAAGCCACTGTGACTACAGCAGGTAATCCTTCAGGAATTGCAGCCACTGCAAGACTGACTGAACTCATGAACAAACTGAAGATAGGGATGTTACGTAAGAGACCTAAGCCAAAAATGGCAATGATAATGAAAAAGCAAAGCCACAATAGACGAGAACCCACTTGATTGAGTTTTTTCTGCAAAGGCGTTTCATCACGAGACGCTTCACCCAGCATTTTGGCAATGTGCCCCATTTCCGTTTGCATACCAGTCGCCACGACAAGCGCGCGACCTGTGCCATCGGCTATAGAGGTGCCCATAAACACCATGTTTTTACGATCGGCTAGAGGCGTTTCTTTAGCACAAATCTCTAGGTTTTTAGCGACTGGTATCGATTCTCCGGTGAGTGGTGCTTCATTGACTTTAAGCGCTGATAATTCAAAAAGGCGAGCATCGGAAGCGATTAAATCACCGCTTTCAAATAGAAGAATATCTCCTGGTACGATATCAGAAGCAGCTATCACCCTCACGCGGCCATCTCGCAACACGGTGGCTTTAGGAGCGGCCATTTGTTGAAGAGCAAGCATGGCGCGATCGGCACGATATTCTAAAACAAATCCAATGATGGCATTTAAAATGACAATGGCCAAAATGGCAATGGCATCGGCTTTTTCATCCAACAAAAAAGACACAACAACAGCACCTAAAAGCACCCAGGTGACCACACTTGCAAATTGTTGCAAAAAAATGAGGAAAGGAGACGTTTTTTTCTGTTGACTCAGCAGGTTGAGTCCCACTTCTTTTAACCGCTGTTGTGCTTCTTTCTCAGATAGTCCTAAAGATAAGTCAGTTTCAAACAACAATGCCATATCTGCAGGTGATTTTTCGTGCCACTGTTCTGCCATAACAGCCATCCTTTGCATTCGCCATCCATTATGATGTGGTGCGCATCATTTTATCCCAATTTTTAGTGCCCAAATAGTTCTTATTTAATAGAGTGAGCGCTCATGTTAACCTTTAGGATTGAGTAAAAGATTTTAGTGTTAGCGACCACCACCGCCACCATGACCAACATGGCCTTGAGCGACATGTTCTTCCAGACTCTTAGTATTCTTACTGCTCGTGCCACTGCTCATGCATGCAGTAAGAATAAAACAACACGCCAAAACCATCCAATGACTTTGTTTCATGATGATTTCTATCCTTGATTTTAAAGGGAAATAATTACAATATAGACTCTTTGGTATGGATAAGTCAAAACAAAGTGTTCTCTGCTTTGACAGACAGTTAGCTAAGAATAACCTTTGAGAAACCCAATTAAAATGTCTTGATGTGTCCTCAAAAAAACCTAAAAAGATTTAGCGTGCAAAAGAAAATTTTGTCCCTTTGTTTTGAATTAATTGAATGATAGTTGAATTGTTTTTAGCTCACTTTTTTCGTATCCTAAACCGATTCAAAATTTGAGCTGGTTTTTTGAAATATTAAACTATTAATTGACACATATCACATCAATTTCGTCATCCCAATCAATTACATCGATGACGCTCCTAATAAACATTTAAGATACCTCTACTTATATTTAATGCCTGTCTTAAAAGGACAATCATGATATCATTCTATATGCTGATCAAAATAAATAGCTTACAGAATAGGACTATAAGAAATTATTTTATAACCAATTGGTTTTCTTGGAGACAAAAATATTGTGAAGAAATTTGCCATCACCCTAATGAGCTTGATATTCATTAACTTATATCATCCCACTGCTTTCTCGGAAAAGCCTAATCAGCGCATGATGAACAATCAAGCAACACATTCTTTGAAATCAAAAAATACCTTGCAATTATCTATTCAAGAGATAATGGATAAAAAGGACAAGAAACTGGTGTTCATCAAATTAATTGACACAAAAAACAATAAACCAATCACCTTAAACGATCTTATTGAAGCACATACACAAAAGATTCATTTGTTGATTATCGATGATAGCCTCCTTGACTATAGTCATGTCCATCCAGTCGAAACAACGATACCAGGCATCTATCAATTTGAATGGCAGCCTACGCTTAAGAGTGCCTCCTATCGAGCATGGGCTGATCTTATACCGACTAATACAAAAACCCAAGAATATGTAGTTGCCGATTTACCTTTCCCAAAGACAAAAAAGAAATTGGAAAATCCTATTCATCGACAACCATTATTTGAAAGTAGTGTTGATGGCTACCATTTTAAATTGTCTTTTGATAAAACACCATTGCACGTCGGTCAAGCAGTCATGGGCAAAATTGACATCACCGATGCAAAGGAAAACCCAGTTCATACCTTAGAGCCCATTATGGGTGCTTATGCCCACATCGTTGGTTTTAATGAGGACTTTAAAACAGTAACTCATGTTCATCCAATGGGCAAGGAGCCTACAAATAA
The DNA here is from genome assembly GCF_048553315.1 of Legionella sp. ST3F1. Classification (NCBI taxonomy): domain Bacteria; kingdom Pseudomonadati; phylum Pseudomonadota; class Gammaproteobacteria; order Legionellales; family Legionellaceae; genus Legionella; species Legionella sp. ST3F1. The sequence continues at coordinate 146,683 of NZ_JBLZIO010000004.1, read as the reverse complement.
TACGGAACGAGGAGGACCTGAATTGCTATTTCATATAAAACCTAACAAAGTAGGATTTATTAAAATGTTCGCCCAAGTGCAAATCGATGGGAAAACACTGTTTGTTCCGTTTGGAGTTACAGTAAATTCATAAAAATCTTGCTGGAAAATCCCCAGAATAATGATATCCACCAATTGAAGAGTTAAGGCGATTAAAGGTGGCATTGCAGCACTTACTGCATCCGTGTAAACAGCATCGACCGAATAACCTCTGCCCTTCTTTTCACCACATTGGAGCCTAAGGAGAATCATCATGACTAATTCACATGGAACTATGATTATCTTAGGCGGTGCAATAATAATCAGCACAAGAAAATAATTACTTTTTCTCCAGTCTTTGGTATCTTTAATCACATTGTCTTTGCAAGCAGAAGACGTTGAACTGATTTAATCAGTGGTTTAATTTTTCTCATGGCCTTTTGCGGTAAGAGAGCAAATCCCTCGCTCAGGATTAGGCTCAACCTCTCGCCCAAGAATGGCACTTAATTCCTCAGCTCCTCCAACGTATTGACTATCAAGCCATATTTGAGGAACAGTTATCGGTGTTTTTGCACCAACAATGGGCTTAACCCGTGCCAGCATCTCATACAAATCCCTTGGATTTTTTACCACATCGTGAAATTCATAAGAAAGTTTGGCTTCTTCGAAATACTGTTTGGCATGCTGGCAGTGGATGCAATGGGGTTTACCAAAAATATGATTCCCCGTTAATGTGGTTTGTTTTGCATGGGCCTCAATCACCGCTTGAGTTAACACCCCACGATTCAGAGCATGGCCTTGGCTAATCACTTTACCCTCAACCAGTACAATAGGGGCATGCCACGCCCCTTTCAATAACGGCTTCCACCACTCATTAAGCCAGGCATGAATGTCCAATTCGACAGGAATGTCTTTTAAATCCGTTGCAATCGCATCCAAGATAATATCCTTGGTGAGCGAACATTCACCACAAGGGACTTTGATTTTGAAAGCCCCATATTGTCCTTCCCAACGATACAGTGTGATTTTGACTGACATATTAGAATGGCCTTTTCTTGTTCCCAATTAATGCTCAAAAATACCCATTAACACGATCACCATCATATCAATATAGAGGAACCTCCTTTTAATTCAATCTACTTTCTACCTATTGAATAATTTTTTTCACCTCTTTGCGATGCAGCAGATTACGAAAATAGCACCAGTCTTCCCTAACCCTCATATTTCTTTAATTGTTCTTGTTTTCTTAAATGGATTTCCTGTCTGTTAATGGATATATTTTTAGGAGCCTCAATACCCAACTTAAAGTTGCCAGGCTCAAGAGTCTTAAAGGGAGTAATAACTACCTTCTGATTGCCTTCCAGGGTAATAATTAAATCGGATTCAAAGGCTACGGTTCTTATTTCCATGTTAGTTTACTCGTTTTAGTTCAAAATAAATGCTGCAAAAAAGCATTAATTGATGGGTTTTCCCTATGCGGGCATTTTAATCTTAAAGCCAATGCCTGTTCAAACACAGTCCTCAAGAAAAATAGCTCCACTTACTACAGCGACCATCGCAACTCCATGGGTAGGGACAGACAAAAATGGAGGTTCTTTTTTTATTGCATAAAACCCATTAATGCTTGGCTTAACACCATCAAATGAATCCTGCACCTCATCGGATTGATACACATCCATTTGTTCCAGGCTGATGCCAATTAAATTATCCAAGGTCATGTTCAGCTCCCATAATAAATAGCTTGGGATTATTTAAAACCTCCTGAATGAAAAGATCTTGTTTTTGTAAAGATGCCTTCCATTGTTCCCTGGAATATATTTTGGGATTAATTTCTCGCCCTAAACTAGCTTGAGCAGCATAAAGAGCCTCAACTGCTTCTGTAAAGTCAACCTCACCAATAATAAGCACATCAATATCACTTCCAAGGTTTTCAGTTCCTTTGGCCACCGAACAAAAAAAAAGCCACTTCAATTTTTTCAGCTAATGGAGTTAAAAAATCAAACAACACATCCACCAAACCAGACGTTTTCTTTAAAATGCTTGTAAGCTCCATATAAATAGGAAAATTTCGATTTGCTTGGTAATAAACTTGATTACCACTCTGCTCGCGCAGAAGTACTTTGGATTTAGCAAGTTTGGATAGTTCTCGATGAAGTGTACCCGCTGTGGTATTCGTTAACCGCGCAATCTCTCGGACATGATAACGCTCATCAGGATGAAGCAATAAAAGTGCCAGCACACGCCGCCGATATTCAGAAAACAATATTGAAGTATCAAACATGATTTTTATTTTGAAGCCAACTAAGCTTCAATCATAGCCTAAAAAGCTACACCATTCAATCAGATAAATAGGAAAACCAGAAAAATAAATATCAGTTATAAATCGACGCCCCACTGAAGAGCATCAACACTACAACCAATGACCTCAACGCTCTTGTGCCAAGACTTAAGGGCTCCGTCTTGGAGAAAGCATAAATGGTATTTCCCAATTACGTAATCGTATTATTGGATACGAAAGGGGATCTTGAATAGTTCTTTTCAATAATCAATAAACCCCTGCTCTTTATTACCACGGCTTCATATTAAAAGGAGATGGGTTAAAAATTTCTTGTTCCCCATCTTCAGATTTAGTATGTATCTCATTAGCTTCTTGTGTGGAGGATTGATCTTTATTAGACGGCCTGGGTTCCCTCGAAAGTGGATTTGGAGCAAAGCTTTGCTCTTTTGTTACCTCATCTCTTTCTTGTGCTTTCGGACTGGGTACGGGTACTAAATTATTTGCTAGCTGTTGGATAAATGCATCGTATAAAGCTAATGTGGGCATGGTAATGCGAAGAGAATGTATGTTTCCCTCCTCATCCTGAAGGATTTGTATGCAATCATCAGAAAGATGATTTTCTTCTTTAAATTCACTGAATTCGTTTATAATCGCTTCCATGAATTTTTTTAATTCATGTCGTTGCTTTGGAGTTAATTCATTAGGATCACATTGTAATTCAAGCTTAAGAGTCATTGATTCACGATCACTATCAACCAACAATTTCCCATCAGCAATTAATTTTTCAATTATTTCTGGGTCAAAACCAGACTCTAAATCAAGTTCTTCTGAACCAAACACTCCTACCAATTCATCTTCAGACCCAACTACTTTGCCTGATTTAGTTAGGAATTTATCTTCACCAGGACTCGCTTTTTCCTCAGATGTCTTCTTATCAGAGGTGGCACTATCACCTCCGCTACCACCTGCGCCATGTCCGGAACAAAGGCGCTTAGGTGCGATTTCTTTAAAACAAGTCGGACAGCGTACTTTTGCACCTTCCTCAGCAGCCTCTTTTTTTTCTGCTTCCTTTCTAAATTGTTGTAAAGCTAATGCTATAGAAGAGGTTTTGGGTTCATCTGCCGTTATGGATTCAAGGACAGGCTGATGCTTTTCTTTGTCTTTTTTCATGAGAATACTCCAGTGCAAGTTCATAATGGTTTCATCCGAATAAAGATTTACTTATCTGTTATTATACCGAGTTAAAAAAACCCAATTGTATATAAATTGTACATTTATTGGGTTACTCGTTTTTTTGACTTAAAACATCGAGTACATAGTCCCAAATTTTACCTGCTACATTAATTCCTTTCCCATCAGACGGATTGAGATGTAATTCAATGTAAGGGAAGCTATTATTTTCAATAATTCCAAATTGTTGCTTATGCCATGGAAGAGAAATGTCCTGACAAATAAAATCAAGACCCGTAAGCGGTATATTGAGGATTTTATGTGCTTTTTCCAATAATAGTTTGTTCTCAGGATGTATCAGATCGGTAACATCACTGATTTTTGCACCACTACTCATAGTAACTTTTTTTGCAATAAAGATTTGTTGTCCCTTGTTTATTACCGTATTAAGAGCAACTCCCTGGGCTGACAAAATGTTTATCAAGTTGCTATTTGGAGTAATTTTATATGGATATTTACCATGACCTTCTTTCCACGTAACTTTATTTTTTTTATCAATTAACTCTTGAAGTATAGTGACACCATCGCCAACAATGCTCTCAGGTTGTCGCCTCACACAAGCGATTAATGAATCATTAATAATTAATGACCGATAAACATCCCCAGGTATGTGTTTTTCAACCAGCACGCGAAAATCAACTTGCTTTACTATGTTTATCGCTTCTTTTAATTCATTTGGAGTTTGAATAGTACATGAAGTGTGAATACTTAGAGATTCAGATAATGGCTTAACCACAAGAGGAAATCCCAATGAAATGCCATAGTTGTAGGCTTTTTTGCTGGAAATAAAAACCCTCCCTAAGGGGCAGGGAATTTGGCTATCTAATAATTTTTTCTTGAAGATCCATTTATTATCATATTTAGTATCCTCATCAAAGCGTGTATTTTTTTGAGAAATAAGAGAGATTGGAGTCTGTATGAAATAATATTTTTTCTTATTGTAGACCAACTTAAAATACAGAGTATGCAAGTTAGATTCCTTAAAATTATACAGCTCTAGCCCTCTTTTTTGTGCTTCATCCCAAAATGCAAGGACACTGTTATTGAATTGTTTCCTATCAATGGTCTGAGTCTTGGTATATAGTTTTAGTTTTTGAAAAATATTAATGACCAACTGATTTAATAGGTTATTGAATCGTAAAAAATCATGCTCTGATAGGAGAAAGAGTTTAGATAAAAGATAGATAAATGGATTGAATATAAAATAATGGAATAAATTAAAAAATTTTCTTCGAAAATGAGAACGTTTTTCGGGATAGCAATGCTCACAATGTTTATTGTCCATATATGCTGTGGGAACAGGTTTTAATGATTTGCAAATGTCACGTGAAGACTTGATTTCTTTATGTTCATCAAAATTTTTAACATAAGCGCTCATAATTTATCTCCACAGATTCGCCCATTAGCTATCATTATATCGAGTTAAAACAGATCAATTGTATATAAAATGTACGGATGCGCCGTGTGTTTGCTTACCTACTGATATCTATGTAACACTGAACTTAAAAATCAATTCAGACTAAATTTGTTTAGAGAGTTTTCTTATTTAAAGAGGCTTAGACAGAACGAATGAAAGATAAATCAATATTGCTTGTAGAAGATAACGTTAAGTTAGCCAATTACCTCAAAGAAAGCTTACAAGAAGCAGGTTATGATGTTTCTATTGAAAAACGTGGTGATAGAGCGGTCTATCGCATCATTCGTGAGCAACCTTGCCTAGTCATATTAGATATAATGCTTCCTGGCATGAATGGAGATCAAATATGCCATACCATTAGAGATGAGTATTTGGGGAAAATACTCATGCTAACAGCAATTAATGATATTGAAAGTGAAGTATCCTCTTTAAATTTAGGAGCAGATGACTACTTAACTAAACCTGTTGCAGATGAGGTTTTGAAAGCAAGAATAGAGGCATTGTTACGTCGACCCAATTTAGTTAATAATCAAAATCAATTTCAATTTGGCAATTTTTCTATCAATTTTAGTACTAAGAGTGTTCATCTCTTTGATGAAGAAATTTCAATAAGCACCAGTGACTTTGAAATGCTTGCTTTGTTGGTTAAGAACCATGATAGGTTGCTGAGTCGAGATAGCATTATGTATGCTCTTTCTGGGCATGAATATGATGGGGTTGATAGAGGTATCGATTTAAAAATATCACGTTTAAGAAAAGCATTGAATGATAATAATAAAAAGCCCTATCGTATAAAAACAATCCATAAAAAAGGATATATATTTGTATCAGCGGCTTGGGAATAAATACAGATCACAGCCACCGATCTTATGTAAGACTTATGAAAAATAGTAAAAAATTCTTTTGCCTCGATCTTGAGATTTTTCGTCCAGTTATGAAAGCTTCACCAAATATATCGCAAATCTATAATCATTTGCCCTCGACAAAAGTATCATTTTAGAACGTTTGTACAATATATATACATTTGAGCCGAGTGTTTTTGATAAAATCAACCTATTATTTTAAGTAATAGTCGAGATGAGTCATGAAAGACGCTGCAATAGAAATCTTAATATATAAACCAGATCCAGATCATCCACTGCCTGAAAATCAGAGAGGTGTGGTGATAAATCCTCACTTAAAACAACGGTTCAAGCAATTTGTTCCAATTGGCGTCTATTTAGAAGGCTCTGATTTGAAGTATTATTTTTTCGATCAGTGTGATAAATCCCCAAAAATCTATAGTAGTTTGGATGAACTCAAACGAGACTTACCGAAAGAACTAGACAATATATTTGAGAAGAACCCAAAATTATTTATTATGGGCCATGCTGGTGGTGGCGAATATGGTATGGGTAATTGCCATGGCCCAAGTGAGCAGTTATATGATGATAATTTTGATAATTTATTACATGGTTTTAAACGAGCATTGCCCGCACATCATGGTGAAGTTTTTGTGACTTTAGAAGGTTGTAATACAGACAATCAACTTAATGCTGCAGCAAACTCACAGGAAAAAACATTTTTAGAAAGAGTATCAGTGAAACATCCAGAAATCACGTTTGGTGGAACTGGACCATGGAATGCGCAAGATGTACAGACCGGCTTCCGATCCCTTTCGCCGGCATCCCCTATCACATCGATGGCAGGAAATATTTGGAAGGCTGGAAACAGTGTTATTTTTCATCATGGTGAATATCAAGTTGCCGTTCGAAAATCTTTATTTGCCTCAACACAAACAGCTAAAGAACTAAAAGTTAACACCATAGAATATGCCCGTGCAATTCTAGGTAAAGACGGAGCCGATGAACTGATAGCAAAAATCGCTTTAAATCGAGATATTCTAAACATTCAAGATTTAAAGAAAATTGAGGGTTTTCCAGAATTGCGATTTGAAGGAGAAGATGTTGCAAAGTTTGTTGAACAGGAAAATCAAATATTAGGTAAAGAACAAGAAAATTATTTAACACATGTCCGTGATATCTTAGGTCGGGCGGACCCTATAGAACAACTGACAGATAGAGATGTACTAGAACTTCTCTTAGGTTTAAAAGAACCTTCTGTATTTAAAGGTCATGAAGACTTGCTAGAGTCAATTCTAGCTAATAAAGCTTTGTTAAACCTGGCAATGGTAAGTTGTGGAAAAGTCCTTATTGGTAACCCAAGTAATGATAGCGTCATTGCTTTATTATTAAAACATGGCGCTGATATTAATAGTGCTGATAAAAAAGGCATGACGGCTTTGCACTATGCGGTACAGAATTTTTATAATTATAGAAAAGAGCCGTTACATCTCATTAAAAAGTTATTAGAGTGTGGTGCTAGTCTTGAAGTGCGAAATGAAAAAGGACAGACTCCTATCGAGACAGCGCAAGAACATAGCAAAGATGGAAGAGTAACTGCTAGTGATAAGCTTCTCGCATCTTTGAAATCTAGCAATTCGCCACCAACTCCCATAGAACTAAAACAATCTGTTAGACAAATATTTCAGATGAGTCAACACAAGGCTGATGAACTACTTTCATTACCTATTGCGAAACGTGAATATAGCAAATGCAGTGAGGGCACTCTTTATATTCCTGAAGATGCAGTGGAAAAATTGCATGGAATCTTGCAATCTGCAACGGGGAGTAATGAACTATTATCGGCGTTTGAATCAGAGCTTAGTGTGGTTATCAGCGCTCTTGAAAAAGGCATTGGAACTGGAGAAGCGATTGATGGTGAGGAAGATGAATTTATCCCTAAACGTTTTGAAAATGCAAAACTCCAGTTAACAGCGGTTATCGACGCACTGGTTGGGATGAAACAAGAGATGGATACTTCAAAAGATACTACAGTTGAGGACCAACTTCCAAAACTAAAATCTTAATCGTTAAGAATATATTGGAAGTACTATGGTGAATCGAGCACCTTTTAATATCGGTGATTGTGTAGCCATGACCTTTCCTCCGTGGAGATTAACAACTTTTTTAACAATAGCTAATCCTAACCCAATATGTTTATCTCCAATTCCTGCGTCTTCAGCAATTGTATATTCAGAAAAAATGTCATCCGCACCCTCCTCCGGCAAGCCTGGGCCATCATCGTCTACGTGAAGTAAAATATGACTATTATCCAGCGAAATGGTTAAAGAAATAGTGTGCTCTGCAAATTTCATGGCATTTGTAATCAAATTGGTAACAGCGTGTTTTAAAATATTTTCATCTATGTATGCTTTCAAAGAATTTAACTCATTAGAATAAAATGTAATTTCAAATGTTGAGGAAGAATAAGACTCTAATAACTTTCTTAACCATACTATTATATCGGTCTCAGACTGTTTTAATTTCAATTCGTTTGAATGCATTTTTGAGTAAATCAAAAAAGTGCTGACGATGCGATTTATGTCTGCAATATCTTCTTGTATGCTGTTTATCTGTTTATTGAGCAATGCATCTTCAGCGTTTTTCCTTTTGATACTATCCGTCGCCATTTGTATGGTTGACAAAGGGGTCCTAATTTCATGCGCGACAAACCGGCACAATTGTTTATGTGATTCAATCAGTTCTTTTAATTGCTCACCCATTTGGATGATATTTCTATACAGCCCATACAAAACAGAGGTAGTACCTATTTTCCGATGAAAATCAAAGTTCCCTTGACTGAAATTTTTAGTTATCTGATACACCTTTTTCATATTTCTAACAAAAAGCAATGAAAATAAGGCAATAAGACAAAGGGATATAAAAAAGAAAGTTCCTATAAAATAATACATAACATCACTGATTCTTGCCATAACTGGCAGATAGCTTAGTGGGCCAATTTTGAGTATTCCACCACTAAAACGATAATAGAGAATAACAATTTGTGACGAGTTTTTATTTGTTTCAAATACTAGACGCTTTGTTGATAAAGAATTAATTATATTACCTGGTAAGTATTTACTTTTAGTTTTATAAACATGAAGAGGGAAACCATATATTTTTTCTAAATGTAATAGTTCATTACTCCAGGTATTTTTTGATTTTGATAATAAATGTTGAACGACTTGTTTTAAAACAGGATTCATATAATTAAAAATAATTTCGCCAGGATCTGAAAAATTGTAAGCTAATGCATATGGGGTATTACCAATTTTTTTATACGCAGTATGTTCTACAATGACCTCGTTTAGAAATTGATAGGTTGTACCTGATAAAAAAATGATTTCATCATTATTTAATTGATTATTCTGCACCAGGGTGAGTTTTAGACTGTCGATTGCTATAAGATGAATAACATTATCTGTTTTCTTCTTTATTATCGCATCCCAGTTTGATTTCGGGTTATTAATTAACTCTTTTTCTAAACTAATTAAAAGCCCTTGCGAGGTCGTTTTTCCAGCATTAACAACTATCTTTGTCTCAACTGACTTTAAATATTTAAAAAATGCCAAAACAAGAATTAAAAAAATCACAAAGAACGCAGTCAAAATTTTAATATAAATATTAAATTTCATTACTAGGCACTCTAAATAAAAATAATAGATGCCTTTTCACAAGAAAGTACTCTGGATTATCTTTGATAATTTCAATATCTAATTCTGGCATAATTATCCTACGTTTTGTCTATCTTTATAACTCTTGTAATTAGCCTATTTAAGGCATCCAAATTATCGATATTCGTTATGGCCTCATCAAATAATGATAAAGTCTCTGGATCGTGTGTTTCTAAATACTTGAATGCTTTTTTGGACCTTGATAACGCAATTCTTTGAATACAAAATAATCCTCTAGAATTGTGAAGATTGACCAAATATGGCGATATTTTCCTTCTAAATCTCTAGTATACGCCCTTGCCAGCATTTTTTGATACCACACTCTACGTGCTGTAATTTCATCAGGAGGGAGGGACTCAGGCAATATTAAAAAAGCAGAGAGTTTTTTTAATAACTCTGTGCCAAAATGAGCTTTTTCAAGAACAACGATGCCATCTGACATACATAAATGTTCATCAGAAATTGAATCAAAAGCATTCTCGGGATAAACAAAAATATCATGATAAACTTGATGTGCTTCATCAAAGCGTGCAATTCGTTGCTTATCTCCTTTTTCCCTAATCCCTGCAATCATAATCACTGGTTACTGTGAAGTCTCCTCGTGCGCGCGAGCCATATAAAATAATTGTATGGCAATGATGTAAAGATATTAATTCATCAACAATGAATTGCAGAACAGCATCATTTTCTAGTGATATTTTCTTTTGTGTCATTCCCTTACCTTCTTATTTTGTAACCATAATACCAAGGACTTCCTGTGGTGGAACTGGTTTGAACCGTATGATCTACTCCTCCTGAAATCAATACCTCCAATAGCAGGTTTTAACGTTTTATTGCCCACGGTTAAAATGACTTCACCTTCAAGCAACATGAATAACTCATCCGTTTCATGCTTAAAATCCTTCCAAATTTGACCTGGGGGATCTTCCCAAAGCTCAAAACTAAAGCCACGAGAGCGCCAATTGTTCTCAATCGTTATTGCATCCTGCATTAAGGACTCCTATTTAAAAGACACTTTCAATTTTACACCAGTGAAACTGAAGAATAATAGACTATACAATTATTAACCAATGTTGGTCTATACATGCAGTACTGGGGGAATATCGCTTAATTAAAAGCATCACTACAAAGGCCGTCAAAACTCTTTGCCGTCAGGGACGATTTAGCTCTAAATTAAGGATGTGGATCGATCAATCTGTTGTCATTTAAAGATAAGAAATCTACAAATTGACAGTATCGAGGTTAAACCCTAGAATTTTCCTCTGATCCAACAATTGTCTTGATATAATGCCAAAAGTAATTGCTATTGCGGGAATGGGACTCTGCGGAAATGCTATTTTTTGCCGTTTAAGTCACTTGCTTGCAACAATGAAATATTCTGACGATGACATTACTATCTTAATCTTTGAACAAAATCCACAATACCTTGCTACAGGATTTGCTTATTCTATTGATAGCCCAGAATTCTGGACTTTAAATAATCCAGCTGATGGTTTCAAATTTACTTCTACTACAGATAGCCTAACAGAATGGATAGATGCTAATCCAGAGTTGCTCCAAGATCATTATCCACATAGAGACAAACAATATATTCCTCGTGCTGTAGTGGGTCATTATTTACGCGCTCAATATGAAAAACATAAAACACTGGTTAAATCACTAGGGATAACAGTCAAAGAAATTTTTTTGCCAATCTCAGATATTTGTCCACTAAAAGAAGGGAATTATCAGATAGCATGCATGGATCAAAATTATATCGCTGATAGACTTTTTATAACAACTGGACATTTAACAAATCCTTTTTTTCATACTGTCGAGAATCAACCAGGTTTTCTCCGTTTTGAAAACACAACAGGAAATCCAGATGCATGGGATTTAGCAGATGATGTTTATATCATTGGTGGTCAGGCAGCATTTGTTGATGCCGCACTTTGGTTAACTATGAAAAAGCAGTACTCAGGAAAAATACACAGTGTCACGCGAAATCCTAATATATTAACAACCAAAGGCAATACAGATAGTTGTGACACTACGAAACAACAGGAATTATCAAATAGTCTACAAAAACGCTTTCCTGACAGTTTAACCTTTTCCGAAGCAAAAACATTATTTTGGAATGCTTATCAAAATGATGCTAAAAATCCTATTACTCCTACCCATTCCCCTGGTGCTCTTGAGACTTTACGTTATCAAATGAATAAATTTGATCATCTGCCAGAAAACAATCCCATACTGGGTAATATTGATGAGCTACGAGCATTTATTAAAACTTTTTATTTTAGTGGTTGTTATACTCACATGTGGCAAAGCTTGAATGTTGAAGGCAAAGAACAATTTCTAAAATACTTCTATTCTCTTTTAATGGCTTATTTGACTGGTATCACACCAGTGAATGCTAGAATCATGCTCCATCTCTATGAGAAAAATAGAATTATTGAGCATCATAGCTTGGCTTCTGTAAGCTATGATGAAGTAAATCACAGATTCCAATTATTATTTACATCAGGCGAAGTCTTGCATGCTGCAACTCTTATTGATGCAACTGGATATCGTTACAAACCAGATCCCAATAGTGTCAAGCCCATGTTATTAGACAAGTTGGCACAAACCGGATTAATAAGCACTAAGCCTTATGGTGGCATCCATTTAACGGATCATTATCAAGTGATCGATACATACGGAAAGGTACATGAAAATCTAGTTTGTATAGGGCCTGTAGCAAATTACAATCATCCTGTTCCTACACCACATTCTTCATTTATGGTTTATCGTGATGTAGATTTGGTGATGGATCAATTTGCTTCTACATTTCAGGTGACTGAACATGGGGCCATCAAGTCTACCCCTGAATTTTTTCAATAAAACGCTCTAGGTTTTCTATAATTGATAATAGATTCTCATTTAACTTGCTAACTTCTTTATTGGGTAAATTACCCGCAGACAAATTCTGCATCAATATCCCCTGCTTTTCTAATTCGCGACAAGCATGTTTCGCTTTTTCAGTAAGAAAAAAATGATAGCAACGTTTGTCCTGTTCACTTCGAACACGTGTGATAAGCTGGTCTCTTTCCATCTTATCAAGTATACCTACTACGGTAGGTTGTTTCAGTCCCGCACTTTTTGTGAGTTCCATTTGCGTTTGGCCGTCCCGCTCCCACAAGCGAACCAGAAAAATAGTCTGACTATAGGTCACACCAAGTTCTTCAAGGTTGAGATTTGAAACACGTTCAAACAAGCGAGCTGCCTTTTTAATCAAGACACCAGTATGTTCATTCAAATTAAATGTCATGGATAGTTCCTTTTTGCGCTATTATATAGGCACCTATATATATTGACAATATCGTATTCCCTTACTATCATGGCGGCACTTTTTGTGTTTATAAAGGGATTTAATGATGTTCAAAAAAGTTAGCAGCCTATTTATTGCTCTATCGATTTTCAATGGCCTCACTTATTCCTCTTCTATCAACACCACGTTAGCTGTTGTTGAAGAAAATGCCGATCGTATCAGTTTCTATAATCCCGATACAGGTGCAAGAAAAGGTAGCCTGAAACTTGCCTTCCTCCCTCATGAGATTGCTGTTACAAAAGATGGGAAAACAGCTTTTGTCAGCAATTTCGGCATTAGAGACTACGATAGTGGCTCTGGTATACCTGGTGTGTCCATTTCTGTTATCGATTTATTAAATCAAGTCGAGAAATATCGGCTATTTACTTTTGAATCACTAGAGAACAAAGACTATGCAGACATCGATAGTGCGCCTCATGGTGTTAAGTTACGACCTCCTTTTGAAAAACAACTTTTTGTGAATGTGGAAAAAGGCGGTAAGATTCTCGTCTTTGATGTTGATACCAAAACCATCGTCAAAAAAATTGCGGTCAGTCCTAATACACATAATCTGTTTTTTTCTAATGATGGAAAAACCTTGTGGTTAATGGCGGGTAAAGATGGCGTCATTCGAATCGATCCTGATTCAGGAATAATTACTGGAAACCTCACATTGCCCTCAGCTGTACGGGGTTTAAAATATACGCCAGATCATCGTTCCTTGATGGTATCAGCTGTCAATCAGATCGTCTTTATTGATCCCGATACCCTCGCCATTAAAAAACAATTCACTAATTTGAATCTAGGACCGATTCTTTACTCAGATATTACTCCTGATCAAAACTATATATTAGCACCGGCGCCCTTTGATCACCAAGTTGCAGTGATTGATGTTCATTCAGGCCAAGTGATAAAACGATTAGTCACCGGATTAAATCCGATTAACGTTTTAATTGACCCAGAGGGTCAATATGCTTATGTATCTAATGCAACAGACAAGCATTTATCTAAAATAGATTTGCATAATTTTGAACTCATCTCTATTCCAACCCATGCTGGACCAAATGGTTTAGCATTCATCCCTGAGTTTACCCAAAGAACACACAAAAAACTGCGCATGGGAGTTGCTTTACCATTGACAGGGAAGGATGGTTCTAAAGGTCGTGAAATGCTAAGAGGATATGAATATTGGAAAAGTACTGTTATCAAAAGCGGTGGACTTTTAATTGACAATCAAGTTTATGATCCCGATATTGTTTATCTAGACACCGAATCCCAGAAAGATAAACTCAAAAGCTTGACTCAGGAATTACTCAAGCAATATCAAATACAAATATTATTATCTACCTATGGTATTGATAATTACAATCTTGAAAAAGAAATAGCAGAAGCAAACCAAATTATCCTTACCCCAGCACCTGGAGAAGAAATACTTTGGAAACCTGATAATATTGCTCGAGGTTATGATTATTTTGTAACAACAAACCTTTATGAGAAAGGCTATGTTACACAGTACAATTTTAAACCCTCCTCCTGGTCAGCAATGGCATCCGTCATCGGATTGAAATTCCAAAATGCTTCTCAAACAGCAAATACTTTAGATTATCAACAAATAACAACTTTATTAAATGAGGGAGATTTTCACCTATTTTATCCCTAAAACCTCATACAAATTGGATAGAACTGAATCGATATATTAAGGATTATTATGAAACTAAAGATCGAACATAGCTATGTTGAACTATGTAAGCGATTATCTCAACTGACAACGCCCTTAATCTGTGATGCTTTACCCAGTGTGCGTCTCATGGATTCAGATATTCATTCTTTTAACACATCGCCACAAACAAGAATTGTAGGAAGAGCTTATACTGTTAACTCGGCTCAAGATTCTTTATCTACCATGCAGGCTTTGGATGACTTGCCTGATTTTATGCTTGCCCTTGGTTGTTATGATGATAGAGTTCCCATTTTATTGGTTATCGCTTCCTGCGGCACCAAGCTTGCTGTAGCAGGTGGCATGTGTGCAGATGTAGCAAAAACGAAGGGTTTTGGTGGCATTATTACTGATGGAAATTGTCGAGATGTTTCTGAAGTCAGAACAACAAATATCCCTTTTTTTGCTAAGGGACAATGCGCCAAATCAGGAAGTAAAAATAAAATTGGCAGTATAAGAAAACCAATCAATTGTGGTTCTGTTGAGGTAAATCCTGGTGAGCTGATATTTGCTGACGAAGACGGCATTATTGTCATGAATAAAGAAGAAGCAGTTAATGCTATTAATAAAGCGGAAGAGATTAAGGAAAAAGAAGCGGCTGCCCTCACTCGAATTCATGAAGGTGCTCGTTTTGATGAAATTTGCAATCTAAAAGAGCACATGGAAAAGCTAGAAAATAATGAGGCATCCAGTCTAAAGCTAACTGTTTAAAACTAAGGAATTAAAATTATGTTTTTCCATCCCAAAATGCTTTTTATGTTATTTATTTTATTAGTGTGTACTGAAGTACTAGCACATAATGAAGATTATATCTTTGATCCCAATGATCCACATCACAGTCTTTATATTCCTGATGCAACGATGAGATCCCCTGCTATTTTATTATTGCACGCGAGTACCGGTATCGAAAAAGTGAATTATGATTGGGCCACCCGATTAAAAGAGCATGGATACGTAGTCTATATGATAGACAGTTTTAAACCCAGAGGTTGGGAAGATCGTCGCTCAGTAGGCTGGGAAAGAGCAACACAAGCACAACTTGATGATATCGTTCCTGCCTATGAATACCTTAAGCAGCTTCCTTCTGTTGATCCTGACCGAATAGGACTTTTGGGATTCTCTATGGGAGGCTTTGATGTATTGAAAATCATGGCGTTATCACAACAAGATCCGAAACCATACCAAAAGCTCTCTTTTAAAGCAGCGGCTTCTTTTTATGGCGTATGTCATCGACTTGAAGAAGGAACAAAACTAAGGGCAATCACCAAACTATTTATTGGAGAACATGATGATCGTGCAACAACCCAAGATTGCATTCAGTTAGTCAACCAAAGTACTGGTAGCAATCAAAATGTTTCCATCCAAATTTATGAAAATGCATTGCATGGATTTGATAACTTTGAGTTTCCAGTTTCAAAAGAAGTTATTGACGAAAAAGGAGAACATTATCATATTGGTTTTAATGAAGCAGCAAGAGCACAAGCATTGAAAGATTTACCCGAATTTTTTGATGGCTATCTCAAGATAAACCCTGAGAATAAATAACCAATGGTGTTTTATGATTATTAATAAATCAAAAATCTTTGCTATAAGTTTGTTTCTATCAATTATTAACAATAGCTATGCATTTATTGATGAGCAACAAAAAATGAATAAACAAATAGTTACTGAGTTTTATAAAAAAGCAATTAATCAAAAAAATTTTGAAGCAGCATCAAAGTACCTGGGAACAAATTATAAACAACATAATCCTGCTGCCGCTGATGGACCTGAAGGTTTAAAAGCATTTATTCAATATTTAATTGAATATTATCCTAATTCTCATAGTGAAATTAAAAAAATTTTTTCTGAGGGGGACTATGTTATTCTTCATGTACATTCTATTCGTGAGCCTGGCACTCGGGGTAGAGCTATTTTTGATTTATTCAAATTAGAAGACGGGAAAATCATAGAGCATTGGGACGCAATACAAGATATTCCGGTAAAATCAGCTAATCCAAATAGTATGTTTTAATATCACAATAATGAGCCACATCAATAATTAAAAAATAAGATATGCTTGTTCAATACAATAAAAAATTTATTATTTCATGTTAAGATGTGCAGCTTTATAAATAAATTTACCACATAGTGACCATTATGAATCCACGTTCTATTCAATTAACTCAAAATCATGGGGGACCGCTCCATTATCTCGGAAATAGGTACCTGACTCTTCCAGATTTGACAGGGCATATGTCCCCTGATACTAGCTGGTTGAATGAGCATCTCTCTGTATTATTGGCAAATAATAATGGTCAAAAATACAAGAAAGCAATCGAACCTTTTGCAGGGTCTGCTTCCTGGAGTATGGCCGCAATGGAGATCGGTCTTGCAGAGGAATATATCATCAATGACAGCAATAAAATTCTTATTAATACACTTCAATTAATTAAAGACAAACCAGATCTAATCAAAGAGCCCTATGCAGCATTAGTAGAAAAATATGATGCCTCATTATCAAAAAAAGATTTTTTCCTTGAAGTGATTAGGAATTACAACCAAATAACTGATGAAGAAAAAGCATTACTGCTCCCTTTTATCATTAATCATTCATGGGGTGGAATCCTTTTTTATGATAAGGAATTAAACATTATCTACCGTGAAGGTGAACTATTTGAAGGAAAAAAGGCTAATCGATTTCTTGAGCATGCGAATTTGTCCCTAGAAATGTTCTTGAGTGAGATTGACCGAGTATCTAACCTTCTTAATGCGAATCAAGTTTCATTCAGAAGTGGTGATTTTATGGACGTGATTTCGATTGCGACACCTGGTGATTTTGTGGCACTGAATCCTCCTTATCCAGAGAATGAACATTCGACGCTTGAAAAAGCTGGGATGTATATTGAACTTTATTCGCCTGAAAAACTGCACCAGAATTTGGTGCAAATCATTCAACATCTTGAAAGCCAAGGTATTCATTACTACATGACTTATGGATTTTATAATCCCAAATTCAGAAACTATGTCTTAACTAATGAAAATCAGCAATCAATTAATTACTTTCGTGTTCTAGGCTATGAGGATTGTGCTTTCGGAATAGGCCTTGATCAGATGTATTTTACTTCCCAATTTTCAATTCCCAAAGGTATAAACATATTCAAAGCAGAGGAGGTTTTGGGTACCCAGGATTTAACACCTGAAGAAGCGCTTGAACATTTTAAGCTGCTTTCAAAAAAATGTTTTGCTGTTATTTACCGAGCCTTTATTAAGCCTGGACTTGAGATGGAGTATCAAAAAGCTTGGCATCAGGTTGCTTCCTATTTTGTGCAATATCGCGGTGCCTTAGGTTCTTGCCTGCATAAAACTAACGATGGTATGTGGCTTGCTTATTCTCGTTGGCCCGATAAAGCTACTCGAGATGCTTCTTGGCCAGGCGACAATGCACCATCTGAGATGTTACCCAATGAAATTAGAAAAGCGGTTATAACCATCCAAGAGTGTATTGATCAAACACAAAAACTACCCGAAATTACTATGGAAGTGGTCAATGATTTATTGTATTCAAGCTAATTTTAGAAGATATAACTCATGAATCAATCGCAAATAAATTACCAACTAGAGCTTGTTATAGACACCAATCTACTGGAACAGCAAGATAAAATTATTCGTGATGGGATAGTAAATTATAATGCTCCTTTTACAGGAACCAAACCAGAGCGTTACTCAGTCTATGTGAAAGGTAAGGAGGGTAATATTATTGGCGGAGCTATTGTGTATGCTCATAAAAGCTCAATATACGTTGATGTCCTCTGGGTTAAGGAAGAATACCGTGGCCTTGGTATCGGTGCTGAACTATTACGCAGCGTTGAAGCCGAAGCAATTAAGCGAGGTATTCCTGCATCAACATTAGATACTTTTTCTTTTCAAGCAGAAGGATTTTATTTAAAACAAGGTTATCAGCACATAGGGACAATTAAAAATTATTTAGAAGGACATGATCGGATCTATTTTAGAAAACAATTGTAGAAAGAGTGGGGCATATCCCCCATAAGAGAGTATGCCTTGAAAAAGGAACAGAAGAAACGAAGCATCTATTCTCCAAAGTTAAACTTTTATTGGAAATGCTCGTAAAAGTTCATAAACAAATTAGAAAGGAAAAGGAGGTAACTGATTCCTATCTTTAAGCCAGAATGGATGGTGCCACTCTTCATAAATGGAAACGGGCATATTGCTTTGCTTAAATTCATCAAAAGATAAGTCGCAAAGAAACCATTTAAGGAATTCCGCGCAAGTTTCCGGACTTATTAATTGACCGGACTGATAAGCTTCATCAAACATTTTATGTAAATGAAATGAAGTCGTTTCTCTTAAAATTTTTTGAATTCTTGTATCCACTTCTCCTGGAATAATACAAGACACACCAATATTTTTCTCTGCTAACTCTTTTCTCACAATAGCAGTTACTTCATCCAAACCTGCTTTGCTGGCACAGTATGTTGAACTTTCTTTAAGTTTCAGAGTAGCTGCTCTTGATGTAACAAATAAAATCCGAGACTTCTCAGGCATCTGCGCGGCAAGTAGTGCCGTAAGTTTCATTGGAGCTAATAAATTAACCTGAAAAACTTCGTCAATACTGTCACAATCGTATTCGGTCAACGGACGTGGAGGACTTTTCATTCCTGCATTTTGAACTAAAAGATGAAGCGGTATTCCAGAATCATTAATAGTTTTAGCAACCTGTTCGATATCACTATTGCGAGTAAAATCCGATTGAATGGGAACAAAACGAGGAAATAGCGCTTTAGTATCCTCTAAGCTGCTCACATCCCGCCCTGTTCCATAGACAACCCAGCCGTCACCTAAAAGAATTTTAGCAAGTTCAAGACCAATTCCATGGCTGGCTCCGGTCACTAATGCAGCTTTATTATTGTTGATGTTCGTCATGAAGCATTCCTTGAAACTTAAGTTACTTTCGTGCGGTATGGTAATCAAAGTTGGCGAAAGTTAAAAGGTTATTCCTAATTCATGTGTTACTAATTGAGTTAATTCTGGAATACTCGCCTTGACTTGAATAATAGTAGGTAAAACCTGAAGCACCTGCTCAATACCAATGTCCTGCTGCTCTTTATCAGAACTAAAAGAACGGTTTATATTATATACTAGCCAATTGATCCAATTGCCAAGAACACCATAAAAAGCAGCTTCCAAATGATCTTGATTTATTGTTATTCCAGAAGACGCATATGTTTTTAGCATTTTTATAAATAAAGTTTTATTAAACAGCGGAGTAGTAATTCCACTCCAATCAAGAGCACAATTGACTATTTCATAAGTGGGATTAAGTTTTCGCGCAGACTCCCAATCAATGAGAAATGGAGTATCATTTTTATCCCATAAAACATTTTTTTGATCCAAATCACCATGGCTTACTACACTACTACTTTGTAAAATAGGTATTGCTTTTTGATAGATATCGTTAAGCTCAATTATAACTCGTTGATTACTTTTTAATTGCTCCTTAAACACCAAATTTTTGCTTGCTGACTGGTCTATTAACACACTAATTTTTTCATTGGGATGAATATCAAATTCTTGAGCACTTAGCTGGGGAACATTAAGATTAATACGATGAATTTTAGCCAAAAGAGTGGCTATTTTAAGCGCATGCATCTCAGATATAGCGTCTTTATCCAATGTTTTTGCTGTTATCCAAGGATAAACAAGAAAGGCCTCATCTTCTGAAAGGATTAAGTAATTATTTTCTAATTTTAGAGCATGAACTGCGGGAATAGTACACTGGGAAAATTGGAAGGCTATCTCTTCTGTCAATTCATATTGGGATTTAACTTCTTCAGTTAACTGAAGCCTTTTATTGAGCTGTTTTACAGCAAATTGCGAGCCATTGCACTTCAGATACCACATTTTATGTAAAAGACCACCGTGAACTCTTTGAGGCAAGTCGCAAGGTTGGTTCATCTTTAATTTTTTACAGATTGTTTCCAGTTGATTTTTATTCACCATGAGCTGCCTTAAGAGTGCCTTGTGTTTCTGATTCCTCGTTAAAAAATTTAACAAAAAATGTCTTGCTTAACTTGGGATTTTTTTTATTTATTCTCGTAAATTCTGCTATGAAGCCACACTTCTTATAAAACTCTGGGGCTTGAAAAGCACTGGTCACTAAATTGATATTATTAAAGCCCTGGCCTTTGAAGTGATGTTCTAGAGCAAGCAATAACTGCTTGCCATACCCTTTACCACGATAAGCACTGTCTACCCAAATATCATCCACATAAATTTCTGCAAATGCAGTAAAGGCATTAAGTGCACCAAAAATTTTTCCTTGGGCAGAAGAGATGGTCACTGAAAAACGTCGATAATTGACGTCAATACCATGCTGAGCTTCATAGGCAATAAATCCTTTTGTCATGCGTTTTTCCGTAGCTTCATCAAGCTCATCAACAAATTGGATTTGATATTCGTTCTCGCTTTCTAAAGGCTCGCTGCATTCATGTGCTGTACTATCAAAACGAAAAATAACTCGTTGTGGTTGGTGCGTATCATAATTGATTGTTTTAATTTCTTCCTGATAATTGCCCGCTGTAACGCTTGAAATAGCCTTGCGCCAAAAACTAAGTCCTCGCTTGTTTTCTGGAATCACAGAAACCTCCCATAAGCCTGGATGCATTTTCCATAATTCAGAGGAAACTAAATAACCTAAACCTTTGCCTTGAAACTTAGCAGT
Organism: Legionella sp. ST3F1; assembly: GCF_048553315.1. Lineage (NCBI taxonomy): Bacteria > Pseudomonadati > Pseudomonadota > Gammaproteobacteria > Legionellales > Legionellaceae > Legionella > Legionella sp. ST3F1. The sequence continues at coordinate 125,416 of NZ_JBLZIO010000004.1, read as the reverse complement.
AATAAAAAACTCGCCCATATTCCATGCAGTATCAGGGTAAACTCCTTCGTGATTTAATAGAGCGAAACCAGCTAATTTATTACCAACTTTAATCAGAAAGGCTTTTCTTGTCGGCTCTTCAAAGTATTTTTTAAAATCGAAGCTTTCATACAGGCCATCGGAAGGCAAAGCCCAATCATCTGAAATAAAACCACAGTCACGCGAGAGTTCATATACATAAAATCGTGCCATGTTTTGGATGGTAGGATAATCATCTAATGTTGCTGTCTCAACTTTTAAAGCAGATTGTAATTCTTTGATGTTCACAGCATTTTCCTTAAATACAGTTTCGCCATATGACCTTCATTCTGATATCCAAGCGATTTGTAAAAATCATGGGAGCCCTCTTTCGCTCGCCTAAGTCCAGATGTCAAATCAATGATACAGGGACTAAATTGCCTGGCAAACTCCTCAACAGTAATCATAAGCTTTTTACCTATTCCTTGATTACGATAACTTTGGTCGACCACAAGGCCTTCAATATGAAATCTTGTTGTTTCGGAAACAAAAAGATAGCTCTTAGACCAAGCAATCCAACCAACAACTTTTCCTGCAATTTCCGCAAGAAGAACACCGTAATGCAGTTCACTAGTAAATAGCTCAAGTCGTCTTTGCAACTCTTCAGACGATTGTGGATAACCCAATTGCTCCATTAAAGGGTGAAGATGTTGAACATCATCAATTAATGCTTTGCGGATAATCAGTTCAGAAGACACTTTATGACTCCAGATTGACTCTATCCCCGATTAGATTAGGAGATGAAATTACCAAAAAAGAAACCAAATTTCCGGAACTATTTTTCACTTTATGGGTTATCCCTGCTTTAATACTTATTCCTTCCTGTTCCTGTAACACCTGTTCATAGTCTTCAAACTCAATAACCAATTGTCCTTGCAAACAATAAAAAAATTGTTCTGTTTCCTGATGATAATGTTTTACCTCAAAACTGCCTGAGGGCATCGTTTCATAAAGAACGTTAAACTGACCATCATTTTTTAACCACCATGCATCACAATTTTGTCCCCACTTAAAATGAGGCGCATTGCTTATTGAGACAACCTCTTCTCTCACTACAGATTCTGATATAGACGATTTTAGATTTTGACTTAAGTCCGAGACTGAATCATCATTTAAGAGCCCGATGTCTCTTGTTCCCTGAAATTCTTTACGCAAAAAATAAAAAATAGAGTTTTTCTGAAACCCATGCCGCTCAAACTCAAGTTCGAAACCTAATTTTTTATAAAATTCTATTGCTTCCCAATCCATAGTATTAACTGTTGCAAAAGCACAGCCTTTCTCATTACCGTACTTCAATGCCTCTTGCATAAGCTTTGTTCCCCATCCTTGATGCCTGATGGACTCACTCACCCAAAGATTATCGACATGAAGTCCTCCATAGAGTGTTCCACCACTACAACCACCCACAATGCTATTGTCTGCATCACGAATAAAGCATGCAAAGAAATCTAAGGACTCGAAGCCCCTTGCTTGTTTGGCGTACGCCTTAATCCCATTCGTTAATATTTGAACATCATCAGGGTTTGGATTTTCTAAAAACGATAATTTTAAAGTCATTTAATGTATTCCACTGTAGGAGGCCAGGCACCATGCTCCACATAACTTGCCTCATCACTGCCTGACCAAGGTGGCATAGTAACGCAAATAAACACCAAATCTGCTGCATCACTTCGATATTGAAAATGTGTTCCCAAGGGAATATCGATGCTGACTCCAGCAGTTAAAGGGGTAATGCTCTCTTCATCGTTCAACTTACGCCAAATTGCACCCTCACCAGAAAGGACATGCCAAAATTCAGATACAGTTTTATGACGAACTGCTTTGGAAATTGTGCCTGCCTTCAAAGTACAGTGAGCCATTCCACCTAAATGATTATTCATCAGCAATCGAACTTCAGCTCCTGCTGGTGAAGTGTGTTGATATTCTTTGGGTATTTCTTGTGTATTCATTTATGCCTCTATTAAACCAATGCTCTCATCAGTTTTATCAAGTGGTTATTTCTTCATTTTTAATTTTGAATCGTAACGCAAGTAGTATCTGCATCTAAAGTAACTACTTTGCCAATTGGAAGAATGCAATTTTGCTTACCATGTCCATAGGAAAACTCTTTAATACAAGGGACTTTTAATTTAGAAGCCCATTCATTGATTACATCTTCTACCGTACCATCGCTCTGATTCGACTTCTTACTTTTACATTGTTCAAATGTACCAAAAATAACGCCGGAAACTTCATCAAAAATTCCTGCTAAATCTAATTGTGAGAACATGCCATCAATATTATAGGGCTCGACGCCAACATCTTCTACCAACAAAATACATCCTTTAAAAGTAGGCATGTAAGGCGTGCCCATTAAATTAGTCATAAGGGTTAAATTGCCACCAAGAAGAGTACCTCGGCTAACGCCTCCATGAACCTTTATTCCTTTGCGAATTGTGTACTCTTGGCCTAACAAAGAAGAAAATAATGTTTTTTTAACTTGGGTACTTAAATGAATGGTCAAAGTAAACCCTGTATAACTTACTAAGCCAGTGTTTTTAAATAGGCCTAATTGCAACGCTGTAGTATCACTAAACCCGAATAATGGTTTTGGGTTTTTCTTAATCAATTCATAATCTAAGAAAGGTAAAAGTCGTTGCGAACCTTGTCCTCCTCGGGTTGCAATAATTGCTTTCACTTCTGAGTCTATAAAGAAATCCATCACATCTTGTGCACGGTCACGGTCTTTACCAGCTAAAAATCGTTCTGATGCAAACATATGCTTTGCATACTTTACATTAAATCCATTCGACTTTAATAAATGAACTCCTACTTCTATTGCTTTTTCCGTAATAGGACTCGAGGGAGAAATAAGCCCCACGATATCTCCTCTTTGTAGTGGTTCTGGACATAGAATATTCATTTATTACCTCAATTATTTTCTGCACTCAAAAACAATACTTTCGTCTGTTTCATTAGGCGATGCATTTCGGTCAAATGCTTTAACCGTTCGTACATTGCTAAAACCAACCTCATTGAGCAAATTGAGCAAGAAAGAAAGATCTTGATAAATTCGAATTTTGTATTCCTCAACCTCTGTTTGAATGACACGGTTGTTATCAATCAGTTCATATTTACCTATAGAGTAACAAATCTCCTCATCGAGCATAGCTAATTGGCTGAGTAGGATGATTGTGCCATCTTCTTTTGGCCATCTTGTGCCTCTCCATATACCTAATTCTTTAGGAACCGCATAGCGTGTTTCTACTTCAAATACAAAAAGTCCTTTATCTTCCATATGTTCATAAATGGTTTTTAAGGCTTTTTGGATATCCACCTTTTCTGTGATGAGACCAAATGAACCACTGGGTATAAAAATTAAAGAATATTTAGCGGATTGATTTAAATCTTCAATAAAACCATGCCAGGCTTTTGGCTTAAGATTTTTGCTCTTCGCTTTTGCATGCAGTCGTTCTAGCATTGGTTGACTTGCATCAAAGCCATGAACATCAAATCCTTCTGCAGCCAAAGGCAGTAAAAATCGACCTGTGCCGCACATAGGCTCTAAAATCAAGCCTTTAACCTCTGCGGCATAGCTTCGATAGAATGAGTATTCATCTTGTGGTGCATTAGGTTTACTTAAATCATATACTTCAGTACAAAGGCTCTGATAAGTATCCAGTTTTTTCATGGGTTCCTCATTGAAATCCAATACCATCAAATATTCATCATAAAAGGTATCATTAATTTTAAGTGCTTTAGGTTCGGTACCATAAATTCGAAATCCTTGCTTTTGATAAAAAGCTTGAGCCACAAAATTACTTACTACACAGGTTAGGTGCAATTGAGTAACGCTGGTTTTTGCATGTTGGATCAGGGTCTGAATTAATGCTGTTGCAATACCTTTCCCTCTGTATTCAAGACGAGTATACATACTCCAAAGCACACCACGGTGTTTTGTTTTAATTGAGTTAAGTGTATAGAATCCAGCACAAGACACCAATAAATCGTCAACAAATGCGCCCAATACATATCCTTTACTTAATCCATTTTGAAAATCAGCATCGGACATATGCACTTCATCTTCATAAGAAGAGCCAAAATTTTCTGGTGAATTATTCAAAGCTTCCAAACGAATTTCTTTCCATAGATGCCAATCCGTATCAAACAACTGTCTAATCTTCACAACATTATCTCCATAACTGTTACAGGATGTCCTTTAAATTCATCCATGCCAATCATGCACCAACCAAGACGACTGTAATATTCTGGAAGAGTAGGATCAAAAGCAAAAAGATAAAGATTTTTAAACCCTAATGCTTGGGCTTCTTCTTTTACTCGATGAATAAGCTGTCTTGCAATACCTTGTTTTTGATGGCTTGGTGATACCACTAATGAGCCTAGCCATGGGGTTAATTCAGGGCGGATTCCATCATTCACGCGTAAAGAGCACATCCCAACAGGTTTATCTTCATCAAAGGCAACGATAGTGAGCGGTAACTGTTCGATGTTTAAATGATTTCGTAAATTTTCTTCTACACGTGAGGTGGGCACATCAGGAACCCAAATTTGCCCTAATACTTCATGCCAAATCTTAGCAAGCTCTGGTATGCAATCTGAGTGATGTTTTAAATAGGCTATTGTAATCATCATAATACCTGTAAAAATAAATTATTACTCTTGGCAAGGCGTGCCTTGATGAAACACCATTTGCCAACGATTGTGTTTGTATTGCCAGAGAGAAGAACGTAAAGAACTTTTTGAGGCAACAGTGACCCTATAAGTTGCCAACATGACTTCGGACGACACCTCTAAAACTGAAAAATCATTAACCATATAGCTCTGTGGCTCTTCTTCAGGGAGAGAATCAAGTAAGTCGTTCTTATTGTAAATTAAACCAGAAGCACCATACTCAATAAATTCATCAGCAATCAGTAGCTTCAGTTGTGTAATCGATTTTCTCGTTTGCGGATTTAAAAGAGAAATCTCTAGCTCATAAATCAGTTGGTGTTCTTGTTTCATAGCGATATTCTCATCAAATATCTGAGCTTGCATTCCTTCCTCTCGAGAAACAGAGCCAGCCAAAAAATAGCACGCGGTTCGGGTTGATGCTCATTACTTAATTTTTGAATTGCTTCTTGAGGTAAATAACGCATTAAGTCAAATTCCTTGAGATTGCAATCGATCTAGATGATGAGTAATCAATGAATTAACCACTTCTTTATTAAAGTCAGGACAAAATCGTGGATAGTCACGTTCAAGACCATAAGACCATTTTTCCAAACGTTCATGGTCATATTCGATCATGTCTTCAAATAAATAACCTTCTCCATAAACTTCTTCACAATGAAGGCCAATTCCACCATCGTAAAGTTCTCCTGAAGGCATACGTAATGCAATATGCCAGCACTCTTCATGGGATGTCACCATCACAAAAACAATATGCACTTTATCCTTAAATCGGCTATTCCACGCATCAAAAAATAATTTGGCAAACGCACCACAAGGACCATAATTAATCCTTGGTGTTTCTTCATGAAATCCCAGCAATTGGTTTATGTCGTTTTTTAAATCATTTAAGACTGTAATTTCTTGTGCATTCACACGTAATTCCTATGGTATTAAAAACTTCTTTTTTGGCTAACATCCAACACTCTACGTTTAGGCTGATTTATTGTACCAGATAAATTTCAATTCGCTCTTTACCTTTACCCACATTCGCCCATTTTAACGTAATATAGCCCACTTCCGCGGTTGATTTTACATGTGTTCCACCACAAGAAACCTTAGAGAATCCTTCGATTTCCCAATAACGTCTTTGACTCTTCTCATCAGAAAACCCAGTGCGTATAGACATATCTTTTGCAATAATTTGATTGTATTCAAGCAAGAGAGTGTCAAAGATATCCGAGATATTGTGCTGATAGTTAAAATCGATTCTAGCCTTATGCTCAGCAATATGAGCACCTATTTTTTCAATAGGAAACATTCTTTGGACAAGTTCAAAGATTAATTCAGCAGCAAAATGAAGACGCATCAATTTGTAGCGACGAACGAAGTCAATTTCCATAAGGACAACATCGCCCTCAGAAAGCCCATGCTCCGAAGGTAATGTATAATAAATCAAGTCATCTTCTATTTCAGAATGAGTGACCATCAGGCCATTCACGCGAACTGTATCACTTTCTTGACCACCGGAAAACGAAAAACCAATAGTCTCTGCAAAAAGTAGTCGATTCTCATTTGCCGACTCCACCTTAGTCATTAATTGGCGTTGATAGGGATTATCCCAAAATATTTTTTGCATAACTTACTCTCTAATCTTTACCACTATCCCATTGGTTAGCTGCTTAAGTGCTTCTGGAGATAATGAAAATACTGCGTTGGGCGTTCCTGCTGCGGCCCAGAGGACTTCATGGCATAACAAATCTTCATCGATAAGAACCGTATTAATAACATTTTTGTGGCCAACTGGAGGGATCCCACCAATCGCAAAACCAGTTATTTCTCGTGTAAAATCTGCATCAGCCTTCCCAATAGATTCATTGATGAGATTCCCAATCAGGCTCTCATTCACACGATTAACACCACTTGCTAATACCAATACCGGCTTGTTGGTTTTTTCAGTACAAAATAATAGTGATTTCACAATTTGAGCAACACCACAACCCAAAGTATCAGCAGCATCTTTTGCAGTGCGTATGCTCGAATCAAGTTCCTTGACCTCACACGATATCCCCTTTTGAGATAAAAAATCCTGTATGATTTGCGCGCTTTTACTTAAATTTTTACCTTCATTCATCGCTATCACCCACCCATCATCGCCACAAAGAACACTTTCTAGTCAGCTCTGTCACCACATCCCAATCTCCAAACAAAACAATGCCATAGTAAATCAGATCATTCTCTTTAACCTGTGCCGTTCTTTCAATTTGCTCTTGATAGGTACCCACAGTCATCGTATCGGTAAAATCATTAAAAAGAACATTTTTTGCTAAAGCATTCTGGCGTAATGTTCTAATTTTGTTGGGGTTCTCACAAAGAATGATAAAAGGTATTTCTGAAATATAAGGGTGAGATCCTCCATCTGCATCTCGATAATCGGTTAAACGCAGCTCTTCTTCACCAATTACGGAACCTAAACCAATACACATATGAGCAAGCGCATTCATCACTTTGCCTGGCTCAATACGCTTATTAAGTACCGCAACCAGTTTGTTTTTAAAAGGGTGTTCAACCATACAGTTCTCCACAATCTACTTCCCAATTCGTGCGTTATAACGCATAATAAACCAGTATATGCCCGTGCGCTAAAACGCACAAGCTTTTTTATTAAGAGATATCATGCAAGAAATTTCAAAACGTATTGCAAAAACATTAAAATCATTAAGACAAGAACGAGGTTGGAGTTTAGACAAAACAGCGCTTGAAACCGGCGTTTCTAAAGCGATGCTCGGGCAAATTGAACGAGAAGAATCAAGTCCAACGATTTCTACCTTATGGAAAATTGCGAGCGGCTTTCAAGCCTCCTTTTCTTCGTTTATTGAAGACAGTCTGGATAATTCAACCAATCCTGTTTATAGGGCGGGACATGCTGAAACCTTGCATCCAGATGATGAAAAAATACGAGTACTGCCTCTATTTCCTTTTGATGAGCAGTTACATTTTGAATTGTTTGTTATTGAGTTATTGCCCGAATGTGAACATCTTTCACCTCCCCATAAACATGGAGTCATTGAGCATGTCATTGTTGTGGATGGAACCATTGAGCTTTTGTTAGGCGGGAGCTGGAAAAAACTTTCTAAAGGAGAAGGGCTTCGTTTTAATGCCAATCAACCGCATGGCTACCGGAATCCAACCAATGAACTATCGCGCATCCATGATATTATTCATTACCCACCCCAATATAAATCGCCTTAATCGATTATGGTACATAAAACAAAGGCGTTAATGCCATAGTTTTTAAGTCATGAAGCCACTCATTGCGTGGCTTTCCTCCTGGCGCTGTTTCTTCAAACCAGTTGTATTTACACCAAAGGTAGATATCCAAGCTTTTCATTTGCGAAAAATGATTCATTTCTTTTAATTCGTCTGAACTCAATGGCCGGATTTGCCTATACCCTTCTATAAACCATTCAAACAGGGGTTTCCAGAGAGGCCATGGCTTATTGCATAAGTCCAAAAAAGGTTTAGCGATATCGGCAAGATACCAATGATAAACTGGCTCATCAAAATCAATCAGATGAACGCTCTCACCATCATAAAGCACATTGCCAGGACGATGGTCCCCATGGGTTAGGCCAAAATGTGCTGAGTTGATTGAAAAAGTTTTGAAGCGTGTCGTGATGGTTTGGTATAAATCCTGGATCAGAGCCTCTTCTTGACGCGCATAATCCCAAGTTTCACGCCACAAATCTTCCCAAGTTAAAAAATGATGTTCCGATGCAACATAACTTTGCGAGGCTTGATGCAATAGACCTAGGGCACGGCCCCATGTTAGATAAGCTTTTTTATCTGGATAATCAAAATTCATGATTTGCCCTGGCACCTCACGGCAAACATGAACAAAAAATTCCAAATCATCTTGGTGTACCGTTTCGACATCATTTCCTTCTTGGGATACAACCGGTTCACAAATAGGAACCTGATGCAAATATAAATGCTTCTGAAAATCAATGGCACTCAAAAGTTCATGAGCTTTTCGTATTTTTTCATGCGTCATGCGAAGGTAAAAGCCTTGGTTCTTAGATTCAAATCGATAAACACAGTTAATTTGATTATTGATAAGCTTAAGATGGGTAGGGTTTTTTACCCACTTATTAGCAGCACGATTTGCCGTTTCATCCGTAATTTTTTTTAATGTGGTCTCCCAAATCATTTTTGGATACTCTTACTGTTCAGATAATCAGCTCTGGATAATCGATAAAGCACATGTCGTTTCAATGGACTATTGTGCTCCAATTTGGGATGATCAAAATCATCCTTTGTATTATGTTGTAAACCAATTTTTTCCATAACACGTCTTGAAGCTAGATTATTCACTGCTGTAAATGAAACTACTTCGGGAAGATTTAAAGAGGTAAATGCATAATGCAAAACCGCTTTTGCTCCCTCCGTAGCATAACCCTGATTCCAATGCGTTGAGGAAAGTCTCCAGCCAATTTCAACAGCAGGGGTAAAGTGCGCTTCAAAAGAAGGGGTCATTAACCCTAAAAATCCTATCATTTCTCCAGTATTTTTTAGTTCAACAGCATACAAAGAAAATCCCTTCTCTTTATCATGTGCAATCATCCGCTCAATGCCTGCTTTTGTAGCACTCCTGTTCCCTATTCCGGGTAAAAATTGGCATACCTTTTTATCTTGATCAATAAGTGACATAGGATCAAGATCAGCTTCTCTCCAAGTACGTAAAATCAGACGGGAAGTTTCAAGAATATTCATAGGAGCCTCTATAAGAAAGCATGTTTATCATGAGTAGGTAATTAGCGTCTTCACTGTATTGCGTGGGAAGAAAACCAGCCTTTTGATAGCACGCAATGGCTTGCTCGTTTCCAATTTGTGGATCAACCACAACGGCTTTAAATTTGGAGAGTTGTTCGGCAATAAAACGCCTTATAATTTGTCTGCCCAACCCTACTCCACGAAACGATGGCTCTGCAATAAAAAGGTCGATACCAGCCAATTGTTCAGGTGTTGCCTCGTCAAACAAGGAAGCATTATGTCCTGAAATTCCTTCGGGTAAATGGTCGGAAAGACAGTAATATTGAATAAAACCAATTGGTTTTTGATTTAAATAAATAATAAAACTGGGGATACACTCAATGCCTTCAATTCGGGGTGAGTACTTTGCACTAATATCTTCCAAAGAAAACTGTTGATTTCGTGCGTATCCTTGTTTTACCGTAGGCTCTGCAAACCATTGGGTCATTAAGTTCAAATCTCTTTGACCCAATGGTTTAAATTCAAGATTCTGATTTTTACTCCCATAAACTAAGGAAGTCCAATCCAAAATACGACGCGCTGACTCCTCTGCTGAAAGACAGCTAACATCTAGAGTCATTTCATACGGCTCTTTGCTAAAATAAACGTCTTCTTCAAACAGTCTTTTTGTAATGAGTGCCTCATCCTGTGTTTTAAAATAGCCTTTTCGATCTGAATATTTTAAGCGTTTAACAAGCTCTGCACCATTACAAATCAATCGGATAGGAACAAACATAGCTTCCCGTTTTTGAGCAACGGCTTGTACTTGATTAAAAAACTCCTGATGCCAAGAATTATTCGCTAAGAGCTCATAGGTAATAACAAAGCTCGTTTCTTTAGAACAAACCTCAGTCATCGTATCAAAAATCACATCTCGGGCCTTGTTAAGCGCTGCCCATCCTTTATCATCAAGAGACCAAAATACTTGATCATCGTTACCTAGAAGTTTTAGAACCGGATCGATCCAAGCATGGTGATGCGCTAATCGAAACTGAGAAGCCAGTGTTGTAATTGCCTCGCCTATGGTTTTTTTACCGGTACCTGCAATACCCATCAAGAGTATCATCATATTCGTCGGCATCATTTATTAAAATCCTGTCACAATACTGTACTCTTCTTTATGTGTAAGCACACGCATCAAGTGCGCCACATCATATGGACTACGCAGCTCAATGAATTTCACTTTTGGATATTGGTTCTTTAAAGCATTTAATAAAGGGTTAATCCGTTGTTCATAGTTCCACATATAACTTAATAGCGACCATCGTACCGTTTCATTGCAACCAGCGGCTCTATCATCGATTTCTGAAGCCTTATAAAACAAGCGTTTAAATACCCGCCAATAACATAGCCATTTGGGTAAATTAAAGTACAAGCACATGTCGGCTTCGCGATAACGTATCTCGAATGATTTACTGGAATTACCATCAATAATCCAGCAAGGATTAGCAACTAATTCTTTTTGGAGTGACAAAAAATCCTCATATTCTCGTGGCACCCAATCGGCAATAAAAAAATATTTGTCTAAATGGAACAAGGGAATATTTAGACTCTTTTGCAACTTAACAGAAAAAGTGGATTTGCCACTTCCTGGTCGACCAATAATCATGATGCGTTGTAAGTTTATCATTTCATTCAGAGTTTAATTTACTGTGTTCTTTTCTTAAGGATGCAAATGATTGTTGTACTCATCCACTACACTATCTAAAACTTTAAGTAGTCTGTTCTTCACTTAACTGTTTAAGTACGGTTTTTATCGTAGCATGGGAAAAACCTCGGCCACTTAAGAAACGAGCCAATTTTGTATTTATCGTCTCATCTGTATCATTTTTAAATCCACGCATTTTTTTCCGAGCTTCATCTAGGGCGCGAACTTCTTCCAGTTCAATATGTTCTAAGATTTGCTCAATCACCTCTTCTTTAACGCCCTTTTGTTTTAATATTTGTTGAATAAAACGGTTTCCTTTATGGATATAACGGGCACTTAATGATTCAGCCAAACGATTATCATTAATTAAATGTAATTCCCGAAGGCGAGCTATGGTTGCATGAATCTGAGCATCTAACTCGGGTACATGCGAAAAATCCCTCTCTAATTGCCTTATGAGCTCTTTTTCACTGCAATAATGATTGGAAAGATATTTTATTGCTGCATCGATGAGTGTATTCATACTAAAGCTCTACTATAAACCACAATTTTATTTTTGCTTTTGCCAAGACAGCCTGATTTATTTAGAATACCATTATAACAGGAAAATATTGAGTCTTTTATGCCAAAAGAAGGAAAGGCCAGAGTCTTAAGTGAAGCAGAGTTTAAGCGACTGCTTATTGTTGCCAAAGATGGGCAATTCGCTATAAGAAATAGTGCCCTTGTGTATTGTTCTTTTGGACTTGGATTGCGAGTGAAAGAAATCGCCTCTCTCACTATTGCAGATGTAGCCGATTACAACTATCAATTGACTGAAGAGATTTGTTTGAAGCGCTCAATGACCAAAGGTGAAAAGCAGCGTTACGCTTATCTTGCCAATGAAAAAATCCGTAAAGCACTCCAAGCTCATCTCGATACCCTAAAACCTGTTGCACGAGACAAACCCTTATTTCAGACCCAACGTAAAAGTCGCTTTACACCCAATAGTTTGCAAAAATGGTTCAAGTCACTCTATGATAAGGCAGGAATCATTGGGGCAAGCTCCCATTCTGGTCGACGTACTTTCATTACCCGCTTAATTGAGCAAGGCGCTGATATTAAAGCAGTCTCTCGTCTTGCAGGTCATGCCAACATTGTCACCACCGCAATTTATGTTGAAGACAACCCTGATCGCCTGAAACGTATTGCTAACTTGGCTATTTTCTAAATGACACCATGGTTTATTACTTTACCTTGGTTACACTATTTGGATTTTACCTACAATGAAGTCTACCATGAGGCACGCTTTGAAAAAGACAAACGCTATTATGTACTTCGTTTAGAGAAAGATTTACTAGATGATTGGACAATCACCGCTATTAACGGACGAATAAAATCCAAGTTGGGACAAAGAAGAATATTGGATTTTTCAACGTACACAAATGCGTTTGCTCAATTCTTAATCATGATAAAAATCCGTTATCAGCATAATTATCGACTTAAAATTTTGTATAGTGAAAATATTTTTTCCCTTCACAATCTGCTGTTTCTTTTAGTATCACAAAAATATGCTAATAAAACCCATGCCAAAAGGAAGGAAAAACCAAGATCCGAGTTGAGTCAAAATAATTGTTCCACGACTGTTCAAAACAACTTATCTCATACAAAAGCATTCCAACTTGACTTATTTTTTTAATTTCTAAAAAGAAAAGTGATCATTAAATAATCAGACCGATTTAAGAGCGCTCTAATAGTGATTAGAAAGAAGCTGAGCTCTTGCCACACTTTACCATTCGCCGTAGTCCAATCGTCTCTTGAAGGTAAAATTTGGAGGTCATTTTTTTCCAGTATACCAGTAAAATTATAACTACAGACTCGAGGGCAAACATCTTCTAATTTTTCCACATAGTTATCCACTAATTTTGTGAATAAAAAAATAGCCCTACCCTTCCACCTTAAGATGGGCCATTAACCAATCTGCTTCCTCTAAAGAGTCAAAACTTATCACCACCCTACCTTTTCCTCCATCATTAAAATGCATGTTAACTTTGGATGAAAGTTTTTTCGATAATTGTGCCATCCAATCTTTCGTTTTTTGTTCAAATTGGGGATCTAGAAAAAACTCTTGTTTATCTTCTGGCATATTTAAGCGCTGAACCAATTTTTCAGTTTCCCTAACGGATAAAGACTTATTGATAATTATTTTTGCTGTTTCTGCTTGTTGTATACTCGACAAACTTAATAAAGCTCTGGCATGCCCCATTTCTAGTAATCCCATTTTTAACATTTCTTTTACTTCATCCGTGAGAGTAAGCAATCTAAGAAGATTAGTAACTGTTGTTCGCGATCTACCTAAAGTTTCAGCAACTTCACCATGCGTCATGTAACACTCTTCTATTAACCGCTGTATAGCTTGTGCTTCTTCCAATGGGTTTAAATCTTCTCTTTGAATGTTTTCAATTAAAGAAACTGCCATCCCGTTTGCTTTATTATATTTTCTGATGATTGCAGGGATTTTTTCTAATCCTACTATTTTAGCTGCACGCCAACGCCGTTCACCCGCAATAATTTGATATTCATTCCTATTATGATCTCTTTCTTTGACAAGAATAGGCTGTATAATCCCATGCTGTCGAATTGACGAGGCCAGTTCTTCTAGTGAAGCATCGCTAAAAAACTTTCTAGCCTGATTTTGATCTGGATAAATTTTTGATAAACACAGATCAATTGCTTCCAAGGATTGTATGTCATTTTTTAGATTAATTGGTTCAAAGGCAGGAAATTTCATATTAAACCGCCTCCATTTTAATGGGCTTCTCTAAATAATGTTGCTTTAATTTTTCCCGGGTTTCCAGAACAAATTTCTGCATGTTTTTAACATGCTCTTGATTATCTCCAGCTTTAGTATAACCTGATAGTTTTTCCCAATGATTAAGCTCTGCCTGTAAAGCGAATAATTTCTTTTCCCACTCAATTTGTTCATTAGATTCTTTTTCTTGAGAACCGTCTGGCTTAGATTCTTCCTTGAATTTATAATCATATTTTAAAGCACTAATAAAATATGGAATTGGATAAAAACCTGTGCGCTCTTTTTTTGCATATTTCTTGGTATAGTTAATCTTCTCTTGAATATATTCTTCTGAGTAGTTATTTATAATATTTTCTAATATAGACTCATTTAATATACCAAAAGTTACTTTTATTTCTTTATGCATCTTCTCATTTTCATAATCAATACAGCTGACTTCTGATTTTATTGTATTTTTTTTATTCTGGACTAACACCTCAAATCCAGTAATTTTTCTACCAACTCTTATTGGATCCAAACTAACAGCAAAATTAGCTCGATCATTAACCTCTTCTAATGAAGGCGAAATGACATTTCTTGTAAGTTCCCGCATACTTGGATATTTATCTTCAGGAACTCCTAAAATTTTTCTAAATGTATCTAACGAAATAATTTTATTTTTTTGTAAGTTAATAAACCGTGTACTATTTTCATAAAGAGCATGACCATATTTCGATTCAAATTCAGATTGCAGATCAATGTCAATAGTACCGTATATAGATGGATTAACTAGTAAATCAAGCATGATTTTATGAAAAGAAAAATTGATGGTATTATCCTGATAGAACGTAGGTGCACCATGTAAAACTCGTAAATTTAAAAAAGAGATATCTGTAGGTACCTTATCTTTCAATAAATTCCATTCTATTTTTAATGATGCCAACCCATCAATGGACTCTTTTAGATATTGGGTATTATTACTATTGAACTTAACTGCTTTTAACAGCTTAGAAAAAGGCATATTGCATTCGACAGCGACCGAATTTTGATGGTTATTTATGCGGCCATCTCCTTTTATTGCTTCATACAAAAGCACATTGACAATTTTCCGTTGCAATACACTCATTAAAGAGTATGCATGAATAATTGTTACATGTTTACGTATTGTTTTTTCAGCGAACATTACCCATTCCGTTTGGCCTTTTTTCTTATTTTTTCCTCATCATTCTACTCAAAATAGCAGCGCGTATTATGGCAGTTTGAGGGCCTCTTATATCAGGATATTCCTTTACAACTTCACTTCTCATATCAGAAAAAAAACATCGTTGCTTAAATGTCATGTAAATTTTATCAAATACAAAATTTTCACTATTCCCTTCTGCATTGAGTACCATTTCTTTGTAATCAGGATTTTCCTTTAACATTATGATGGCTTCGTTTACCCAATCAGTTTTCTTTTTTAAATTATATTTTTCAGAATTTAACAGAATTTCTCTGAGTGACTCTTTAATTTCTTTATTAATAGTAAATGTAATAATTTTCTTATCGTCTTCATTATTATTGAGTTTCAGTTTATTCATTTTAATCACACTTCCTGAGCAATTAGAGGAATTATTTTTTTAAAGCACTCCTCAACTGATTTACCATTATTCCATTGGACATTATTGCTTAACATATTCATTTGCTCGACGATGCTCTCGTGTAGAATGTTGCTTGAAACTAAGGCATCAAAGATAATTTTGGCAATATTGGGTTTTACCTTACCTAAACTAACATTTAATTGTTTACGTCCTCTTATTTCTTTTTTTGTAACTAATGAAAATTCGAGTTCTTTTTTTAGCTTAACAATTGCTTCAAAGGATAGATTTTCTATGGCAGCCTTTAAAAGAACTTGTTGATGTTCTGCATTTTCAACTGAAATAATTAATTCAATTAACTTTATATTCTCTATTTTTCCTTCAACAATCGCTTGTTTTATGTCTGGGCTAGCTTGCAGAATCAGAATATATCTTCGAGATTGTGTTATGGACATTCCTGTTAAGTCACTTAAAACTTTTGATGTTATTTTCTCGTTATCATTTTTTCCTTTATTTTCGTTTAAATATTCCTTAACAATAGCCTCAATGCTCGCAACTCTTTCAGCCAGAGATAAGTCAACACGCTCATTATTCTCAATCCACTGTAGAACTCTTAACTTTGTACCAACAGGTCGTTGACTTGCAATTCTTGCTATAATTTCCTTTTTACCAGCAATCGCTGAGGCCAAGGTTCTACGTTCACCAGCGATTAAACGACATTTGTTCCCAAACCTGTATACAAATATGGGGTTAATTAACTGATCATCTAGTATAGTTTTTGCTAATGACTCAAGTGACTTCCAATCATTTTTCTTTTTTGCATAGTCAGGATCAGAAGGATCTATTCCATTCATAGCATCATGAAGAGTTAGTGCTAGTTCACGATTGTTTTCTGGATCAAGTTCTATTTTATCTAAGGATAATACTTCTATTGACAGTTCCCCAGCATAATCATTGGCAATCGCCAGTGTTCTTGATATGGCTTCCTTTGTCTCTCCGGTTTTGACTGGATTTAGTTTGAATTTACTAACCATAAGAAGCCTCCTTTTCTTCTATTTTGTTGTATACATTATGAAATACCCTGTCATATACATAAGAACACCATTTTTCACTCTCAATTCTAGCTAGATGTGTTTGCGGTAGATTAAATACACAATTAGGTTTTGCATCTTCTACTACCAATTCTGAATAAATAGTTCTTTGGGCGATCGGAGGTAACAACCATTCTTCTGATTTCTCTATCGAACGCAAGTCATTAAGGAACTTAGTATGTACTGCTGTTTTACGAACTTGGTTAGGTAAAATTCCCGCTATTTTGATTGTGTCATCTTTTACTCTTCTAAGTTGCTCTTGTGAAATTGCTTGGATCATACCTATGGTTCCATTAATACCATATTGTTCTAGTTCGGTTGGCAATAGTCCATGAGTTGCTGCTCGCAACCCTGCCATTGTTAGTGGGCCAAACTGTGGATTCGTATCAATAATAACAAATTGGTAATCACTGTGGGTTGACAGCATTTCGGTAAATTCTTTAAGACGATTTATAACTTTTTCTTTTACATCAACTTTTAGAACACGTTGTGCATCTTCCAGTAATGAAGCAAAAGAAGGGAAACAATGTAAATTGTCAACCCATGTTGGGTATGGATAAATAGATTTACCTATGAATATATCTGCAATACTACTAACACCATCCCAATGTGGATCATCTTCTGGTAAGTTATTAGGATCCCACTCTGGATGCGCTTTAGGCATATAACCCGTTGGGTGAGCAGGATCTCTGGTAGTTGGAATTAGGCTAGATGAAGAATTACCTTGTGGGTCTAAATCAATAAATGCCCCTTTCATGTTTTTACATTTAGCTAGATATTGTGCAAGAGTGAGTGCAATAGTTGATTTGCCAATCCCTCCTTTGTTTCCGGCTGTTGTAATTACTTTCATCCATCCCCCTTCTTACAATAAGGTGTTTTGTACTATTTGTTATTAGGCTATCTTCTTTGAAATGAATTTGCAAGCGGTAATTTGTACTATTCTTTTAAATTTATAAAAAAGAAAAATATATATCTTTTTTCTTCTATTCATAGATTCCTTATATAAAACACAGTAACTAATTGATTTTAAATGATTTATGAAAGGATAATTGTGTATCTATTTGGGAGTGATAGTGTAGGTTTATGAGTTTTTCTGTGTAGTAATATGGGGTTCAAAAGGTTTTTTAATCATATGTGTAGCTTTATGGGGTATTGTGGTGTAGTTATATGATAATGGTGTAGATTTATGGGAGAGATTTTAACTTTTATCCATAATCTACCTAATGCAATGAATGCTAGATTTTAGGCGGCTGGATCTTTTGCTCTAGAAACTTTGAAAATTCGGAGTGGCAAGTGGTATTGCGAATCTCAGTAAAAGATTATCCTGATGTTTGTTTGGGTATACTTATCTTTTGTATTAAATCTCTACCCTGCAATAAGATATGTTTAACTGGATAGTACCACACTATACTTTTTGCGTTTGCTCGAATAAGTCGCACATTGATTAACTTTGATAATAGAATAAATTCGGGAATAGATATAAACGAATGTTATTTCCATATTCTAGATTTCATTTCTAGTTGTAACAGAATAACTTCATTTGCGATTAAATAATCATACCAATTGCTACTTTGTAGCGGTGTTAGTTTGTGATTAATTCTTGCTAAGTATCTTGGTTATTCAGCTATATATGCCCGTAATAAGGGTCCACGTATTGAGTTAAATCTATTATAAGTAACCATCCAAAAACATTTATAACAACTCCCGATATGCGTTAAACTCAAATTGAATAGGGTCAAGCAAATTTATTTTCATTGTAATGCCAGATAAATTTTCTAATACGAGCAATCAATTGCTCAATACAAGTAAATCCATTCGCACCATATATTTTCCTCTTCAACCACTTCCAAAATAGCTCAATTGGATTATATTCAGGTGAATATGGTGGTAAAAAAAATAACTCCACCCATTCGTGTTTTTTCACAAATTTTGAAACCTTTTTGCTGCGATGAATAGAGCCATTATCAATAATCATCACTATCTTTTTGTTGGGTTTAGCTTTTATGTAATTGATGTAGAAATTGAATAAATATCTTAGAGTTCCTCTTTCGGCTTGTTTCCAATAAAAAGCTTGTGAGCTTAAACTCAGAGCACCAAATAATGTTTTACTTTCTCTCATTTTGTTGGTGTGGACGGGTTTTTTTTCGCCACGTTTAAACCAACCTCTCTCTACATAGGGTTCGTTTGAGAAGTGAGACTCATCTGCAAATAATATTTCTATTTCATGCTCTAACTTTTGTTTACTTAGCGATGCAACCATTTTTTCAATATAAGCTGCTTTATCTTCTTTACTCGGCGCATTCAGTGGGGGCTTTTTAGAATAGCGTTTATATACCCATCCATGCTCATGAAGTGCTCGCTTTACTGTTGTCGCACTCACAGAGCCAACCGTTTTAGTCAATTGATCTAATTGAAGATTAATTTGCCATCCAGACTGTTGGTAACCGTACTCCTTGGGCGATACACTTAGCAATTGGTTGAGCTCTTCCTTGACTTTTTCTCTCAATTGATTCGGTCGACCGCTTGAATTTTTATCTATTAATCCTGAAATGCCAAAATGTAAATAACGTTTTATCCAACATCTCACCGTGTGTGGATTACGACTCAATTGCGCTGAGATTTCACCTATACTTTTGCCTGATGAGGACAGTAAAACATAATACGCTCGCTCCCCTATATTTTTTCCCGTTCGCGAGCCTCTTAGTTTTAGAAGTGTTTGTTTTTGCTCTTGCGTGATAATCACTTTTATCGCTTTACCCATCCTTAAAACTCAGCTACTCCTTAAAAGTTGATGCGGACATTACACTATCTTTATGTTTTATAAAAGATTATGGATGGTTGCTTATTTGTCTTTGTCCATAGCGAAGATTATATTTTTTTAACGAATATTGATCGCTGGTGTTGTTGGAGCTGAGATTAGCTTCTCTACTTGAATGGATAAATTAGTTTTTATAACTATGTATCTATTATCAAGTTAAATAGGTTTATCGCTTAACATTTTTCAATAATCCATTTAACGATAAGATCTTTTCTCTCGCAGTATTTATTTAACTCATTTATAGATCTAAGAAATTTATTCCTGATTTAAGCAAAGCTTGTTGTTTTTTAAATATTAAAGTAATCAACCTATACTAAATGTGTGACGAATTAATTATCTACAAATATTAATTAATAGGGTTGCATTCTAATTTTATGATAATCTTAATTATCTTTAGGATGATGTTTTTTGTTTTTGGACTGTTGAATTTTTTATTAAATTCGATCCTGTCTCTGTTTCAACAAGCGCTTTTAATTTTACGAGACTTCTACTAGGAATTATCGGTTTCATAAATTGTCCCCGGGGGATAATTTTAGTAACTTATTGATTATAAACAATAAAAATAAACAATATTCTGTAATTCACATGGGGGTTATGGAATGGTGTAGATTTATGAGGCGGCAAATTTTAAAGCAAATTATGGTGATTACAAATTAACAAACGTTTGAGAGAAAAAAAATTAACAGGAAAAGTATTCAAACTTAATCGCAAAATATAAACAACTACAACTTAAGTGACAAAATATAAAATTGAGGAGGAAAAAATTTGAATAATCATTTATTATACAAAGCGACATCCATGTTAGTTTAATTTTCCTTAACAGCAATGATAATGGAACAATACAGTATAAATTAGGAGTCTGAAATATTGGCGATTTATCATGGGTGTGATGCAATTAAAGCTGTAACGTAGAGGAATTACTATATGACTATTATTGATGCAAGACCTACCTGTTTTTATCATCCGATAAAAGTCATTTTTTTAGATGATAACCGTGCATTTTTGGATGCGTTAGATTTAGAATTTGGCGAAAAATTTAATATACTGACACTTACAAGCTCAGATATGGCTTTTCATCTGATTGATAATGATAGTCAGGATGTTACCCAATCAATTTTCAAATTGATGAATGATGTTAATCTAGATACTACTAATGATCGGGTTATTGGCTTTGATGTTAGTAAAATGTTAAACCTGATTTATGATAAAGCAAGGTTTGAGCATGCCCCACTGTTAGTAGTGGATTATCAAATGCCCGTTATTAATGGAATTGAATTTTGCAAAAAAATTAAAGAGAAAAAAATCTTTAAAATTATGCTAACGGCAGAAGCAGATAAAGATACAGCGATCAGCGCGTTCAATAACGGTTTAATTGATAAATTTATACTCAAGACAAGCGAAAATCTATATCCAGAAATTACATTAGCTGTCGATGACCTAACTCAGCGCTATTTTAGAGAGTTAACAAAGAATATAGTTAATGCGTATGAAAACTCCATTAGTGATTTATTTGGTAATGAATTATATCAACAATTATTTGCCAGTGTTTTACTGCAAGCACAGGCTGTTGAATATTATCTAGTTGATAATTCAGGGAGTGTTTTATTTCTTGATAAAGATGCCAAACCTACATGGCTTATCATTAGACATGTAAAAGAGCTATCTGATCAATTAGATTTAATGCAGGGATATGAACTACCCAAACAGACTATAGCCGCTGTTGCAAAAAAAGAGAAAATATTATTCTTGTTATCAGAAAAAGAATATAAAAAACCAATAAGTGAGTGGATTAACTATTTATTTGATGCGAAAAAGCTAGATAACAATTACTACTACAGTATTACCAAAGATCATTTAACTGATTCTATAAATTGGGGAAGGGTGGTTTCATATTCCTCATATCTAGCAGAGAGATAATTTGGCAGAATTATTCATTCAAAAGAGATAGAAAATAATTTTCAATCTTTACAGTCTGCTCACGAATAGTGCTCATGGAATATAAAAATTTTTCCATCTGTTTTTGATTAATATCGCTGGTCTCCATTGACTGTGAAATTGTATTAATGAAACTCGAAGCCGATTTTGTCATGCTGTTGATGATAACAATTGAGTTTAAAAAATCGTGTTTTAATTTATCTTTATCCGTTGAGTTCATGTTAAATTCCCGTGTGCAAATCGAAAAGGTGGTTCTTTACCAACAATGGATTTAATCCATGGCATTTGGCTAAATCGATCTCTTGAATGGCCAGTGGCAAGATGAACATCAATAAAGCCCTTATCAAAAAGGAGTTTTGCACAATCCTCGCCTCTAACATTGTTTCCTAGATCTGAATCAATATAAATAAGAGTATTCTCACCATAATTATTTATTTCATTTATGAACTCATCAAATGAAGAATAAGTTGAAATACATTGTCCAGCCTCTTCAGCAGCAAAGATCCAAGTCATTCGCATCATTTCATCGTCATCAATAAAAACAACCGTATTTATATGTTCTTTCTTTGGAGTTTCAATAATTTTAATATAGGGTACATAAGATTTTGGTATGATTTTTACACCAATATTTTCGCACCGATTTCGTATAGCAATATCTTCAAAGCAACTGGTAACTAAAATAGCTTTGCCATTTAAATTAAGCTCTTCAATCACATCTAAACCATTTTTAACATCAGCGAGCAGCTCATAATCTACTAAATATAATACTGGGATTTCTGGATCAACTTTATACTGTAATAAGTCGATCGCGTTATAAAAATGAAACATTTTAACGTGTGAAATATTTGAAAACCGTTCATTCCATGCATCATGGATGGATATATCGTCATCTAATACGACAATATTAGTACCATGCCTAATATTCATTGAATCACAGAACCAGCTAGGAGGGGTAGACCGAATTAGAGTGATCTGAATTTTTGTTCCAACTTTTTCTTCGGAGTGAATATGCATTGAACCATTGATTTGCTCTAAATATTGTTTAGCATAAGATAAGCCAAAACCAGCACCAGTTTTCTTATTAAAGCTAAATCCTTGCTCCGTAACCTTTGGCAAGATATCGCGAGGAATGCCGCAGCCATTATCTTCTATAATAATTTCGACATGGGTAGCATTGCAGGTTAGAGAGATAATAATAGAGCCATTAGAATTAACTGCTTCAATACCATTATTAATGAGATTGGATAGAACACGCTTAAAAGAATCAGGGTGTATGTTAGAAAAACAATTATATGAGTAGTCCGACCCAAGTAAGTTGATTTGAATGTTGGTTCCGTAATATTCATATCTTTTTTCTGCAACGATATTATCTAAAACAACAAATATTAATTCTGGAGAATTATTCATATTTATTTCGCTACTCTTACAGTCAAGCAAATTATTTTTTGATTGTATGAGTAGGTTATTAGCAATATCATTGATTCTTTTAGCTGCATTTCTGATCATAATGCGTTTATTTTCAGGAATTGATGTTACATCAGCTACTGCGGTATTTATTGCCGCTAATGGTGATCGAATATCGTGAGCAACAAGCTCAGCAATATTTTTTCTTACCTCGTAATAGGCTTTTTCTTTCTGTAAATTGATTATTTGTCGATGTTCATCAATAAATTTATTAGCAATTTGTCTGTATTCATTAATTTCAACTTTTGCAAAATCAACAGCATTATTAGTTTGATGTGATGAAATGAAATCGAGCAAGTATTCGGTATTGTTTGCTATTTTCTTTCTCATGGAAAGGAATAAAAATAAGAAATTAAAAAGAAATATTCCAAGTACGATCAATAAAATTAACAAAAGACCATAGGATACTGGCAAAGTATAGATGGAATTATATTGCTTACTTGCAACCACCGAGCCCAATATCTTTTCATCATTTTTAATTAATGTTATACCAGAAATTTGCCCATTATCTTTTTTGCATAGAAGGTAATTGCTTTTGCTGTTTTCTTCGCAAGTACCTACATCTTCTATTTTATTTTTTAAAGGAACAAATTTTATTGAGTCTAGTTTGCGTTCATTACCTAAATTGTATAGTACTAAATCAAGAGCATCCTTATTATTAAGCAGCTGATACCTACCAATTTCATCAGTGGTAAATGAGTCATTAATAATTAAATTTCTGGAAAAAACACTCATCTGATTATGAAAATAATCTTTTGCAAGCATGAGTATAAATCCAAAAATAATAAATTGGATTAGAGCAGAATATGCCATTTTCTTGATAAAAATTGCTTTGATTGAAGAGCTTTTATTTTTCATAAGCATATCCATTGCTATTAACTGATAAAATAACGTAATTGGTCGATCGATAAAATTGACCGTTTTTTAAATAAGCTCCAGTAATTCCTGTATAATTAGTATTTAATATGCTATTTGTATTGACGATACCGGTTCTATCCAATGCTTTTAAAATGATCTTCATTGAATCATAAGTGTATACTGCCAATACAGTGGGTTTTTCATGGTATTTTTGAACATAAATATTTTCAAATCTGGTTAAAGCATCATAGGGCTGTATAAAATCCAAATTACGGATAAAATGAGAACGAATGACTTTATCATTTAGTCGCATAAAAAATGTTTGACTGACTGAAGAACCAAAGTTTTCTGTGCCAATAAAAACAGTACAATGGTTATTCATAATATTGGCAATTTTTGCTGATGCTATTGCACCTGACAATAAAAAAACGTATTGATATTTTCGCTCATTCAAAAATTTCTTCAGTTTTCCCTCTATATCGCTGTCATTTTCTAGAAAATCGAATGTAGAATATTGTATGTGTTCTTTTTTTAGAGTGCTGGAGTACACTTCCTTATACTTTAGCATCTCATCACGGTTAATTTCCGTTATAAGTAACACGTTGTTTATATTTTTATAACGATCTTGTAAGTAGCTCATCATTTTATCAGCTTGGTAATTATAGCTGGGCATAAAGATAAAAATATTCTTGGGTAATTGATCAGAGTTAGTGGTGCTAGCGTAAGAAGTAAAAATAGGTATGGTGTCATTTTTCTGTTCTTTTACAGCTAATAACAAGTCGGAAAGATATTCAAACCCAATAATTGCGGAGCAGGAGTCATTTACCATTTGATTATAAATATGCATTGGCTCCAATGGTCTGTTATTATAAAAATAACTCTTGATTTCAACTTTATTAGCAGGATCATTTTCTTCTTTGGCAAGATATGCCGCATTTAAAAAAGACTGGCCATATGATTTTAAATTTTCAACAACTCTTCCGGTTAAACATATTTTAATTTTAGATTGTGCGTAAACAACAGTGGATATCAGTATAGAAAATAATAATATGATGGCCTTAGAGCTACTTAATAAATTCATTTAAAAGCTCACTAAAACGATCATTCTCTTCTAGATGTGGGTAGTGGGAAGATTTATTGAAAGTTATAATTTCATGATTGTTTGACAATACTATTTGGTGTCCGTTAATGACAAAATCATGAAAACCATTTATCCATAATTTGCGGATTTTAAGCTCATCAATATTAACAGAAAAATTCGCCTCTTTTGAATAAAGATCTTTTCTTACACTGATAAACGTGTTTGTATTTAATGGTAAATTGATATGCTTTTGAATATCTTGGACCAAATTATAATATTCTAAATTGGCCCAATACAGATAAGGCCTGTCTTTATTTTCTTGGAAAACTGGAGTTAATTGTTCTGATAGTTCCCAGATTTTATTAAGATCAAGATTATTAATTTCTTTTAATATTTTGTTATATAGGTCTAAATTACTTTTTTTCAAATAGGATAGGTCAAGCATTAAATTATTCAAACGAGGCGTTAGTATTGATTTAGCGGTAGAAACAAAAACGCCAGGGATGGTAGACTCATAACTTTTGTAGTAATCAAAAAGAAGTTTTGCACCATAACTATGTCCAATCAATGCATTGATGTTAAGATTAAAATGGTCAGCAAGGTATAGAATTATTTTTTGCAAATCAATTATATTATCTTGCTGTAGTACTAGCTTTTTAATTTTATTAGATTTACCGCAATTTCGTTGATCATATAGAATAATATTGCACTGCAGAGGATTAAATAAATTATGATGCTCAATAAGATACTCTATGGTTCCACAATTAAGGCCAGGACCACCATGAATGAAAAGAGCATAAGGTAGGCTGGAGCTTTTAGTAAATCTGACTATATAAAATTCTTGATGTGGCAAAATATCTTTTTTGTAAGCTTTCATTAATTACTTTCTCGAAATATTCTGCGGATCCATACAATTGGGGCAGCAAATTTAATAGCGGTATTTTTTATTTCTTTTTTCACTAATGTGGTTTTTTCATTTAAACAAACTAAGTCATAGCGAGCTGGTTCTTCTCCATGCTTTAAGATCCTAACGAATACTTCATCATTGTCCGCAATAATAATACAATCTTTGCCAATGGCACTCTCAATATTGTTGACTATTATACCGCCAACATAATTGCCAGGGTATAAGAAAGGTATCATGCCATCATCTTTTATGACAGTGTCAATAGAGTTTTGTAGTTCTCTGAATAGTAGTAATTCTTTAGCTATGTGGCTTTCGTCACCCTCTTGGATATCTAAATCTTTTGTGATTCTTGTGGCATTTTTACCAATGCCATGCATTAACCATGACTCTGTGCAATAAATATTTAACTCTTTAGATCGCTTAACGATTTTTACAGCCCCCTGTTGGGATAAACCCCCTCCCCAAGCCAATTCCCATCCCTTTAATGATTGAGCAGTAAAATTAGAATCGCGACAAAAATCTTCTCGTGTAAAAGACAGAAGATGCTCGCGTATGAATCTTATTCTTTTGCCCCGAGACTCGGGGGATGAAACATTGTCTATTACAGGATTGCTCATATTTAAATAATTCAGTCAGATACATGTTTATTCTATGATATACCAAAATGGTTAATAAATCTTCGTAAGAATTTACCAAAAAAATAGTTTAAAAAACATCAAAATACAATGCGTTATAGCATTCTAGGTGTGATAAAGCATTATAAATTTACCTTTATGGTAAAAATATCATTGTAATTTTTACCATAAACTGATACTCTTATCTAAATAAATTATGTAAATAAAAGGACTTGTTGATGAAGTTGGATGTTGAGTTATACATTAATGCTAGGAAACAAATAGAAAAAAAGTTTCAATTATTGCCCTATGGTCCTAGATTAATTATTTATGAGCTATTAAATCTTGCAAATCCTCTTACAGGCATTGTATCTGATATTAGTTATCGTGATCTATCAAAAGCCTTGGAGATTAAATCCGCTCCAGGTCGAATCAACAGTGGTATTCCATCCAAGCAAACCATCAGAAATTTCATAAAGTCTATAGAACATGAGTGTGGTGAATACTTTAAAGTTATAACTGAAGGGCAAAATTTAAAATTTATGTTCCCTGAGGCTCCTCAGATCTATAATCAATTGATTAGAAAGAAAGAAGTTAACACAGATCTTAATTCACCTAAATCCCTTATGGATTCTGATATAGAAGGAAAGTTGGAGGTACAATCTAACATAGAAGTTAACAGAGAAGCTAACACACTCAAAAGTCCTGCAAAGAATATTAAAATATTTAATATAACTAACTCAAACAAACAAACTCAAACTGCGAATAATGATTTTTGTTGCAGCAAAAAACAAATTCATGACGACTTTTATCCAAACCCAAAAACCATCGAAATGGCATTTTCCATGGGACTCACCAAAGTCACCGATTTAAAAGAAATTCAGGCATTCATAAAACATAACAAAAAACACAACACTCAATGGGCTGATTTTAATCCAGTATTCATTAACTGGTTGGAAAGAGATTCCCAATATACCCAAAACAAACAACAAAAGGCACAAGGACAATTAAGGAGTCATCACAATGAGCGTGGTACCAATCAAAGCACTCTTAACCAAACAGCACTTGAACGAGTCAGCGAACATCATGGCATTTCAATCGACTCACTCTGGGACACCCAGGACAGTGAACTCAACTCCGGTGCATTTATCGAAGGAACACTTGTCCAGCCTCTGGATGAAGCTGACCGCAATATACGGGCAACTTTTTATCAGTAAGCATGGAGTGAAAGATACGGGAGTTTGGTTTGCCGCACTTAAAGATTTAACTCCAAAAGCATTAGACAGTGGTGTGGAACGATTAATGGCTTTGAATAAAGGCGACAAGTTTTGTGAATTTCCACCCAATTGCCTGCAGTTTCGAGCTTTGTGTCTTGGCTTTTATAGTGATTTGCGACTGCCTTCTGCTGCCCAGGCGCATAGGGAGGTATTAAACAGCGCTTATTCAACGAACCCAAACTGGAGTCATGCAGTGGTTAAATTTACTGCTAAAAGACTGGGGCTTAAATTTCTGGAAATTGATAATGAAGGCCATTCTTTTGCAGTATTTAAAGAAGCCTATGAACAGGTATGTCATTTAATGAGACAAGGACACCAGATCCCGGAAATTAAAGAGAAGGTCTTGTGCGCTTTGCCTCAATCAAAGGACATTGCAACAACACACCTTGCGAAAATTCGCCAGTTATTGGGAGTTGCATGATGAAACAAATTCCATGTTTAAAACTGTTTACAAAGGAAGAGCTGTACTGTCTTTTAAACGCCTGCTCCGAGTCATTGGCTCTGGCCTATCAGGAAATCCCTGAATGCGATTTCTGGCACATTGCGATGGAGGCACGATTGGCATGCGAAGCGCTTCGATTCGAAATTGATTCACAAAAAAAAGAATATTCAATTCACTAACCAATAAAAGGAACACAGCATGTTAATACTTACACGTAGAATAGGCGAAACCGTACTAATCAATGATGACATTTATATCACCGTGCTCGGTGTTAAAGGGAATCAAGTCCGCTTAGGGTTCGATGCACCACAAGATGTAATTATTCATCGTCAGGAAATACATCAAAAAATTAAAAATGAACAATCTCTGTTTTTAAATAAGCCTGGTAAGTGGAAGGAAGAGCGTGGCGTACAGACTCATTAACCAATCAAATCATCATACTAACGAGTTAAGGGAATAAAATGAAACCATGCATTAACCAGATACAAAAGGCAATTACCACTTTAGCTTTAACTGGATCTTTTGCCCTGTTGGTGAGCTGTGCTGCTACATCAACAGTAATTGAACATCGTAACTTAGAAACAGATACAAAACTCAGCCAAACGATTTTTCTTGATCCTGTGGCTCAAAGTCAAAAAACGATTTACATCACAATTAAGAATACTTCTCAAGAGTCATTATCCATTGATAAGTCACTAAAGCAGGCATTAGAAGAACATGGCTATAAAGTGGTTGGAAATCCATCCAAAGCCCATTACCTGCTACAAGCCAATATTTTAAAGGTTGGAAAAATGAGCGTGTCTGCAAGTCAGTCTGCGCTAGGTGGCGGGTATGGCAGTGCATTGGCGGGGGCTGCAACAGGAACTGCACTGGGTGCATTAAGCGGTCATTCAAGCACCATGATTGGTGCAGGTATTGGTGGAGGAATTATTGGTTTGGCTGCAGATTCTCTAGTCAAGGCAGTGAATTACACGATGATTACCGATGTACAAATTTCTGAGCGCGTTGGAAAGGGTGCCGTTCATGAACAGTTTAATTCCAACCTTCAAAATGGCACTGCATCTGGAACCACCCAGACATTGAGCAAACACAGTGATTACCAACGCTATAGAACGCGGGTGGTATCCAATGCCGATAAAGTCAATCTGAGTTTTGCAGAGGCAAGACCAGCACTGGAACAAGGTCTGGTAAAAACATTAGCGGGCATTTTTTGATGCAGCCTGATTAGAGCTTCATGAAAAAAAGCGCATAGGATTTAAAAAAACAATAATTAGTTAAAGAGGGAATAGTAATGAGAATCAATGTAATAGCAGGACTTATCATCACCGCACTGGGTTCACCCTGTGCTGTTGCAACCAGTTCGAATCACTACGATTTAGAAAGACGAATTTTTGAGACGTCTTATCAACTAAACCAGATTGCCGAAGAAAACAACTCCGATTTATGTTCTGGAGATGTCGCAATTGCTGCAGCCTACCTGGAATCAGCAGGAGCGCAATTGCAGCATCATAAAAAAGACAGAGCAGTTGTTTCTATGGCTTATGGATACAATGAATTAAAAGCAATCAGCAATGTAAGAAGCTACTGTACACATTTATCACCGAAGGTAAAACCCTATCTTGCACGAGTCATTGTGATGAAAAGTGAACTTGAGAACATCGACATGCCAGAAACAGACCAAACATCGGACTAAGTTTAAAGGCTTAAGTTCATAACAAAAATAAAAGGAGCTCTTAATGAACCCGATTAAAACACTCATGCTGTCGATGACTCTCATCGTTGTGACTGGAGTTATTCACGCAGAGCCCACAACACTGCCTGAAAACAACTTTAAGATTAATCAGAATCTGACTGCCGTTTCAACTGAAAATGATGAACAGGATGTCGAATATTTTAAACACATTCTTTCCGGTGGAGCGCTTTTTACGCTTTTGCTATCAATGGATAAGGAGGTTCCTGACGTAGCCAAAGCAGTTGAGTATGTGGCTTTGTTCAAAAAACTGGATTCTGCAAATCACCTACTGACACAAATTTTAGTTGAACTTAAAAAGAACAACCACCTATTAAGTCAAAGCATGCTCGATAAAGGAGTAACCATGAATGGATAAACGCTCTTTATAAAACCACAAAAACACGATTCATTAAATAAAAAGAATAAAAAATGAGCACAAATTGGGGCTCAGGGGATTTTTTTAACCAAAAAAGGAGAATGTGATGAACTATAGAACAGCAATGAACGATTTGAGCATTAAAGGATATCTGTATGCCAGGCAGCTGCTCCCTTTTTTAATGATTGGTTTGGCACTGTTGTGTTTGATGCCTGACTCTTGTTTCGCTGCTGAGAATCGGCTTTCTGGATTAAAAGAGGAAGTAAAGGCAACCTTTGGAGCGGATTCAGATCTCCCTTATTTTCTTTTGTTAGCAGAAGGGCTTGCAGGGGCTTATGCCTACATCAAAACCAAAAATATCGCAGTCCTTGCGGGTGTTCCGGTATTGATGGTGTTTACTCACTGGGCATTGAAATAATGGCTCGCAATTACCAAACCTTTATGCTCTCTGATGAGCCCAAAATTGCGGGTATTCCTGTTACCACAGGCCTGCCCATTTTTTTACTCACGGGAATTGGGCTTTTAACAGGACTTGCCTATCAGCTTTTTATGATAGGCGCAGCCCTAAGCGTTGCGATGCATATCAAGTATGGCGGACTGCCTCTTCGGAGTCTGTTTGCCATCGTATACTGGTCGCTGCCTCACCGGTTAACGTCCCTTTTATTTCGAGCTTTGCCCGATTCTGCCAACCGAATTTATATCAGGTGATTTAATGGATACTTCATTTCGTGATAATGCGATTGCAAAAAACAGACTGTTATTCAAGCTGACGCTGATTTGGGCGCTATCGAGTACGTTTGCAGTTATTGTTCTTTGTGCCTTAAATTTTTATACCTTACTGCATAAGCAGGTTCACTGGCTTCCAGTGTGCACTGGTTCTGAGTTTAGCATTGGTGATAAAGGCTATTCACCCGAGTACCTGAAAGAAATGACGCAGAAAGCAGCCGACTTACGCCTGACCTACAACCCTGAAACCATTGATGCACGCTACACCATGCTGTCTCATCTGATTCCAGCGAAATACCAGGAATCGTTTTCCAAACTATTGGATGCCGAGCGAAAAACAGTACATGACAAAAACGTAAGCTCAGTATTTTACGCTGAAAAAGTATCGGTGGATGTCACTAAAAACCAAGGTCAAATCGAAGGGCAGTTGTATC
This sequence comes from Legionella sp. ST3F1, assembly GCF_048553315.1. Taxonomy (NCBI): domain Bacteria; kingdom Pseudomonadati; phylum Pseudomonadota; class Gammaproteobacteria; order Legionellales; family Legionellaceae; genus Legionella; species Legionella sp. ST3F1. The sequence continues at coordinate 94,153 of NZ_JBLZIO010000004.1, read as the reverse complement.
GCACAAGCCATGGACTTCAATTAAAGCCACAACACAAAATGTATCGAGTTCAGTTTTCACATCAATCAGGCCTTTTAAATCTTGTGTCCATTCAGGAGATACACCATGACTAACTCAATTTATGATAAAGCTAAAAAAACCATTTTTCTTATAAGTTGTTTGTGCTCAGGAATTGTTGGTGCAAGCACAGCTCCTTCGATCATCGCTTTTGAAGAAGGAGAGCAGTTTAATCTGACCTTATCGAGTATTAACTTTAATCGTGTGTTTGTTGAAGGGGAATCGATCACTAAATTAAGTTACCCAGAGCATGCTATTACAGTAGATAAAAGTGAGATGGATAATCCCGAAAGCACGGATTCTTCGGTGTATATAAAGCCCAATTTTCAAGTTCCCATTACCCTGTTCCTAACTACAGATAAAGGACATCACGTATCACTTACCTTGACACCTGATGAATCGGTTGGAAAAACCTTAAGACTTGTGCCTCGCGCTCAAACAAAATTGAAATTTGTGAAACTGGATACCCCTGATGCCAGCGAAGTAGATGAGGCAATCGCTGCCATGAAAGCAGGGGAGACTCCCAAAGAATTTAATGAGAAACGGGTTATTCCAAGTCCTTTTTACATTAAAAAAAACATTAAGGTAACTCTTGAAAAGCAATATCAGGGTAAGCGTTTCACGGGCTATGTCTATCGGTTAGAAAATACATCAAATCATGAACTAGCGCTTACAACAGCCTTATTTGCCCATAAGGATGCAGAGTCCCTGTCATTAAGTGATGAGGCACTCCCACCTAAAAAAATCGCTTATTTATACGGGTTATACAGCAATCAGGGATAAACCAGGAGCGGCTTAAAATGAGTTGGAAGGAGAGTAGGTAATGTTTAAAAAAATAAAACAATGGTTGACGCTAAAGCCTCAAAACGCCAATAAGCTCGCTAAAAAGGAACAATTGAAGCATGCAGCCATTCTATTACTGGTGGGTGGCGCGTCCTATGGATTTTATTGTTACTCATCGGCTGAGAAAAAAAAGCCAATCCACCAGGAAGAAGCTTCGTTCGAGAGTATTTTTGAAAGTACTTTTAACCAGGGCAGTGACGAAGCACTCCTTCTGCAACAGCAGCAACAAATTGATTCTTTAAAAGAGTTAGTGGCAGAACATCATAAAAAACAGCAGGAAGCAGCACCTGTGAATACAGAAAATTCGGAAACAAAAGCCTTGATCCAGGCCATGAAAGAGCAGCTTGCACACCTTGAAGAAGAAAATAAAAAAATGAACGAACAATTACAGGTTGCACTGGTTTCTACCCGTCAGGCAAGCCTGGTCACCGTAAGGCCGCCAACTCGTGAAGAAATGGAAGCACAGCAAAAGAAAAAGCATCAGGCAGAGCGCGAACTGCTGGCAAAATCAGGACTGGAAACAGTGCAATTTAACAACCGGAACAAAAGAAACAAGGAAGTACGAACCGCTAAAAATTACGTTTGGGCGGGAACCTTTGTTGAAGGAGTGTTGCTGACTGGGGTTTTAGGTGATGCAGGAATAAACGGCTCAAAAAATATGGGAACTGCTTTAATCCGCCTTACCAGCGGAGGAATCATGCCTAACAACCAGCATTCTCATCTGGAAGACTGTGTCGCACTGGTATCCACTTATGGTGATTTATCAGGAAGCTCCGTGGTGATGCATTTAGAAACACTGTCTTGCGCAGGAAACAATATCAATTTTGAACAAAAGGCCTACGGCTCTGTATTTGATTTGGATGCCATGCAGGATTTACGCGGGACTTCCATTTTAAAAACAAAACCTCTGTTAACCTATTCGGCAGCGGCAGGCATGCTGGCAGGATTTGGTGATGGTTTAAAGAATTTAAATACCGCTCAAACAATCAATCCAGGGGCAGGCACCATTACAACCTATGGGCAGGCATCAACCCTTGCTCAATCGGCTGCTGGTGGTGCGCTTAGTAATCCTGCCAATCGTATTTCAGATTATGTAATGCGCATTGCCGATATTTACCATCCACTGGTTGTGGCACGTGCTGGTCGTCGTGTTTCAGTTTTATTTACTAAAGGCTTTTGGATAGACAAAGAACATCAGGTGTATGAGTCAGGACGCGCCATCAATGAAGGACGTGCCCAAAACGAGTCTGGGGTTACAACCACTGTAAGCCGTGCCTATGAATTAAATACACACCCTGTGAATGGCGCTTCATTGATGCAGTCCAATAATCAAGAGCCCATGGTTCAAACCGTTAATCCTGTTGAGAATCCACTATTAAATCAACCAGGACAACCCACTACCCCATTATTTTCAACCGTACAAAATGAGGAGCCACTTCATGATTAAACCTCTATTTTTATTGAGTACCCTTTTCTTAGTGTCGCAGTTATCTGCCTGCTCCAAATCCATCCTGGACAACGAGGATGCCAGATGCCCCTTTGCTGACAGGGGTGGTTGTCAAAGCATGGAGATGGTGAATCGCATGGTACAGGAAAAACGCTACACACCCGATGGTCAATTCGTGCAGCAAGCAAAAAGCCAGGTTCTTTATTCAGGTTATAAGTAGGCGCTGACCAGTTCACAGGAGAGAAGCCATGTTTACAAACGCTATAGAATGGGTCCAAGATACTTATGAGTTGCTAAAGGAGACCTGGAATGACAAAGGGCTAACGGGCAATGATCTCGATTTTGACCTCAAGACACATCAATATCCTTCGTTTACTGAAAAAATACTGCCTTATCAATATTTTGATGAGGAATCGAAGCTATTTTTTAACGAATACAACGCAGGATTAATTTATCGCATTATTCCTTTAACAGGTGCGAATGAACACATAGCGGAACAACTGGATACGCTGCTTCAATCTAAAGTGTCGCATGAGTTCACCTTACAGTTGATTTGCGTCAAACACAATCAAGTTGGGAATGATATTGAAGCGTTTACTTCCCAGTTTGCAAAAAGCGAATTTGAAAATTTAAGCCTGTTAGGAGATAACCTTAAGGCCTTTTATCAAAAAGCCGCCATCCATGGTTTTAAAACCAACACGATGCTTTCACCGCGATTAACGCATACAGATTGCTATATCGTTATTGATAAAATCAAAAAAGAATCCGAGAGTGATTTAAAAGCCTGTTTTGGCCAGTTTCGCGTTTCGTTTGAAGCATCCTTAAGTGCTGCAAAAATTGGATTCAAGCAAGCGGATGCAACTGATTTTTTGCATTTGCTTCACTTTTATCTGGATAATTGCCCTGATGTCATTACTCCACGCCCTGTGATTTATGATAAAACCAAATTACTCAAAGAGCAGGCACTGTCTCATGACTTTGATATTGAATTTAAAAATAATGAAGTAGTGATTAAAGGGGTTAATGAATCTGGGCGTGCTTATGAAACAGCAGTATCTGTTCTGACCATTGATCGCCTGCCTCGCCAGTATTGTTTATGGGAGAACATTAATAATACCAGCAATATTTTTCATCCTGATAAAAGAATATCCTGCAATCACATCATCTCGGTCATCTATCTGGTCGAAGAGCAAGGACGCGCTCAGGGTAGGGCGAATCGTAAAACCCGTGATTTGGATAAAAAATCTAAAAGTGATTACGCATTAAATGTGGCGGGAACGGAGGAGCAGGCACGGGTATGGCGTACCTTTCGTGATGATTTATCCTCACAAAAGACTCGCTCTGTAAAGATGCTTTATAACGTGGTTCTTTTTTCAAGACCTCATGAGAAAGAGCGTGATGTAGAAGCTGCTCGCACAGTATTTGCGTTTAATGACATTAAACTGGCATTGTGTAAACGCATGCAATGTCCCTATTTTTTAGTATCGATGCCGTTTTTTTTCACAGGAAATCTGGTTAAGGATTTTTCTCTTCCCACAATGATGTGGCCAATTTCTTCATGGAATGCAACTCAATACATGCCCATTCTTTCTGACTGGCGCGGAGTAGGTAAGGGTATCTTGTTGCCTACCATGCGCGATCAATTTGCCTGCATCGATCCTTTCTCTGGTGTATTTGGCAGCAATTACAACATGGCTGTCACCGGAACCTCGGGCGGTGGAAAAAGCTTTTTCATTCAGATGCTGATGCTCAATATCCTATTTAATGGCGGAGATATTTTCATTATTGATGTAGGTGGGAGCTATAGAAAACTGTGTGAGGCGCTCGGTGGGACTTATCTTGAATACAGCAATTTGGCGATGAATCCCTTTACCCATGTAACGGACATTTTACGGGAGATTGATGACATTATTGCCTTGTTTGAATTATTAACCTGCCCAACCAGCGGTGCTACAGATGACGACCGAGGCACTTTAAGAGAAGCCATTTTAACCGCTTTTGGAACAACTCAGAATCAAACACGCATTGATGAGGTTGCAGGAGTCTTATTGTCGTTGTACGAGCACGACCGCGAAACTTATCCTACAGCGCGCATTTTGTCTAAGAACCTCCAGCGTTACTGTTCTGCCTCAGAGCATGGCAAAGCGTTTAATGAACCATCTCAACTATCACCTGATGCTCGTATGATTGTAGTGGACTTAAAGGAAATTGAGGACAATCAAAGTATTCGCGCCCCTGTTCTTCTGTCCGTTATTTCCCAGTTTCAAAGACGTATGTTCAACTCAGACAGGAACAAACAAAAGATGTGCATCATTGATGAAGCCTGGTCATTTTTTACAGGAGATTCAATTGCGGTGAACTTTATTACCAAAGGCTTTCGTACTGGTCGGCGGCATAAAGCATCATTTGTCACGATTACCCAGGGGATTGAGGATTATTTCGAATTTTCAGAGGCGCGAGCCGCCTGGGAAAATTCCGCATTAAAGCTTGTTTTTTTACAAGAGGAATCACCGCTTTTAGAGCATCAAAAAAAGCATGAGACTTTTTCAGACTACGAGATGACTATTCTCAAATCATTCCCAATAGCGAAAGAAGCGGGTTTTTCTCAAGTCTTGCTGCGTGCTAATGGTATTTCCTCCTTTCATCGCTTGTTTGTGGATCCGTTTACTCGCGTGCTTTTATCTTCCGATGGTGATGATTATCAGGCAGTCATTAATTACGTGGCACAGGGACTGTTATTTCTTGATGCCGTATCGCGAGTGGCAAAGGAGCATTATGGGAGGTCTTATGCTGCTTAACCGATTCAAAACCATGCACTGGGTCTTTGCAGGAATTGGCGGATTAATTGGAATTCTGGCGGGTATTTTGGTGATGTGGCCTAAGCCTTTTCCTCTTTTGGTAGTTGACATGAATCGTGCCATTGAAGCGCCTTCGGTAATGCTTGCTCGTTCCAAACTGACTCATGAAGAACAATTAAAAATAATGGAGCGCTTTTCACGCACCCTCCCAGAAGTCATCAAGGATTATGGGGCGTCACATCAGGTAACCCTTGTGAGTGCGTCCGTATTGTCGAGTTTTAAACCGTCCCATGTGGATGTGACGGATGAGCTTATTGCCTTGACCATAACAAGGATAAAACATGAAGCGCGCTAGTAAACGATTTTTTCTCCTTATTCTATGTTTTTTCTGTCTATTAGAACCTGTGGGTCATGCAAAAAATATAGGTCATTATGGTCAGACATTCCCTGTCAATGAAGAGGATATAAGGAAAGTCATTATGAACAAACTCTATGCATTGCAGCAAAGCGGTGATTTAGAGCATGTTCAACGCGATTTAGAGCAGAAAGCCGCACGTCAAGCGATGAGGCCAAACCCTTTAGCATTGAGCACGACTCGCAAGCCTAAGACGTTTCGCATTTCACCGGCAGTGACTGTATCTCATGATGTCTGGACACCTGATGGACATTTAATTGCAAAAGCAGGAACTCGGATCAATCCATTTGAGCGTGTTCACTTCCTTAAAACCCTGATTTTTTTTAATGCAGATGATGCAGGACAGGTTGCCTGGGTTAAAAAACATTACACCGACTTTAAGCACGTTAAATTTATTTTGACCGGTGGGGATGTTCGAGTTGCTGCAGAGCTTTTTGGTCGAATTTATTTTGATGTGAACGGCATCATTTCATCCAAGCTTCACCTTCAACACGTTCCAAGCATAGTCAGCCAGGAAGGTCTTGATTGGCAGGTTAAAGAAATTGGAGTGAACGATGAATAAACGATTCTTCTATTCGATTATTGTGGGCTTATTCTTCATAGGTTCACTGCAGGCATCACAATGTAAGGGGCATTTTGTCAATCCTATAACCGACATTTGCTGGGATTGTTTGTTCCCATTAACCATTGGCTCCTCCGAAGTGGTAAAGAGCCAATATCCTGATACGAAAAACCCTGGCAGCCCTGTCTGTTCCTGCCCAAACAAATTACAGCTTTTAGGAGTGACCATAGGTTATTGGGAACCCTTTGCGTTAGTGGATGTGACACGAAAGCCTTATTGCATGGTGAATCTTGGGGTGCAATTACACATTAAAGATCAGGGGCTGGGTGGTTCACAAATGCCTGATACCGATGGGCGGGGCGCATTTTATTACGTGCATTGGTACAAATACCCACTGATGTATTGGCTGCAGGTACTCACTTCCATCGGCTGTATGGAGACACAAGATTTTGATGTGATGTATTTGAGTGAACTTGATCCAACATGGAATGACTCTGAGTTTGCTTTTGTTCTTAATCCTGAGGCCACTTTATTTACCACACCGCCAGTGCGTGCGTCTTGTGCTGCAGATGCAACCAAAGCATTGGCAGGGACGGCCATGGATTCTTTATTCTGGTGCATGGGCGCTCAAGGCTCTACCTATCCTCTCAATGGTTTTGTTGCCAATCAGGCAAGTCCCATTAGTGCCGCAACGCTTCTGACAGAACGCACCGACTTTAAGCTTCATCGCCTTGGAGCAATTAAAGATTCCGTTGGTAAAGATTGGCCTGCACTTTGTAGCACCTATCGCTCTTCCATTTTACCTAAAAGCCGGTATCGCTACCAATTAGTCAATACATTGCCTGATGCAAAACGCTGCCAGCCCTTTGGCCGTTCAGTCATTACCTGGGAAGCCGGACATACCTATCCTGGGGATGGGGATAATTTTGGTTTCATGATTTGGCGCAAGAGAAATTGTTGCTTTTTATAAGGAGGCCTTTCATGGCGCACTACATTAAAATCATTATTCTGTTTCTAACTGGGATTGGCGGATGCTTTGCAAACACTAATGATGAGTTAAGGCATTATCAAGAGGAGGGGGCTCACCAGGTATCAACCATTTCGAATAAGACAATTGAAACGTTAAAGCGCACGTCCTCACGGAATCAATCAGAGCACCAATTATTAATTGATACACTCATGCAACGCAGCACAGACGGTTTACAAAGCAATCAAAAACCGCAGGGAGCTGAAGGTGCCATTTTATTTGTATCCTTTTCCATGCCCGACTCACTTTTATTTGCATTGAGCGATGAAGCAGCACGGTTTCATATTCCCGTGGTCATTAATGGGTTAGTGGATGGTGATTTTAAACAGACCATAGAAACATTTAAACGTCTTAATAGCGAAGCCCAAAAGCAGCATTTGAACTTTAAGGGAATTTCTATTGATCCAGTCTGGTTTAATCAATTCCACATTACAACGGTTCCAGCGCTTGTAGTAACAGAGCCCTCCAGGTCTTGCGGTTCAGGGCAGCCCTGCACCAATCAACCGTTTGATGTAGTGTATGGCAATGCAAGCATTAAAAAAGGACTCGAGCTCATCGCCCAGAAAGGAGACGCAGGAGCGACATTAGCGGCCACCATTTTGGAGAAAGGCCATGTTTAGAAGTTTGTTGGCCATCGCCTGTATTTTTGGTTTTTGCACTTTCTCGGCTGCCAATACAACAGCCCAAGACTTTCAGAAATTAAAAGAATACGCAAAATCTTTGGGGAATCAACCACTGAGCGCCATGAATGAATTTAAGCCCCAGAATACCTTCAAAGACTATACGGAAACTCCCTCGCAATCGCTTCATTATCAGGGGGTTGAAACTGAAAAAACCGATTTAAGTACCTTTGCTGCCAATGCCTTACACAATGATGCCGGTGGACGTACTGTGACTGAGCATTTTGGTCAGCGCCAATTTGAAATCAATACCAAAAATGAAGCGATTAAAAACGCTAAATTAATTGAAGAAGAAAGTTATGCCATTACTCATGGACAATCCAATGAGCGAGTCAAATGTGATGAAAAACCACAGGCTTGTCAAATTAAATCGCATGAGGAAATCTGTCATACATCAAGGCAATTGCCCGAGCAGCAGTGTTTTAAAAAACGTAAAGTAACCGTGAATACCGAGCGTTTAAGTCAAAGAGCTGATTTTGAGGTATGGGTTCATAAAAAATGGACGGGGCTTATTGCGGTTAATCTTATAACGGGCGCCATGACCAATAGCGCAGGCGGGCACTTAACCAATCCTGTGAAGTTAAATCATCCCTGTGAAGAAATGAAAGCCACGGTTCACTCCATTTTAAATAATGGTGGTTCTGCTCATTGGGTGCATGTTGTGGGACTCCCAACTTGCCAGAATGGAGGCGTAATCACCTTGTATATTTCAGATAAGTTCAGTCGCTATTACCCAATTCAGGTGGCATTGACGATTAATGCCCATTCCAAATCCTATGTGGAAGAAGAGCACTGGGATAATGAATGCGCCACTCTTGAGACAAACAACCTATGTCAAAAAACACAAGAGCAGTGTACTGATTCCAATCCAACCCGTGTCATTAATGGTCTGCCCGTCACCCGTGATTGCTGGGAGCTTAATGCACGATACCAGTGTGCATCCGCTGCAGCCGATGAATGTAAAACGCAACGGGAAAAAGGATGCTTACAGGCAAGCTCGCGCTGCACATTAATGAACAATAATACCTGCTCGCTCTATGAGCAGGTATATCGTTGCGATGAGACAGTCTGCCCACAGCCTGTGGCCTGTGTGCGAGATCTCTTTTGTGCCGATGGAGACTGCACGGAACATGCAGCAACTCAGAATGATGGTTTTGGAGAGGCCATGGCACCCATGGCCGTTGCAGGGGCTGCTGGCGCTGAGTTTGGTAAAACGCAGGCTACCTTATTTTCAGGCCATCCTGTGCAGTGCAAAATCTGGGTTTGGGACATTATTGATTGTTGTTCGAATGAAGGCTGGGCTGACAAACTCCATATCGATTTGTGTCGTGAAGAAGATAAGGCTTTAGGCAAAGCCAAATTGAATTACCTGGCTCATTATGTAGGCGAGTTTTGCAGCCAGAAAGATCCCATTTTTGGCACCTGTCTGGAGCACAAACGCACCTATTGTGTCTTTGACAGCAAAATGGCGCGCATTATCCAGGCCGAAGGACGTTTAAGACAATTAAATCCCAACGCTTTAGGAGATGCAGAGCATACACGCTGTGCGGGGCTCAGTGTGAATGAATTACAAAGCCTTGATATGGGACGCATCGATTTTTTAAACCCTGTGTATCCATTTCCCCAGGGACAGCCAACAAAAGAAGCAGGAATTGTAGGCGATGTCGTTTTAAATAGCCCCGACGCTTCAAAAACCATGGATGAAATCAAACGGCGAGTCCAGAAAAAGGCGGAACAAAAATGAGATTATTCACTATTATTTTAATGTTACTTTCCATGCCGGTCATGGCTGATTTAGTAAGTCCACCCGCTCATGGGTTTCATTGGTACAGTACAGAAAACAAAGAGCATCAGGTGAAACCTGTTCAAAATCCAAAGGTATCAAAGCCTTCGCTGACTCCTTATGAGCAGCTCATGGAAGTCCGCAAAGCCACAATGAATAAGCTCGCAACGGCATTAATTGCCCCATCATTTGATGCAACCTATGAGTACATGAAAGCCCAGCAGGTGTATGCCAAAAACAATCAGAAATTTGTCCAGTACTGGCAACAGGTTCTGTTGTCTCATCCTGAGCTGGATCATTCCTTAAATTTTCCAACCGACAATACGGCTGTGGCCATTCGCAATGATTCAATGAATCTTTTAATGGAGAGGGTAGTCAGAGAAGGGGCGAAACGTTATGGATTAATCCTTTTTTACAAAGGGAACAGTTCCATTTCGCAAAAATTCATCACTCATCTTGTTCCATTCGTCAATTTGACCCATTTTTCCATGATTTCAGTCACGACAGATGGGCAACCTATTGAAGGTCTGCCTAATCCTAAAAACATACCTCTTCATGAAATACAAAAAACAATGAATTTGCAGTCACGCTACATGCCTGCACTGTTTCTTGTTGATTTAAAAACACAACACATGTCGCCCTTGTCCTACGGATTTGTCTCCACAACCGAATTAAAGGAACGTCTGCTGGATGTGGCGACTCATTACAAACGATACAGCTATGAGGGGTTTGAAGCATGATTGTTCGCATCATTTTTTTACTGCTTTTTTCTGTAATTAGTCCTTTGCACGCCAATGTGGCAGTTGAAGAACTCAATGCACTGTTATTGAAAAAGCAAGCCCCTAAAGCTTTTGCACAAAAGGAATCAGCTGAAGCTAAAGATTTATCTAAAAATTATTATTTTGCATTTATTTATCGAAGCACCTGCCCACATTGTAAAAAATTCTCCCCTGTATTAAAGGATTTTTCAGAAACATTCCATATTAAGGTTCGTGCTTTTAGCCTGGATGGAGAATCCCTGGATGGACTCGATACCACACCATTAACACCTGAACTTTTTCAAACGTTCTATGTATCAGGAGGGTATAAGCCTACGGTTCCCGCCTTGTTTTTAGTCAATCGACATACCCTGGAAGCCTACGCTGTCTTGTTTGGAGAAGCAACTCCTTATCAGCTGGCACAAAGAGTTCATGAATTAAAGCAACACATTGAGGAGAAATTTAATGATTAGAGCTCTTGTGCTAGCCGTTGTTGCGTCTTTTACTTGCGTGGCAGGAAATGGTGTTCATGCATCAGCCAGTGCCGATTTAAATCATTTTTTTAATAATCTTGGTTATTCTGCGAATGTCACAGGTAGCCATTCCTATGAATCACAGGCAGCAGGATTTGCATCATTAGGCTCAGTCTATGCCAGAAATCAAGTGCGCTCCATTCAGATAGCTCACGTTGATGTACCTGGTTTTCGCTCAGGATGTGGCGGAATTGATATTTTTGCAGGTGGTTTTTCCTTTATTAAATCAGAGCAGATAGTTTCATTCATGCAGAACATTTTAAGTAACGGGGCAGGCTATGCAATGAACCTGGCACTCGAGACCGAGCTGCCTGAAATTGCTCATGCCATGCAGTACATGCAAAAGCTGGCAAATGACATTAATGGAACTAATTTTAATTCGTGTGAGATGGGAGAAAATCTGACTGCAGCGCTTTATCCCAAAAATAGAGCGGCACATCAGCGTTTGTGTGAGGACATCGGGCGTAACCGTAATGTATACACCGATTGGGCAGAAGCCCGACATAAATGTTCGACAGGAGGGGAGATTGAAAAACGATTGGAACAGGCAAAAAACGATTCAGAATATAAAGACAGGGCTCTTTTGAATACCAACGTAGTTTGGGATGCATTACAACTGAATGAATTCATCAAATCAGATACAGAAATTTCAGAAGTCTATATGTCGATTTCAGGAACGCTGGTATTTGATGCCAAAGGAGGGATGCAAACGTACCCCTCTTTAGCGACTAATCAGGATTTTGTAAAAGCCTTGCTTTATGGAGGCAAATTGCCCAGCTATAAATGTACTGATTCGAATAAGCCGATGAAATGTGTTGCCATCAATGTGAAAGGAAGCCAGGAGATTAGCAGTAAAGACGCTCTGGTATCTCAAGTACAGGCCATCCTGCAGGGAGTTTATGAGAATATCAAATCAGGGACAGCCTTAACGCCCCAACAAAAAGGGTTAATTGAACTCACCCAGCCGTCCGTATTTCAGCTTATTTCAGCCAGCGCACAGCAGAATATTGGCATACAAAGCAGTTATGAGCTTGCCCAGAGTGTAGCAACGGATTTGCTTGCCCAATATCTTGCAAACTCACTTGAAGTGATTCGAGCATCCCTTGCAGGGCGTGATATAGGAAATGCCCATGAAGAAAAACTATTTAAAAATCTGCAGGTTGCACAACAATTTGTAGATAATTTTAATAGCGAATCAAGAGCACGTTTTAATGCGGCACTGACCACCAATCAATTGGTTCAAAACAACGTGAAGCAGGCACTGAATGCCCTTAATCCCATCTTAAGACAATCCTATACCGGAGGCGCACAATGAGCCCATTATTAATCTATACCCCACAAAATGGGATTTATTTAAAAGAGTTGCTTGATGGTATGGCCACTTTGCTTACTGAATCTACCTTTAGTACGGCGTGTGACATTATCATGATTCTATCCGTTAGTATGGTCGGTTATCAGTTCGTGATGGGGAAAAAGCTCGAATCATTAACTCGCTTTATGCTGACCACCTTTTTAGTCATGTATTGCGTGCTGGGCATTAAAGTGCCTGTGGCTATTATTGACATGCAGACAGCCGAAGGAGCAGGGGAAGCCTTAACGGTTGATCATGTACCGCTAGGCGTTGCTTTACCTGCCTCATTGATTAGTGGCATGGGGTATGGAATTACGACTGCCTTTAGTGATGTATTTCGCATGCCAGATAGCCTGGAGTACAACAAAACAGGAATGATTTTTGGTGCAAGGACTTGGCTTGCAGCAACTCAGACAAGGCTCTCCATGTCGCCTGATTTGGCACAAGACCTATCGTCCTATATCCGCCAATGCGTGTTTACGGCAAAACTTTTGGCAAGCCATCAATTAAGCCCTCAAGAGCTGACCCAAAGTGCTCATCTTTCTAAAACCTATTTTGAGGAGCCATCACCCATTTATCGGGTAATTCTGCACAATGGAGTCAATTTAAGTTGTGGTGATGCAGCAGCCAATTTGAAGACTCGACTACCCATTGCAGCGAAATTGGAGTTGGAGCGTCTTAATCATCTGGTAACCACAGGCGCTTTAACATCACGCAACACAGACAGCAGTTCGTTGCCTGGCGAAAAGACTTTTGGTGACAGGTTGGAGGCCGCTCATAAATATTACATGAATATTACCGAAGATGCTGCCGAAACACTCACCCAAAATATCTTAATTAATGCGACCCGAGATGCCGCAGCCGATGCTTTTGCTTTCTCAGGAGCTGATGCCGCACTCATGAATTACACCAATACGGACAGCACCCAAAAAATGCACATCGCTGAAGCCAATAGCTTTTGGCTTGCAGGATTTCGCCTGCCTTACTATATGACCGTGATGTGGATGTTGACCCTGTGTATCTTTCCATTAGTCGTTTTGATTTCATTTTTTCCGACCCTGAGTAACGCTTATTTCCTGTGGGTGCAATCTCAAATCTACCTTTGGTCATGGCCTCCGATGTTTATTATTTTTCATTGGTTTGTTTCCATGGCCTCAAGTACCACCATTACTTTGTTTGGTCAAAAAACAGGAGGTGTGACCTTCTCTAATATCGATTCATTAGCCAGCATGCACAGTAATTTTGCCTATACGGCAGGCGCATTGGCGGCAAGTGTTCCTGTTATTGCCCTGTACATCACGAAAGGATTGGGACAGATTTTGAGTACATCCTCCCAGCATTTTGGTGGTATGGCACAATCTTTGTCAGTCAGTGAAGCGCAATCTGCAGCTGCAGGTAACATCTCAATGGCAAGTTACAGTGGTTGGAATATGAACTATGAAAATACCAGCGCCAATAACGTTTCGGCTAACAAGCACGATACCAATTGGACGAACATGCATGGGATGCACACGGAACAATTGGGAAGTGGTGTGCTTAAGACTACCACAAGCCATGGGGATGCTGTTTTTGACGTAAATCCTGGGATGTCACGAGGCCCCGTACACATATCAGATACAAAGGCCATAAGCGGCTCTTTAAATCAGGCTTTTGAAGAATCCAGACAGGCTGCAGCCAATGAAAGTCAGCATTATCAAACGTCCTTGTCCAGTTTTGCGCACAGTGCCGTGCAGTTATCTAAAATGCAGGGTCATGATATGCGTTTGGGCGATGGAGTGTCTGAAAGTGAATCCGGTCAATACAGCCAGGCATTATCGACCATGACGCATATTGCCTCGGATGTAGCTAAACGCGAAGGGATAAGCCAAGAAGATGCGCTGGCTCATATGACCGCTGCTGGATTAAATGTCCACGCCGGAGTTGCAAGTGAAAAAAGCATGCTGGGAAGCATTGGGCGGTTTGCTTTTGGAGCAACAGGAGGTGCTGATAGTCATGCCAAGTTCGACAGGTCATCAACAAGTAGTGATCGTTACCATGAAGGGACGGACAGCAGCATGTCAGCGAAGGAAGCAGAAGACTTTAATCAGGCGCTTAATTACGTGAGCCAGTTTGCACAAAACCATCATTTTGATAACAGCCATTCGGAAGGGGCAAGCCTTTCGAATCAAATGGGTACCGATTTAAGGGAGGCGCAAACGGCAAGCCAAAACTATGATGCCTCGATGTCTAAAGCCGCTCGCATTAGCACGGCCAGGAGTTATGTGGAATCAAACGCTGATCAAGTTACTACCGATCTAAATCAGGCCTTCTCGAAATATGTTGCAAGTCGAACTGATGAAGTAACTCGTGATGCGTTGTATTCCAATCCTTCAGATCTGGCTTCATTAAAACAATTACAAACGCTGGCTAATGAGTTTATCCATGAGCAACGAGAAGGTTTAATCGCACGATACGGCAATGCTTCTAAAAATGCTCGGATTGACTCCTTTTATCAGGATGCAGCAAATCCATTAAGTTCAAAAGAGTCACAAATGAGAGCAGACTACCACAAAAACAGTAATGCATTGGAGGATTCTGGAAAGACTATGGGGATTGGTATGGATGCTTCAAGAGCCCAAAGTATGCAGCAAAAAATTAATAATCATGTAGATGCGGCGGTTAATAAAACAAGCAGTGGAGGAGGGCGTTTAAAGAGTCAATACCAGCAAGCGGTTGAAACAACAAACAACGATGTAGGCGAAGGTAAAAAACTGGGGCAAACCAACGTGGCCATACCCGCCTATTTTACTAAATGGGTTGATCATCATGATAAATCAGCCCCAAAGAAGGAGCTTATCCATGAATAATGAAGAAATGAATTCACAAGAATTAAAAGAGGCCATCGCCTTGGATATAGAAACATTAAAAACATTGGACGTGGATATTATGCCGGCCAAGGAGTATTACCAGGCGAACAGGCGTTTGTTTTTGCATGTTTTTTTTAAACTATATGGAACAATACTTCTTGGATTTTTACTTCCACTCCCTTTTTATTGGAAGGTGTTGATGGTGGAGACTTCAACACACGAGCTCATCTACATTTTTTTCTGGCTGCCATTAATGGCTCTAGGACTATGCCTTTTTGTTTTTCTATTCATTTACAGCTCATTAAATCAATACATTTTGATTGACTATCAATTGAAACACAAACTAAGAACAGGCTCATTGATTGTAAAACAAATAAGGCGGGCTGGAACTATAGCTTATCGAATATTTGCAGGGCTTGTTTTGATTCCTTCACTGTTCTTGTTTCCCAGTGCTGCCTTCTTCATATCCTTTGGCGCTTTTTTCATCAGCGGGATTTTAACGAGCATCCTTGTTGAAATGGAGCTCAATAGGATAGGCATCAGCGCTCTGTTTACTCTCATAAAGAATTATTTTGATAAGGACAAAAATGCCAGTGCGGCAATACCCTTAAAATAAACAAAACACATCAAAAAGAATAAATTTTAACCACAAATGCAAGCAGTGGAAGCCGCTGCTTTGCCCAAAACAAGCAGAAGGAAGATAAAATGAGTCATGAATCCAATTACAAACATTATACCCGTGGAGGCCAGATCTCATTCCATAATCTGCGGATGTGGTTTCAGATTAACAAAGCGCTCTTTCATGTTTACTTATTCATTTGGGCAGGGTTAAGCATTGTATTGACCGGTATTTTTGCGCCACATGGAATGATAAGACAGACGGTGTCCTATCACGCGGCTCACTTTTATCACCTGGCAGGGGTGCCACATGTATTTTCTATCCCTGTTAAAGGGGGGAATGCATCACAAACTGTCGAGCAGCTTCTCCACAATCACTATTTTTCTGCTACCTCAGATCGTTTACTGACCTTCTTGTTACAGTCAACTCTATGGAGTTTTCCCTTATCGTTGATTGTGGCACTTTTGGTGAGCCGATATTTCATTTATCGAGGAAAGGTTCAAACGCAAAATCAATTTATACGAGGGGCGAGTTTAGTCCCATCAGAAACACTTAAAAAACAGATAATAAAACAAAGAAAAGCATCTGATTTACAACTTGATGGATTTCCTCTTTTGCAAGGATCAGAGGTACAGCATTTATTGGTACATGGTACGGTCGGTATGGGGAAAAGTCAGTTCATCATGAAATTGATGGATTGTTTACGTGCGCGTGGCGACCGAGTGATTGTTTATGACAAGGGGTGCACGTTTACTCAGGCGTATTTTCAGGAAGGTCATGATGTCTTGCTCAATCCTTTTGATGCACGCTGCGCTAATTGGGATTTATGGCTGGAAGCCCCAAAAGATGAATTACTGGAAAATATGGCAGAAAGTCTCATCCCTATGCATGGAGAAAACGATCCGTTTTGGGTTAATGCAGCACGTACCGTGTTTGCCTGTCTTGCAAGTCAAATGCGTGAGGATAAAGAACGTTCCTTATCCAAGCTGTTAGGGTTACTTGTAACTGGTGAGTTTAGCGAGTTGGAACCTTATCTCAACGGTACAGCGGCAGCAACTTTGGTCAGTAATAAAATAGAAAAAACAGCCATCTCCATTCGCTCTGTCATTACAACCTACCTTAAATCAATGCAGTCGTTAAGTGGTCTTGATGAGTCTGGGAAGCCTTCCTTTTCCATTCGTGATTATCTGTTAAATAAAGATTTGGAGGGCTGGCTTTTTATATCAAGCAATGGGGAACAACATAAATCTTTAAAGCCGTTGATTTCGATGTGGATTGCCATGGCATCACTGACACTCTTAAGTTTGCCAGAAGACGCGAACAGGCGAATTTGGTTTATTTGTGATGAATTACCAAGCCTGCACAAATTACCCTTATTAGGTGAAACCATTGCTGAAGTCAGGAAATTTGGCGGCTGTTTTCTTCTGGGAATGCAGAGCTTTAGTCAATTGGAGAAGGTATATGGGCGTAGTGGGGCAGCTGAAATTTTTGATTTGCTTAATACCCGAGCCTTTTTTGCAAGCCCAAGCCATGAAATGGCGCAACTTGTCAGTAAAGAGCTTGGGGATGAAGAAATTGATGACACCCGAGAAAATTACTCTTATGGAGCCAACTCCATTCGTGACGGCATTTCATTAGGAAAAAACCGTATAACACGCCCCTTAGTAACCTATCCTGAAATTATGGGACTTGATCCGCTTACCTGTTATCTGCGATTGCCTGGTCAATACCCTATTACAAAGCTGGAACTTCATTATCAAAAAAGAAGTATAAAGGCCGCAGGTTTTTTACCTCGTGCCATACCGTCCCTTCCTCCGTGTGATGCAAATCTCAAAAAGGGTTCTGCCGTTAATGAGCCCACCAGCGGTCGTTTTGAGGTGCAAGCGCCAACCAACATCAAACGTATCGAATGCGAGTCCGATAAGGAATTCATTTTTTGATAGGGGAATAAATCATGTTAAGTCTGCGAGTCAAACCAATTAAAAAGCCTGGTTATTATTTTGATCAGGAAAATTATTATTTTACGAACCAATTGGTTACCCAATGGGTTGGATTAAGTGCTGCGCGTCAAAATCTTTCTGGAGAAGTTAACGTAAAAACCCTTGAGTCTATTGTCAGTGGCGAATTACCAAGCGGTGATGTGATTAAAGGCTTGAAATCAGCCACTGGTGAAATGAACAGGCGAGGCGGTTATGATTTAACTTTTTCTGCCCCAAAATCCGTGTCCTATCTTGGGCTGGTTTGTGAACACAAAGAATTTATTGATTTGCACCTCAATGCGGTAAAGACAGTCTTAAAACTGATTGAAAAGGAGGCGGCACAAGCGCGCAAATCAGGAAAAGAAGGCATGGAATATGAAAAAACGGGGAATCTTTGTTTTGCTGCCATTCTCCATGATACCTCCAGAGAGCTTGATCCTCAGCTTCATGTGCATGCATTGTTGATGAATTTCACCGAGCGGCTGGATGGCAAATGGCGTGCGTTGGCTTCTGATATCAGTCGCAATAATGGCACCATGGAGTGGATTATGGATAATCAAATCTTTTTGGGACTTGTGTACCGCTCTGAAATGGCTCTTGGTTTAAAAGAAATGGGGCTCGAAATAGAGCATACGGGTGATGCTCATGGTCTATTTGAAATCAAGCATTTTGATAAGGCATTGTTGGAGCAAATCTCTAAGCGCCGTGCCCAGGTTGAAGAACATATTAAAGGGATGCACTCTAATTCATTAAAAGCGTATGACAGGGCGACTCTGGATTCAAGGAAATCAAAGGAAATGGTTTCTCCAGAGGAATTACGCACACGATGGAGCGCTGAAAGTGAAGCGTTGGGCGTTAATCCAGCCACCTATCTTGCCACCTTAAAAGAAAAAACTAAAGAATCGCATACACCAAAAGAAACCATGTCCAATAATCAAGAACTCGATAGAAGTGTTCTTGACGCAATTGCGCATTTAGAAGAAAAAAAACTAACCTTTACCTATCAGGAAGTATTACAGACGAGCCTTTATTTTTCCTTAGGTGAACAGGGCTTTGAAGCACTGATGGCACGGATTGATAAAGAAATTGATGCACAAAATCTGATTGCTCTTAATACAGAAAACTCCTCTTTTACAACGAGTACGCTCATTAACAAGGAACAAGAACTCATTAAAAAAATCGTGAACTTCACACCCCAAAAAAAAGGCTTAGAACGCAATACGGATAAGGTTTGCAAACTCACTGATAATGAGTCCATTCAAAAAGCAGTAACTCAAGCCTTATTTAATAAAGAAGGGGTTGTGCGCATCAAACAGCAAAGTGCTACCTCGCGTGAGCTCTTAAGTACTTTAATTGATTATTCACAGGATTCAAAAAAAATTCGTATTCTTTGTCCTTCTGCTTATTCTGCGCGGACGATGAATAAGGACATGACCCAATCAGCGCCTACCCTGTGGCAATGGATTTTATCTATTGGAAAACAGGATTTGTGTGAAACAGTTGCGGGCTTTAATTATCGCCATCGTTCAGAGCATAAATTACCTTTTTTTAACAGTAAAAAGGAGCGCGAGGTGCTGATTGTGGATGAATCACAGCGTCTTACTCCCGACGAGATGAATACTTTATTATCTATTGCCGATAAGCGTAGTGCCAAAGTCATTTTGCTGGAAAAATCACAATCCCTTTCTGGTTTTAAATCCGATATTCCCGACTTGCTGAATAAAGCCGGCATAAAAACATTTGAGGTTGATGACAGGAAAGCGCCTGCTACCAACATCAATCTCATAGAAGAAAAAACGATTGAAGGGCGTATTCTAAAAACAGCACAAATGTACAGTAACTTACCGTTGAACCAGAGGCAGAATACAAAAGTATTAACTGTCTCAAAGCTCGAAGCGAAAGAGGTCAATGAAGCAATCCGTAAGCAGTTAAAAGAGCACGGGGAGATTTCAGTAGATGAAAAGAGCATCAATACGTTAACCCCTATGTCCTTGACCTTAAGTGAAAAAAAATTGGCCAAAAGTTATCAGCCCGATTGGGTATTAATCCAGAACACCCGTACAGAATCAAAAAAATTCACGGTAATCGGTGTCAATGAAAAAGACAATCAATTGATTGTTCGGAATCATAACGGGGTAAGATCACAACTTGCTGCTAAAAATATTACAGATTCCACGCAGGTTTATGAACAAACACCATTATCAGTAAGTATAGGAGATCAATTAATTGCTATGGGCAGTTTATCCTTTGAAGGATTAAAAATCGGTAACCAATATGAGGTCACTGCATTTACCCGCCATGGAATAAAAATAAAAGATGGAAAAAGAACTATTCATCTTATCACGAGTAACGAAAAGCATTTCCCATTGAGCCATGCCTATGCCAAAACCATTTATTCTGATGATTTTAAACTCGTGAAACAAACCATTATGACACTACCGGCCTATGCGCTCAAACAAAATACCATGTCGGTATTATGCGAATCGAGCAAAGAAGAATTAATGATTATTACGGATGATGTGGAGAAGGCTAATCGGTTTGCAATGAAGACTGCAACAAAATCCTCGGCGATATCGCTGACTTTGGATGCTGCCAAAACCAATCATGGTGCACAGATTATTGACCATAGAACCACGACTGATCTACTCACGTCACTGGAACAGGCCTTAACTATTTTAACCTCGGAAAAACCTCAAAAAAGTGATGCAGAAAAAGCGCTGAACTTTGCAATAGCCCATCTTTCAGAACGAGAAGCAGCCTTTACTCGGTCAGATTTGCTTAAGGTTGCGCTCACTCAGGCTATAGGAAAAGCAGGACTTAACGAATTAAATAACGTCCTGGATAAGGTCATGACTAATGGGGATTTAATATCAGGGGGGAACGAGATTTTGACCACCAAAGAAGCGGTGGCATTTGAAGAGTCGATTATCAAGAATGTTAAAGCAGGTATTAACACCATAAAGCCGCTAATGAGTGGTGATGAAGCACGAAAACAATTAGAGCCCACACACCTTACCAAAGGCCAAAAAGAAGCATGTGAGTTAATCACGACTACAACTGATCAGTTTATTATGATTCAGGGTTATGCAGGAACAGGAAAAACAACCATGACTCGAAGTGCGATTGACACCATCAGGCATGTCCAATCTATGACTCATGAAGAGGTTAAACTGATTGCGGTCGCGCCCACGCACCAGGCTGTAAAAGAAATGAGGGCGCTGGGAATTGAAGCGCAAACATTAAAGAGTTTTCTTATTGAACAAGAACAGCAAGCGACATTAAGCAAAGAAACACTGGTGCTGCTTGATGAATCTTCTATGGTCTCTAATCGAGATTGCGCAAGCCTCATCCAAAAAATCCATGATTCGGGCGCTCGTTGCGCAATGCTTGGCGATATTAGCCAGCATCAAAGCATTGAAAGCGGTAAGCCAAGCAAGATATTGATTCAGGAAGGAAGCATCAAGGTGGCCTGTATGGATGATTTGGTACGACAACAAGTCATCGAATACAAAAAGGCAATCGAAACATTAATCACGGGGGATATTGATAAGGCGTTAACTCAGTTAGCGAATCAACCCTTAGACTCAATCACCCGAACTAAAACCGATAGTCCTTACCACAACATAACCTCTTCAATTATTGAAACAGGCCACTCGACCCAAGCGTACCAGCAACAAGAACACACTCAACAAGAATCGAGAGAACCCTTCCAGGAAGAATTAAAAGAAAAAAGCCCGATAGAAATGGCTGTAGGAGATTATTTATCACGGACACCAGCATGCCGTGATAGCACCATTGTTATCATTCATGAAAATAAAAAAAGGGAAGTTGCAAATGGTCTGATTAGAAATGCACTGATGAAAGAGTCTACCATAGGCCTTGAAAACAAAGAGTTCCCGCGGCTACTAAGCACGAATTACACCACTGCAGAGCTTTATTATTGTGAAACGTATCGGGATTGCTTAAAAAAGAAAGAAGAGTATTTTTTAAAGAAAGGAGAGCACTATTTCAAAGTAGTTTCGGTAGATGAGGCAGCGAAAGTAGTGGTATTAAATGATACGAAAGGAAATAAATGCCTCTTTGTTCCTGAAAAAGAAAATAAAGACTGGAAGATTGAATTGTTTCAATCCATGCCAGGAAGAGTTTCGGTGGGTGAAAAAATTCATTTTAAAAAATCTGATAAGACTTTGGGACGTTTCGCTAATGAAAGGGTGCAGGTGACGGAGGTAAACGATGAGTCATTTACCGTAAAAGACAGTAGTGGCGTGGCGCACGTTCTGGAAAAAAAACAGATGAAGGATTCCCATTGGGATTATAGTTATACTGCTACCAGTTATTCAATTCAAGGGGCTTCATCCCCATTTGTTATTGGAGTTGCTGAAACTAAAAATGCTCAAGTAAACCATCTGCGTTCATTTTATATCATGGTAACGCGAGGTTCCTTGCATGCCATGATTTATACGGACGATCATAAAAAACTACGAAAACAACTTCGTGTTACTCCTGAAAAAACTTCTGCATTGGAATCGCTTGGCCTCCTGCATACCCCAATGAAGTCCAAAACGCCCAATGAGCAACCAAAATCACTCAAGCCAATGCATGGTATGCCCAAAATAAAGAACCAGGAACCTCGCTATGATGCGAATATGCTGTCACAAAACTTATCCGACCAGGCTGAGCTCGTGATTGAATCACTACTTGGAGAGCCCAATAGAGCGCTTTCGTCAAAAACAGAATATCGATATGGTACTAAAGGCAGCTTAAGCATCTGTTTAAGTGGAGAAAAAAGAGGAGTTTGGCATAACTTTGAAACAAAGGAAAAAGGAAACATGCTTCATTTGATTCAAAAAACATTAAATCTAAATTTTAAAGAAAGTCTTGAATATGCTGCCAAATTCACAGGTGATGACTTAAAAGAACGTATTAAATTAGCAAGCAAAAACCCTAATAAGATTCAAGCAATCGATTCTGATAAGAAAAGAAAAACATCAGATTATGGGCTGCAATTAGCGAGAGAATCTAAACCCATATCAGGTACAATAGCAGAGCGGTATTTAAAAGAAATCAGAAAGATTCATAATGTGTCTGGAGAAAATATTCGCTTTCATCCCCATGTTTATACTAAAGATACCGAAGAAGTTCGCTACAGGCCAGCACTATTGAATATTGCGCGGGACAAAGACAATAAAGTGGCCTGCGTTGAAGCAGTATATCTGGATAATGACACAGCGAATCAAGCAATTATGAAGATAAAGCCTAAGAAATCTTATGGAATAAAAGCAGGCGCTGGAGTCATATTAAATGAGGGGAAAGGACATGAAAGTGTCACCTATATCGCAGAAGGTGTAGAAACAGGACTAAGCATCAGGGATGCAGTTCAAAATGAACGCGTTATAGCGACACTAGGGAAAGAAAATTTTGTAAATATCGATATGGCTTTGCTCACCGATAAAATAGTCATTTGCATGGATAATGATGGAAAACCCATTAAAGAGGACAGGGTAATTATTCAAACCATTGAACGATTGAAACAGCATGGAAAAACCATAGAAATTGCCATTCCGCTGCGTCAAAAAGACTTTAATGATGTGATTAAAATCGGAGGGATACAAGAAGTAGTTGATACATTAAATAAAGCAGTTAGTGTCGATAAACTGATTGGAAGCCCCAATAAAACAGATTTGAATCAAGATCAAATTAAGAAGTGTCTTGATACCATTTCACGACAAATGAACCTTGAAACTCCTGAAATTAAAAACAATTCAATTGATAAATTGAAAACCCTTCAGCGAGAAGAAATGGAAATATATTAAAATATCTTTAATTGATTGAGCATGGGAATTTTTATATGAAAAAAATGTGTGGAATAATCTCTCTAATATTGATAAATGGATCATCATTCTACCTTATTTATGTCTATGTATTAGTAGCTTGTTCCACCAAAATGAACAACCTATTACAGGTTGCTTATGAGCCATCTGGAATGCAAATGTTTTTTTATTTTATATCGCTCCCGTTTTTTATAATTTTAGCAATATTAAGTCGTATTCATTGTTTTTATTATGATGTAAAAAATGGATTAGCGTTTTCGTTGGTTTTGATTTGGTTATTGTATTTTTTATTTATCGAATATATTGACCAAATAGTTCATTTTCCCAAGGGAAATGAACTATTTTATTATGGTAGTTTAGCTATTTCATTAGGGGCATTTACTTTAATTGGATTAACTACCTATTTCCAATTAAAACAATTAATGTTCGATTCTAGGTAAAATTTTTAGAGTAAAAATTATCTTTATTACTTTCAATTTAACGGCAAGTACTATTTTTTATAACTTAATTATTGATAAATCCTTCAATGAAATTATCTACCTTTTTCTTCAGTTCTGCGATATGTTCTTCGGCATTATTCGAATCACTTTGAAGTTTGTTTTTATCATAAACACAACGAAAAATATCAGCACTTATTCCCAGCAATCTTAAAAGATGGGTCGTGTGTTGACGATTTAACTCTTCTTCTTTTTCTAAGCGTCTTTTTTCATCCTCGCTTATCACTGGATTATCTTTATTATGGAGATAAACCTTTATTCCTAATTCAATCATTTCTTTCATTGTTTGAGACGATGAATCATGCCCTTCATCTTTTTTAATGGATTCGAGCTGATCAATAATTTTTTGATTTAAATAACAATAGGCCTTGGGCATAAAATCCTCTTTTAAATTTATAATACAGGTTCAGTGCACTGATTTTGGCTAGTTGAGAATAATTATATCATTTAATTATAGGGGTCGAATAGGTGTGTATCTTTGTTTAATAGAGGTTTTTTATTCATTTACTAGGTGTGGATTAGGTGTTGATATTTTATAAATTATTGATTAATATTAAAGAGTGGATGCACACCCATATAAAACAGAGGTGTTGGCAGATTTAAAAATGCTCATCTTCACGTAAGTTATTGAATAATAATAAAATGTTTTAAGCAATAAACATTGCGAGGGGTGTGGTGCGACAAGAAAAGTTGCTGTTTTGAGTTGTTAATCGGGAGCAATTCCGAAAACCATCTGTGTCGTCAGATGAACCTACGAGAGTTAATAAAGCCTCTCTGACAACGTAGCAAAACTACGGGTGAAGAGCCTGTGGTGAGATGATAACCTCTGAAAAGAATAAAATCTACCTGATAGCCAAAATCGGGATAGCTACTAGGTAACTGGTATGGTGAATGTAAGTAAATCTGTGATAAAGGCCGTAACTCGCAACAAGCGCAATTGGCTGACACGCTTGAACCAAAAAGGTACGAAAGGTAGTTGGGAGAATCACACGAACCCCACACGATTACAAAACTTTCCGGCTGAGAGCAGGCACCTAACCCGGTATTACTCAAACAGGGGAACTTGGAAACCCTGTATCTCTCTCCTTATTGGAGACAGTAGATCGCAAGATCTACCTATGGGGATGCAGGTTTGGGAGGTTGGAAAAAGCGAAGGCCAATTTGTAGTGAATTGGATACAGGTTTAAATGTCACCTGCTCTGAAAAGAAGCCCACGTCCAACTGGTCTTTCATTGCGAAAGAGTTTGTAGAATTTGTAGAAGTGAGGAAAGCAAATGACAGGTCCTTTGGTATCTGGTGCACCTGACACATTTAATTTAAATACAGAGTGGAGCCAGCTGTGCTGGCACAGTATTGAGAAGAATGTATACAGACTACAAATGCGTATCGCAAAGGCAGTACGTAATAAACAGTATGGAAAAGTGAGATCACTGCAATGGTTGCTAGTTAATTCAGCTAGTGCAAAACGACTTGCAGTAAAACGAGTCACTACCGCTAAAGGCAGCAAAACGCCAGGTATCGATGGTGTTGTTTGGAACACACCAGAGGAAAAATACGAAGCAACGCGCAGCCTAAAGGTAAGAGGATACAAGGCTCAACCACTTCGAAGAATCTATATCCCTAAGAAGAATGGTAAACAGCGGCCATTAAGCATACCTACGATGAAAGACAGGGCTATGCAAGTACTCTATTTACTATCCCTAGATCCAATAAGTGAGGCTACTGCTGATCTGAACTCCTACGGATTCAGGCCTAAACGCAGTACCCATGATGCAATATATCAATGCTATTCAACATTAGCGAGGAAAAATTGCGCCCAATGGATTCTAGAGGGTGACATCAAAGCCTGTTTTGATGAAATTGATCATGGATGGTTGAAAGATAACGTCATTATAGACAAACGAGTGCTAACCCAATGGCTACAGGCAGGTTACATGGACAAGAATCAGTTATTTGAAACAGTGCGAGGCACCCCTCAAGGAGGTCCAGCTTCACCACTGCTTGCAAATCTGATTCTAGATGGGCTTGAGAAGGAAATTCATTCCGGCTGTAAGCAAGGTGATAAAGTAAATAATATTCGCTTTGCTGATGACTTCGTCGTAACCGCGAAAAGTCCTGAAATCCTCAAAGAAAAAGTGATGCCGATAATAACCAACTTTCTTGCACAACGAGGGCTTTCGCTATCACAGGAAAAAACCAAAATCGTGCATATTGAAGAAGGCTTTGATTTTCTTGGTTTTAATGTCAGAAAATACAAAGGGAAATTTCTAACCAAACCCTCAAAAAGCAGCATTAAAGCGATAAAGTTGAAGATTAAAGAAACAGTCCAAAGAGGATATGGTTGGAGTGGAGCTGAACTCATAGCAAAACTAAACCCAATCATAAAAGGATGGGCTAATTATTATCGAAGGGTCGTTTCCAAAGCAACTTATGCCGCACTGGATAATTACATTTACCAGAAAACATTTTATTGGACGATGAGAAAATTTAACGGACATAAACGCGTTAAAGCAATGGATCGCTACTTTCGAAATCGAAGCGTGTCCAGGCGATGGATTTTTAGTGATGTTGTTAAAACCAAGGACGGTAAGAAGAATGTTTGTATTTGCAAAATGATGGATATAAAAATACAACGACACGTTAAAGTAAGATCGATTGCTAATCCCTATCTCCCAGAGTATAAAGAATACTTTGAAGGTAGGAAAAAATGGACTAAACAGTGCTCTTTTATCCAATGGGTAAAAGACCAGAAATTAAATGTTATCGGAAGTGAATTACTGCTGGGTGAATAGCCTTAGAAAGGCTCGAGCGTAGTGCGGTGAAAGTCGCACGCTACGTTCTTAGGGGACGGGACTGGGGCGACTCGGTCCTGTTACCCGACTTCTTTTTTAATTTAATCATTCTTTTTGTATGGGCATTTAACTGGGAATTTTAGTATTATTTATTTAAATTAATATTATGAAAAGCGCATAATAATTGCGTGCTTGTGATTCACAGTATTCTCTTAACCATTTACTCAATAGGGATATTTATATCATGAATATATTAAAAAGATTTCTGAAAAAAATTGCTAAAATCATTCATTTTAGACCCTATAGTGAATGGACTGAAGAAGAGAAGGCTGTGTATGCTAAACGGCATTCTTTTCATTCTTACTCTAAATCAAATGATACAAAAATTAATCCTGCAAGCGGCCTGCCAATGATTGGTTGTCTGGATGTAAATGGCAATACATTTGGATCTAACAGTTCATTTGATGATTATTATAGAAATCATGACAACAATTATCGTAGTTATTCATCTACAAATTATTGCAATAGTTATGATCCGTTTGCCAATCGCTATTAATTGTTTCGATTTGTATTTTTATGTCCTATTTTTACTGATATAGTAAACTAAATTTTTTATAAAATTGATGTTAATTTTGGAGAATACCATGGCTTTAATTAGTGCAAAAAAAACACCTGAAAAAGAAAAAATTAAAATCGAAATTAGTAAAGACATTTACTCAGAAATAAAAGAATACTGCTCATGGGTTGGCATTGATGATATTAGCTATTTTTTTGAAGAGTCCTCCATCATGATCTTTTCTAAAGATAAAGAATGGAAGCAACATCGAAAAGAGAAGAAACAGGCTATTGAATCCGTTTAGTATTGTTCCGCATTAGGATTTAATTTAGTAAATATACAATTAAAAAAAAAGGATATCCGAGTGAAAAACCGTATTAGGACTACATGTAAATACATCATACCACTAACTATTATTGGTCTATTTGGTTATCACTCTTATTCCGTTCAATCAAAACTAAATCAAAAAGAAAAGCAAACCTATATATCTCTAAAAGAGTTGTCCGAGATTGCCGCGAAAATTCATGGTGTTGAACCTCCTTTTCTGGATAAGGTCATGATAACCATTGTTGATTGGTTTATCCCTATTCCGTTTATTAATAAAAATGAGTCTCTAAAACTGCTGGCCGAACATAAAAATGAACTCACATCAAAATCAAAAAGAATTTATGTGTCAGAAAGCAAGATGGGGGAAGTTGTGGTTACAAAAAATTTTAATTTCACCTCATCTGATATTAAGGAATCTAAATCGATACCCATGGGTACAATTTTCAGCGCATTCGTCATGGCTCCTTTTCATGATTCTGATAATCCAAATCAATTACGATTTAAAATAAACATCAATTCCATGTCTTGTACGGCAATTGCGGATTCCATTTTAAAAACTGATTATAGATCAGGAAATATAGTTGCAAAAATTAGCGGCATAAACTGCGCCAATGAGAACTCAAAATCGATACCCTTAGAAGCCGTGGGATTGGTATCAGGTAGGGTACTATCCTAGAATGAATATTAGATCCTTACAAATAAAAGCACATTCAATAATGTTATTTTTTTCCTTAATAAAAAGGAAGGTGGGGTTATTTTTAGTCATTATTATTCTGATTAATATTAATGCTATTTTTTCTTACATCAAGAATTTTTTATTTTTAATCATCAATAAATTGGAAGCTCTAATTTTAGATCACAGAATTTTTTATTATTCTGTGATCCTATCAATTAACATACTATTAATTATCAACGCATATATAAGATATAAAACCAACAAAAGGAGACAAAAAGAATAGAAAAAAGTACCACTTATATTCCAATTAATTCCCAATCCCCAAAGTACCCCTCTTTGGTTTTAATTAAATCCTCATAAACACGCATCTCTAAACCATCAGCAATCTCATCCCAACCGGTTACTTCCTTGGCTATATTAAAATAATCATCATTAATAAAAAACACTCTAGGAACTCCGTATGTCCAGATAATGCCATCAACACCAAAAAGTGTTGCTCCTTCAAAGCCCCAATCATCCATTTCTTGTTCTGGGGTATTGCGTCCGTGGTATAGTCTTAATTTCATCAATGTTCCTTTTATCTTGCTATTGTTAACACGCTATTTTCAAGATGAGGCAAAGGGATTTTTCTTTGCCTCTAAAAAATTCCTTTACCTTTTTATTTCCATCATTTTTTCGGTTAACGTCCACAACGCACGATTTAATTTCACATTTTGATCAATGGCTTTTACTTCTCTCGTTTTTGTTCGAGTGGTGTAACCGTATTTATTTAAACGATGGCCACGGATCCCTCCTTTAATTAAATTTTCTTGTAGGACATTAAACACCGTAAACAAATCATTATCTTTTTGATCCACATAACGCCTTGGTTGCAATAAACGCTCAGGAGCAACGATCATTGCGCCCTCATCATCAGAAAATTTTAGAGAATGGGCAGCTTCGGCAAAAATCATCTTTTCAGTATCGTTTAAATGAATTGAAGCCATATCATCTGATACATCGAGCATCTTGTTCGCGGTTTCAATCACCTTATAAGTACCTTCAATAACGTTCCCAACAACATCTCCCTGATGTTTAATTCTAATTTCGTCATAGGATTGTCCCGCAATCATTCCATTACCACACACAACCCGAAAAAGACCCGCCATTAGGCGATAAGAAGACAGGCCATCATGAGAATTGATAAGAACAAGTTCTGGATAAAGTCCCTGATTATTTTGAATGACATCATGGCGTTGAAAACGGAGCATGTGTTTTGCAAATGCTTTCGATTCTTGACTCAGGCTTTTGGTCTGAGTTGCCCAAGTTGGAAAAAATCCTTCTGACATTAATTTTTCAATGATTTGCTCTGTTGAGATGGGTGAGTACTGATCACTTGTTTTGTGGGAACTTTCTTGTGTGAATATGGAAGGGGCTAATTTAAATAGTTTTTCTTTTGATAAAATGGGTAACATTATGTTTTCTCCTATGTTTTTACTATTGTTCTCAAGGAACAAATACAGTATCTCAAAAAAGCGCGTAATCGTCAACAATTATTATAAAATATATTTATAAAAATTATTTACCAAAAATGTTGATATTTATTGCTGCCCTTGTTATATTGTTCTTGTCCTAATGACACATAGTAAAAACATAGGAGAACACAATGACTATTCCAGAAATTATCCAGCAACAATTGCTGCACACGAATAAAGCGATCGTTTGGTCTTGGGGCGTATCTAAATGGCATGAACTATCATCTAATGCACTTGCAATAAGAGTTCATGCGCGTTATTTAGATGGTTTTGTCTGTATCGAGTTGGATGAGGCGCAAGACTTATACAATATTTCCTTTTACCTTAACAAAGACTTTTCAGACATGCTAGTGTGGCCAGTGATACCCTATAAACCGATAAAAGGAGTCTATTGCGATCAACTGGTTGAATTCATTGATAACAGAATAGAAAGAATACCCGATTATAAATACTGACTATTGCCCTACTCCCTACCGTAGGGAGTAGGCCATTAACAGGAGTAGATTCATGAAAAAACTATCGTTTGCCGTTAAAGCAAACATGAATAAACCACCTAGAGTTCACGTGCAATCAGCCGATAAAAAAACAACCTATGGCTCATTTCAAGCAAATAACTGCGATGAATTCGATAGCTGGGACAAATTAAGCCAGGACGAAGCCATTGAACTAAAGCACTACATGAATAATCTTGTGGCTATTGAGCATTATTTTTCCACAAAGGCTCTGTCCGAACAAAAAGATTTTAGGATCCGATTACCAGGTAGTTTTATTGATGCTATTGATGAGCTCAGCAGGTTATGCTTTGAAGAACACATCGACTTGAATGTTTATGATGCCATGATAAGTGCCGCTATTGGGCAACTTAAAATAAAGACAGCAAGCCTTCCTGATGAAAAAAAACAGCAAGCGCTTACACTGCTTAATCAACTAGGATTATCTGAAAATGTAAAAACAGATGTTTCCTTGAAAATACAGGCGATATTTTCTGAATTATTATCCATTCATAACAAATCAGAAAAACTGCACCAAAAAGCCAGAACGCTTTTCAATAAAGATAAAAGTATTGCGCCAAAAACCATTGAAGAAATCGCAAAAGGTGAATTATCAACCTCTAAATGGTTAGTAGCTTGTGCTGTAGAGATTTTACTGGAGGAAAAACCAGATATAGTGCAAAAAATATTAACTGATGACGATATCTTGTTTTTGTGGGCAAATCCATTACTAAAAAATCATAGACCGCTCAAGGAACTGCTCGATAAACTAGAATCTTTGAATAACTCGGAAACGTTAAGCAATAAACTAAAATCCATGGATTAAGTTTAGTTAAATACTTTCCAAATTATCACATTTATGCTATAAATTATTATGAAAATAAAATTTTACCAAAAACAATCGGGCAAAAACCCCGTGGCGGAATTTCTAAATGATTTGCCGTCCGATGAGATAGCGCGACTTGCTGGTTGTTTAAAGAGTATTGAAGAGCTAGGGTTTGACAGCCCAAGGGTACAATTCAGGCAAATAAAAGGCTCGCTTTGGGAAATTAAAATTAAAACATCGCGCAGTGGTTATCGGTTTTTTTATGTGTGCATTCAAAAAGAAATCATCGTTCTTTTACATGCCTATAAAAAACAATCACAAAAAGCGCCAAAGCAAGAAATTGAACTGGCTGAAAAACGAATGATGGAGGTATACGAGAATGAAAGCACTTACCTTAAATGAATTTATTGACGATAAAATCAATCAAGATGAAGAATTTGCCAAGCACTATGAGCGTGAGCAAATTATTAATAATATAGCAGTAATGATTGTAAATGCCCGTAAAAAGCGACATATGACACAATCTGAATTGGCTAATAAAATTGGAACCAAACAATCGGTTATTTCTCGCCTTGAAAGTGGCAATAGTTCATTTATTCCCTCATTAGAGACCCTGGTGAAGGTTGCTGATGCGCTGAACATGCACTTAAAATTGCAATTACAGGCCTAATTACTCTTTGGCCAATATGGATTAACAGTAAACTTTAAAGGACATTAAATGGCATTAGATTTTTCCAAATTGGGTACGGGACAAACTGTTGATACTGTTTTAAAACCGAGAGAAATTTTTAATGCGTTACCCAATAAAAAATCAAACAAATTCCATTATCCCCGCGATGTGCAATCTCAAGTATGGAGCAAGTGGTTTGACCGAAAAGAGGAACGAAACCTGGTCATAAAAATGAATACAGGCGGCGGTAAAACAGTGGTTGGCCTTTTAATTTTAAAAAGTTGCTTGAATGAGAAGAAAGGACCTGTAGTTTACATTGTTCCAGATAATTTTTTAGTAGAGCAAGTTTTATCCGAAGCAAAAGATCTTGGATTAAATGCAGTCGATGACCCTGAAAATGAGAGTTTTTTAAAAGGGAAAGCAATTTTAGTAACTAATATATATAAATTAATTAACGGAAAATCAGTATTTGGTGTTGGGGATGAAGGAACTAAAATACCCATTAAAACGATCCTTATTGATGATGCCCATGCATGCGTAAATACAGTCGAAGAACAATTCACTTTGAATGTATCATCCTCTAACCCGGCACATAAAAAAATATTTAGTATTTTTGAAGAGGCAATGAAAAGGCAGTCGGAAGCAAAATATTTGGAGATTAAATCAGGGGATCCTTTTGCCTACATCTTAATCCCATATTGGAACTGGCAAGAAAATCTTAGTAATGTAATGCAGGTTTTAATTGAAAACAAAAATCATGAAGAAATAAAATTTAAATGGGCATTAATAAAAGAAAATTTAGAGCGATGTAGTTGCGTGATTAGTAAGCATGACATTGAAATTACAAGTAATTGTATTCCAATTGATGTGATTCCGTCTCTGAGTAATGCATCAAGAAAAATATTTATGACCGCCACATTATCGGACGATAGCGTCTTAACGACTCATTTTGGTGTAAGCCCCCAATATCTTAATACCCCCATCACTCCAGATTCAGCGGGGGATGTAGGTGACAGATTAATCTTATTACCACAAGCTCTTAACACCAATATGTTCGATAGTGATGTTAAAGCATTATGTTTGGAATTATCCAAAGAATATAACGTGGTAGTTATTGTCCCCTCTAACAAGCGAGTGGAGTTTTGGGAGGATGCAGCGGATCTCATTTTAAATAAAGACAGTATGCTTCATGGAATTGAACAACTTAAAACGACTCATATTGGCTTAACGATTTTAGTTAACAAATATGATGGGATTGATTTACCCGAAAATGCTTGCCGATTATTAGTTATAGATGGATTACCAGCAGCCCGAAATAATATTGATAAAATTCGCCAGAGTGAGCTTGCAGGTAGTTCGAACAGAGTAAATCAAATAGTTCATAAAGTGGAACAGGGGATGGGGAGAGGAATTAGATCTAATGATGATTATTGCGTCATTTTTCTTATGGGGAAAGATCTTACTTCTCAGCTTTATACGAGCGAAACTTTAGAACTATTTTCACCCGCGACAAAGGCTCAATTAGAATTATCAGAGCAAATAGCAGACCAAATAAAAGATAAGGGAGCTGATGAGATTAAAACTGTCATAAACTACAGTCTAAAAAGGGATCCTCAATGGGTTAAGTTAAGCAGAGGTATTATGGCAGACTTAAATTATTCCAATCAAAATAAAACTGACCCAATAAAAATAGCTTTAAGAGAGGCTTACGATTTAGATCGCTCTGGGAAACCACAAGAAGCAGCAAATAGAATTTTGAATGAAATCAATAGGTCAACTGAAGATCCTTTATTAAGAGGCGTGTTAAAACAATACATGTCGGAATATATAAACAAGTACGATAAGGTGGAATCGCAAAAAACTCAGCTATCCGCTATATCTGATAATTTAAGAGTTCTTAAACCAATCGAAGGCATCTGTTATAGGCCACTACAAAATCATACCGGATCACAAGCAATACAATGTTCTAACTATTTAAAAGAAAAATTTAAAGATGGAAACAAACTTATTATCTATGCAGAGGGAGTATTTTCAAAACTTGTATTTAGTGAAGGCACTGCAAATATATTTGAGGATGCTTTTAAAGAGTTAGCATACCTACTTGGCTTTATAGGCCAACGCCCCGAAAATGATTATGGAAAAGGACCAGATAATCTCTGGCTGTTGGATGATTTAAAATTTTTAGTTATTGAATGTAAAAATGGTGCAACCACTGATCTTATTTGTAAACACGATTGTAATCAGCTGAATGGTTCTGAAATTTGGTTTAATAACAATTATGGCAATGGTGCTAAATGTGTACCTATTATGATTCATTTATCTGCTTGTTTTGAGTATGCGTGTTCTCCAAGTAAAAATATAAAAATAATAAATAAGAGCTTGTTAGAAAAGTTAGTTAATAACGCTCGTCAATTTATAAAATCTATAGCCTCTGATAATAAGTTTGAAGACAGTCAAACTGTCAAACAACGTCTTAATCAATACAAGTTAGAGGCTGATGATATTACAGCCAACTACACAACTCATTTTAAAACAAAAAAAACCTGAACACTTTAAATATATAATGGGAAACAACTAAAAAACAGTATTTCATCAATAGTAAAAGGAATACTTCTTTAGCATTATTTTAATAGCTTTTGAGCTAGTTGAACGCACGTCTAAACAAAGGATAAGCATGGGGACTGTACTTAATTTAATTGTTGATTCGATACAAGAAGGTTTTTTACACCCATCAAGATTTATAAAAAAAATCAAAAGTCACTCTCAGCTACAAATGTTATTAAAAACACCTCCCCAAACGGCTAACGCGGATCAAATAATTCATTGGAACAGGTGGGATAGTTTTTATTTTGATAAAAAATACACCATGAATCTAAGGGAAAGATACTACTCAACACAACAATATATCCCAGAATTAGAATATATTGTCACAGTTAACGAAACAGAAAATTGGTGGTGTGATATTCGCGATATTGATTGCCTTGGCGCATCAAAATCAGATCTGAGCCTGTTTAAAACCCTTGATGATTTCGCAACAACAGTTAACCATAATTTAATCGCCGACATATCAGAACAAAATTTAAATAAAAATTTGCAGTGGGAGGGCGGACGAATATTCAATAATCCTTCATTTTATTGCTATGCATGGGATAACAACCGCATTCATTTATGTAATAGTGGGGGATCTCATCATTTTTCAGCAGCTCGATATCTTGCCTTAAAATTAAATAAAAAGTTTCCTGTTTGCGGTAGACTATATACA
Source organism: Legionella sp. ST3F1 (assembly GCF_048553315.1). Lineage (NCBI taxonomy): Bacteria > Pseudomonadati > Pseudomonadota > Gammaproteobacteria > Legionellales > Legionellaceae > Legionella > Legionella sp. ST3F1. The sequence goes on along the minus strand of NZ_JBLZIO010000004.1, from coordinate 59,013 downwards.
GTTCATTTAGACTCACAGTCCGTATTTTCTTTATTAAACCAATTTGATCTTTTTTCTGTAAATAGTAAAGACTGGTTCTTTATTAGTGAAGAATGTGAACATTTTGGTGCTCCAGTTGGATTTTACCCTGCTCCACGACCATTTTATGACCAAACAATTATTTTCCTTCCCCGTAATAATAAACGCTCAATGAGGATCTCGAAACTATTTAAACAAATTCAGCTATTTGATTTTAGCCTTTTCTTATTAAAGTCTCTAAAAAAGCAAGAGCATTGATGGCCAATGCCGAGCCATTACACACAATTTCAAAACTGGCTTTCTGATATCACAAGGGTACACACTTTAGTGATAGGCAGAAAACAAGAGGGTTACATCTATCATATGATTTAAATATTTACTTTTGATAGATGACTTCCAAAGCATCTGGATTTAATTGATAAAAACAGATTGCACGTTCCTGTTTCAAGTTCAATCAACACCAAGGACAACATATAATATACAAAAGAGGATTTGTTCAGTACCAGAAAGATGGAATTTTGGGACATTATTGTTTAATTAAATTGCAACTCAATATCCCAAATATAATCTCTATAGGTTGAAAAGAAAAATATTTCTAAAAGCTATTTAAATAGCTTTTAGAACCCATTCCGGCAATGGTGCATTATAATCCAGGGTAGAGACTCTCCATACTCCCAAACCTCACTATTATAATTTCCAGTTGAGCCAAAATCAAAATTAGGGGCTAACTGTTTTATGTACATATAGGCTAATAGACCTGTGTCTCTTCCTTCAACCCAATCCGCGCATAGAAATTATTGCCTTTAAAAAATCGCTCATGCTCAATCCAATCTTGAGAGTTTTTGTCAATTGGCCAGCAAAGTGTGTGTATTTGATACTTTTTATAACGATTTTTTCCTTTGAATAGGTCATTTAAAAAGTTTTTAAGCCCTTGGCTTCTAAAATAAGTATGCCCCTCATCACCATAATGTTTAAAAAATAGCTCGGAAAATCGCTCTATAGGGCTTTTTTCGATAACAAAAAAATATGGCCAAAGGGAGAGGGTTAAGAATCAAATAGCGTTTAATATCAGGCCTTTTTAGCAGCAAATTATTATTGTAATATATTTTTAAGCGTCGAAAATTGAGAAAGCTGTGGATAGAATAACTTAGGGTAATTAATCCACCTACGATATATAGCGTTATCAAAAACTCTTTTACACTCACATCCATTGCTTACACCATAATTCCTAAATCAAAAATCTTTAAATGAGGACTTTTAACGATCGGTTAATTATAACATTCTTATGGGGAATTGGCGTGTACGGTGATTCAGGCAGTTACGTTGCACATTCTGTTTAAATTACATTAATGACAATCAATCGTATTTGATTTTGAGCGCAATCGGGTTATAATATAATTAACCATACCTGCCACGCCTCTTAATAATGCGGACCAGGGCGGGTTATTTACTTTATGCATTCAAAAATGGTTTTTAATAAACCACCTCTTTCCATACCAGAACAAATACATCACTTACGGCAAAAAGGGCTATTGTTGGATAATGAACAAGAAGCTAGCCAGTATTTGACGACCATTGGTTACTATCGTTTGATGATTTATTTTAAGCCTTTTCTCATTAGCTCTGCGACAAACACTAGCCAATTTAAACCTAACACGCGATTTTCGGATCTTTTAAATTTGTATGCCTTTGATAGAGAGCTACGCTTATTAGTTATCGATGCCCTAGAGAGAATAGAAGTCGCTTTTCGTACCGCTATATCAAATGCCATGAGTTTGAAATATGGCGCACATTGGTATCTAAACATGGATTTATTTTCTTCGACTGAGCAATATCAGATGTTTTTGGAGGAGGTTAAATCACATCTGAAACGTTCACACGAAGACTTTATTAAAACGTATTCTTTTTAAGATTCTCACCGAGGATGATGTGTTTATGTTATGGGCTAAACAATTGCTCGATCAAGGGCATAATCCTAAGAAGATAATACATAAAATAGATGCACTCAATAAAAATGAGCTAATTAATAAGATTAAATGTTATAAAAAATAATATGATAAAATGGTAACCATTTGCATAGATAGTTTTTACAAGAGAGGTATTGTGTTCTTAACATTTGCTAACGGTTGTATCATTGTTCTGGGGCTTGTGCTTACGTGGTGCATTCTATTTTCTATTTTCGATGAAAAATCATCGCGGCGTTTGGGTATAAAGCTAGGGATCTTGGTGCTGTTTTTGTCTCCATTCATTGCTAAATTGAGCTATGATTTCTATGCAACTGCTTCACGGCAATTGTTTCTTATGGGTGCCAATGGCGAAATTCAATTAGCGTATTCACCATTAAAAGTGCCAAAGACCCAAAATAACCATTATTGCGATCGCTTTACAGACAGCAAAGGTAATTTATTAAACCGCTCTACAATAGGTGATAAGCATCTATTTTGTGGTGTTTTTTGGAATATGGGGGAACATGATGTGGTGTTTTTGCCTTATAAACTTTTAGGCAATAATAAAGCCATCTATTGGGCTTCACCAGAACTAAAAATTATCGGCCCAATGCCGCCTGATCTCCTTTTAATAAAAAGCAAAGCAAAAAATACCAATTCGACTTCATCAGAAAAACCCAATAGAATTTATGTTGAAGGAGGGAAAACAGCGCACATTATAGTAACAAAACAATTTGAGCTTCCATCTGATAAGGCTCACAAGGAAAAAACAATTTCCCCTGGGACAGTGTTATCAGGAGTTACTCTAAAGACTTTCGACGTCTCAGAAAAACTAAGCCAAGCACGTTTTAAATTATTCATTGGAAATACATTATGTATCGCCTCGTCAGATACACATATTAGGCCTGATTACGATACAGCAATGCTATAGCTAGCATCATCAGCCTAAATTGTTCTAATGATGAGGAACATGCGATTCCTATAGAAGCAATAGCAACCGTTTCTGGAAGAACACTATATCCTAAAGAATAAGCGGTGAGCTAAAGCACGCTCACACCGTGATCAAAAAAAAGGAACTATTATAATGCGCATAAATCTAAAAACACCAATACACTACTTCTCTTTTTTACTGTTAGTTCTGTCCTATTTGTCGCTTTCTTTTGAAACCGCTTTAAAATCAGGGGTATTTTCCTCTTATGGCGATTTATTTACCCCAATAACTCATATTTTTTACTGGCCAAGGTTTGCTTTGCTTCTAGCGCCTGCGCTTGTTTTGATTATTCTTTCTTCTGTTAAAATGAAGAATCATGAGCTTATTTTAAAAGGGTTTTTCCTTTTTGCATCACCAATTATTGTAAGTAATAATATCAGTTTATTTTCATCCCCTAATGTAATTCCCATTTTAAATCAGCCACAACACTTCATACAGCTTTATTATTATGCTTCATGGTGCAAATCAATAACTTGGATGGGGATTATTATATTAGGTTTGATTTGGACTTTTCAAAAAGAACTAAAGCCCGTAGGAGCACAAGCCCATTAAGATATAGTGCATTCATTACCATTGCTATGGAGCGGGGGGATTATTTATTGCTTAACAAGTAATCCAGTTTGCATTGATAAAATCAAAATAACAATAAGAGGTATGTACAATTAAAACGTGGAATCCATTTATTTACAAAAGCAAAGTATATCAACTCGATCATCTAAACGAATTGCGTTGGGAATTTGTTCAACAGGAAGCTACAAATAAGCCTGAAATTCGATATGCGTTTGTCATTGAATTTGGTTTGCATTGCTTTACTCGTGGACTGAATACTCATATAAAGGAGACATGGCAAAATATTGATCCCGAATTAATCTACTCAGACTCCAGAGAGCAGCGTATTTTTTGTTTTTCTCGCTATACTGGGTTGAATTACATATCTGGGGCAAAAGCGAATTAGAGTTTCTATATCACACAAATAAGTGTTAATTATAATCAAACCGGTTGCGTGTCACACTAATTTTATTGATTCTCCCCTGGATTTTTTGTCACTCACTGAATGTCATAAATTATGAGATAAACTCAAGCCTGGCATGGTATCTATTGGATCTCAGTTCGCTTTTGCCCCAGATATGTAATCCAACTCATATTTGTGATAATTGTCACTATCTCCGGCAGTAAACTAGCTAATAACAGATTTCCGCAGCGGTGTTGCGGAAATCTGTTAAAGTAAAATGCGAAACTGTCAGCATTGCTGACAGAATTATTTTGGTACACCTCCTGATTAATCTTCTTTCGACATTAGTCTTTTATATTTGGCAGATTGATGTCGTTCAAGGAGATCAATATCATTATATCGATCGGTAATAGCACTGGAACTATGACCAGCATCATCTCGTACGTGCGCAACAGGCCGCCCACGCATATTAATATCATCGGAAATACCTGTATGGCGCAACCAATGTACTGTTGCTGACTCAAAACTATCAGCCTCTATTGAAAAGCCGGTGCTTCTTAAATTTTGTATGGTGTTATCAAAGCAGTCTTGAACCAAGCGACGAATGTGTCTTGAACTAGTCATTGCTCCTTTACCTTTTTCTTTAGGTAATAGAGGGCTTTGATCATTCATTGAAGGAAGTGGGGTTAACTGCATACTGACACGATATCGCTTGAGTGCTGCAAGCATGTCATCAGGTACGGCAATATCTCGCATTTTGTTACCTTTTCCTACCGTCTTAAACCACCAACATCCTTGGCTATCTTGATAAAAATGTCGCATTTCTGGAGTCCAACGATCACTGGCACATAGCTCAGAGATACGTAAGTACAATAAATAAAGCGCAGAAATAATAAACAATGTCCGTTCATGTCTATCGGGCGCATTATTTGCCATATTTTTAACTGTATCAAGACAAGTTCGCCATTGTTTTTCACTCAAGCGCATCACTTGTGCTTGATGTTGAGTTTTTTGGATATACTTGCTTTTTTGTTTGATCAAAGTAATCGGGTTAATGGATACTTTTTCCTCTAAGGCCAAGTAATTATAAAAACTGCTCAGCACCGTAAAAATTTCACGAATTGCTTTTTGTGATAATTGATAGTTTTGCTTATTGGGCCTCAGTCCATTTTTATGATCAATTTTACTTACAGTGGCTACAAATGGGCGCCACTCATGGTTGGGAATGCGTTCGCCGTTATGCGTAATGAATCGTGCTACTTTTTTAAATCCAATCCATGATTTTGGTGGATTGAAACAAAATTGCATGTAATTTTCAATGTCTTGCCGTTTCAAATCCAGTAATGATTTTTTCTCAATTAGCCAGGCCCATTGAATTAATCGTTCTACTTCTCGACGATATGATTCAAATGTGGCATTATTGTTATCATATTGTTTTAAAAAGTCGAGACAAAAAATTAGGTCATATGGCGCAAAAGATGGTGGCATAAATGCTTGCCAATTTTTTTCTTTAAGCTGTTGGCAAGTGTCTATTAATGGTTGTGGTATAGGAATACTTGCCATGGTCACACTCTAATTTAAAATAAATAGATCATTTGGTCTTATGCGTACTACCATCAATATTATCTTCACTGAATTCTGCTTCAAGTTCTGCAATGCTTGGCAGGTTTGATTTTAAGTTTTCAGGAATTGCCTTTGTAAGTTGATATTCAGAAACGCCTATTGGTTTTTCTATGCCTTTTAGAGCATACTCAGCAATGACTTTGCTTCTTGATTTGCAAAGCAATAAACCTATGCTAGGGTTATCGTGTTCCGTTTTAAGATACTGATCAACCAAGTTGAGATAAAAATTTAATTGTCCAGCATGTTCTGGTTTGAAGCGAACTGCCTTCCATTCTATAACAATAAATGCCCTAAGTTTTAAATGATAAAAGAGCATATCTAGGAAATAAGTTTCGCCATCAATTTCCATCGGATATTGACTACCAACAAATGAGAAACCCTTGCCCAGCTCTAATAAAAACTTGGTAATATGTGCAATGGAAGCATGCTCAATTTCGCGCTCAAGTGCATCATCATGAAGACCTAAAAAATCAAAATTATATGGACTTTTAAGTACTTCTTGCGCAAGTGATGATTGTGCCGCTGGTAATCGGTGTATAAAATTAGATGCTTTACTAGAGGATAAAGCTTGAGATTGATATAAATTTTGATTAATATTTTTTTCAAGTGTTGAGCGTGACCAACCATTTTCAATGGTTTGACTTACATACCAATCACGCATGATAGCATCATTAACTCTTTGTATTAAAACAACAATATGTCCCCAAGGTAAATCCCGCACAGCTTGTGCGCGAATTTCATTTAAATCAGGATATTCCTCGGCAAGACGTTTCATTCGTCGGATGTTTGCTACTGAATAACCCCGGGTTTCAGGAAATAAATTCTGTAGATCTCGAGATAATGTTTCAATAAAGCCCGTTCCCCAAGATTTTTGCTTCTGTTTCTCAATTATTTGTTTGCCAATGTACCAATAGTGGTTGATAACTTCTTGATTTACGGCCAGTGCTGCACGGAATTGTGAGGATTTTATTTGAGTTTTAAGCGCACTTAAAAATGACTTATAATCATGATCGAGATGAAAAGTTATTTCTTTTGACATACTTGGTTCCTTTGTTGGATTGACTAATCGATTTCAATTCAATTTGTCTTCCAAGCACAAAATTTTTGCTCACTGTCCTGTCGTGAGCGAAAATTATACGACTACGATAACTTAATTTCAAAAACTTTCTGCAACGGGCGTTGCAAAAAGTTTAATTGCCAAATTAGATATCAATAATACTTAATTTTCAAATAATTGCAAACAGTCCAATAGTATAAACTATTGGACTTATAAAAACTATCGATGCTGTTTTTGTATAGATCCCATTACCCCCAATTAAACTTTTGTGAGAATACTCTAATTGGCGTAGCGCTCCAGAACTTGCGCCCTGATGCAAAAATTTAAAATATCAGACTGGGAAGTCTCCAATAACATCATTATATTTATCTTGTGCATCAGCTAAGCTTAATTTTGAATAAATTTCTAACGAATCTCTTTTCGCATGTTCGGAGTAAGGTTGGATAAAAGCATCATCAATATTTTTTTTTCTTAAGCCAAGTAAACAAAAAGTGTCTTAATTTATGTAATTTTAACGGCTACCCAATTATATTGTTGTTTGTCATATACTTATCAAGATTAGATAAAAGTAGATAAAAAATAAAAAGCAGGATTGAAGTGTATGTACGTTAATTGGATCAAATAGATCATTAAACATACATGGTCGATTGAAACGAACGCCAAGGTATATCAGTATTTAATTTGAGAAATATCTTACAAAAAAATAAGCAAACAAATCAATTTATTTTATTAATATAAAGCTACAATGTAATTGTTTGGCGCAGCTGGATTGTTGACAGGATGTTGAAACACTAGCGAGATCAAGGATGATCTCAATTCAATGGCAATCACAGCTGCGCACAGGCACAACTATGACTTCTATGTATACAGGACGTCCCTTGGTTAGCTCACTACAGAATTTAATTCCACGCACAACAAAAAAGACCCAGAATTCAGCTTAACTTTTAATAATGAGATTACAGCTCTTTACCCAACTAACTCTTTAGCCCTATCCCAAATATGCATCAACTCATTAAGGGATAGACCCTCAAGGTTAATCAATTCACGTTCCTCAGCAATCAGTTTAACCGCTCGTAATCGTCTTTCAAATTTAGTCAGCGTTTGTCCAAGTGTTACTCTTGGGCTTAACTTACAAAAAATACACAGCGAAAACACTGCGTGGAGTAAATCACCAATCTCTTCTTGCAAAGCAGTTTGATTTTCTTTAGAACTATCATGATTCAAGTGCTCCTTGATTTCATCACACTCACTGTGAATTTGATTCATGATTTGGTCTGCACTTTGCCACTTGAACCCAAATTGGGAGGCTTCTTCTTCCAGAGCGCTAATTTTATCTAAAAGTTCCATGTTCAACCTAAAAGAGATTTGACTAATATTCTTAGAAGTACGCATTAGAATGATGCCATACTTACTTAAACAAATCAGAATGAGATCCTGTTCTTGATAATCTTAACAACTGCACACAATCATCTTTAATGATTTTATAAATTAAAAGCCAATCAGGGGTTATATGACACTCACGATAACCATGCCAATCTCCTGAAAGATTATGATCTTTATGCTTGGGATCTAAAATAGAATCTAAAAGATCTTTATTTTTCCTCTGCTTTACTATCTTTTTAAGATCACGCTTAAATTGAGTAGCCAGTTCTAATTCAAGCATTATCTATAGAATTCCAAACATCCTTCATTGTTTTAAATCGTTCGCCCTTACCTGACTCAAGCTCTTCAATTGCATCAAGCGTCTTTTTGTTCGGTATTTTTACATCAAATGGAAGACCATTTTGAAGACATACTTGACTATAGAAAAGCCGAATAGCCTCAGCAGCAGATAAACCTACTTTATGTAATATCTCTTCCGCCTGTATTTTAAGAGCAGGCTCAATACGAGCATTAATTGTCGCCGCCTTATTCATGATATTCACTCCAATACTTTTCATAATTAAATTGTATAACAAATGCGTTACATTTTCAATGTTTGTTTTACACAAAGAGGCGTCTAATTACCGATAATCAAGTTGGCCTATGGCTCCTCATAAAAACATCGATTCTGGCCCCACTTTAATCTCGCTCCTTTAAGTATCCCTCTGTAGTAATAACAATAAAATAACGTATATTTTATAATTACGTGAAATACATCATGAAATAATTAGGATAGAAGTCGCAAATAAGTATGCCCATTATTTTGAGACAGATTTGAAGCCGTAACCTAAACACAGTGTGATTAAGTCAAGACCCGGTTGCTCGACTTTAACTACTCGTAAAAAAAGATTGTACCTGACATTGAAATATTAGAATTTTCTAATATAATGACCCTATGAATACATTAATAAACACTAGCCTTGAAGTGATGAAAAATAATGCTTCTAAGGCTGAACAATTACTTAAACTTTTAGCCAATTCCAAAAGGCTTCTCATTCTATGCTATCTCCTCAAACAAGAATGCACGGTTGGCGAACTAGAACCCCTTGTCGGTTTGTCTCAATCTGCGCTTTCACAGCATTTAGCTAAAATGAGGCGCGAAGGTGTACTTTCGGTAAGAAAAGAAGGGACTCGAGTTTATTATTTTATTAGCAAACCCGAAGTGGAAGCTGTTTTATCAACGCTTTATTTAATTTATTGCAAAGAATAAAAATCGCTCCATTCATTAGAATACTCTAATGTTTTAAGGATTTCTGTCATGTTATTAAGTAGTATTACCCCAAGAAAACACAGTGCTTTTATTATTGTAATAAGTGCACTGTCGACTTCTCTTTGCGCAGGCTCGGTACCCATCTCATATTCTAAAGCGATTCAGCTTGCGCTCGCTAATAACCCTAAAATCCATGCGGCAAACGCTTCAATAGAAGCAGCGGTCGGGGCCTCAAAGCAAGCAAAAAGTATGAGTTGGCCACAATTAGACCTTGAGGTAAGCGGAGCAAGGACTGATAATCCGATGTCGGTATTTGGTTATAAACTAAGTCAAGGGAATGCCAGTTTTGCTGATTTTGGCGCCAATCAATATACTGGACTAAATACCTTATATACCAAGCCTCAAGCATTAAACCACCCAGGATATTATAGTAATCTGGATACTGCGTTTAAACTAAGCGTTCCTATTTATACTGGAGGAAGAATAAAAGCGCAGCAAGCACAGACGCGTGCTTTAGTTGCATCCGCACAACGTGGCAATCAACAAGCTCAAAATCAACTGGCGTATGAAGTCTATGTGTCCTATGAGCGTTTTTTAACAGCCAAGGAACTGGTAGGCATCGCTGAAAGACAGGTTGCTCGAGCAAAGGTGTTTCTGTCAACAACCAAGGACCTAAAAAAGCAATCTATTACCCTAAATAGCGATGTATTAATGGCAGAGGCTTACTTAAACAGCTCTCTTCTTGGTTTATCTAATGCAAGAATTCAAACAGAAGATGAACTTGATGGCTTTAGAACGTTGCTTGGTAGTCCCGAAAGCACCTTTATACCAAGTCGGCACACAACCTTGAGTGCAAAGACAAAACTCAACTTTTTATTGATGACACGAGCAATCAATGATAATCCATCAATTAAAACCCTTCATGCACGTCTTCAAGCAGAAAAAGCGGTAATTGCTGCCTCTTTGGCACTCTATAAGCCCCAAGTGTCGATGCAATTAAGACATGATTGGAATGGCAATACCATAGGTTCAGGCCTTCCGTCAGATACGATTGCGCTAGGTGCTAACTGGACTTTATTTAGTGCGGGCGAGCGCGCTGGCGCTGTCCAGGTAGCAAGTGCAAATGCAAAAAAAATTCAATTTGAGCTTGATGAGCAACGAAATCAGCTGCGATTACAATTAAAGCAAATACGGCGTGCCGAGCAACAAACTCTTTACGAGTTGCAATTAAGTCGACAAACAGCAGAGAAAGAAGAGGCAGTAATTCAAAAACTAAAGCAGCGATTTGGTCGTGGGTTGGTTCCTCTAAGTGCTTTATTGGAGAGTCAGATGAAACTAACGCAGAGTAAAGCACAAGAACTGCAAGCGCTTCATCAATCAAGAGTGCATCAAGCCCATTGGCTGATGCTCAGTAATCAACTAATTTCTAAAGCGATAAAAAGCGCATAAATTGATTGTATACCAGGAGACTATGGTGAAGGATGTGTTTTATTCCAAAAATAAGCTCAATAAAGCAGGGCAATTGGCGCGAACCTTTATTCAATCCAAGCTGACTCTGTTACTGATTGTTGGTATTCTGTTGTTTGGCGTACTTGCCCTAGAACGCACCCCGCGAAGCTATAATCCTGAAATTATTGTTCCAGCAGTAACTATTTCTGTGAGTCGCCCTGGTAGTGATAGCCAAGAAATGCTACATCAAATTGTTCGCCCACTAGAAGGGTTGATGGCCTCTATTTCAGGCGTTGAGCATACTTACGGGATGGCCATTGATGATAGTGCTATGGTTACGGTTCGCTTTAAAGTGAATGAAAATGAAGAGGCGAGCTTGGTTAAGGTCTATAACCAAATCAACAGCAACATGGATAAAATGCCCCCGGGTACTTTAATGCCTTTAATCCGCTCTATCAGTTTGTACGATGTTCCACTAGTGACACTGACATTACATGCTAAAGGCGCAAATCCAGTTGACTTACGCACGCTTGCCGATAAAGTCTTGGAGGAATTGCGCACCGTACCCCAAGTTGGGAAAAGTTGGGTAATGGGTGCATCACCTCAGGCTATTCGTGTCTGGCTGAACCCAAAGCACATGGCAGAGCACGCCATTTCAATTGCCAACATTCAACAAGCCTTCTCTGTTAATAACATCAGTCTTGACGCAGGAACATTAGAGCATGAATTAAGTGAAACATCTCTTCGCATCGAGGGCTCACTCATTTCCAATCAAGACTTAGCCAACATTATTATTGGAACTGATGGGGCCAAACCTATTTTATTAAAAGATATTGCGACTATTGAAAAGGGGCCTCAAGATGAAACTATTGCGTCCTATTTTGCCTATGGAGCACACGGCCCATTGAAGAATGCAGATATAGAACCTGCAGTAACCATTGCTCTTGCACGTCAAAAAGGAAGCAATGGTGTTGATGTAGCAAAAGCACTTTTGAATAAACTTGAGCAATTACAAAACAGTCAGCTCATTCCAAAAAATATAGATGTCTCAATCACTCGCAATTATGGAGATGAAGCTAATGATGCAGTGAATACTTTGGTCGAGCACTTAGGGATTGCGATTCTAAGTGTCGTGGTATTGCTGATGGTGTTTTTAGGATGGCGCGAAGCATCAGTGGTTGTTTTTTCTATTCCCTTAATTTTGTGCCTAGTACTTGGTATTGGCTGGCTATCAGGCCAGACTATCAATCGAATTACTTTGTTTGCGCTCATTCTTTCATTAGGCCTCTTAGTAGACGATAGCATTGTGGTGATTGAAAACATTCACCGCCATATTATTAAGGGAGTGCAAAAAAACTTTACCCGTTTAGTTATTTATGCAGCCAATGAAATTGGTAAGCCAACGATTATTGCTACCTTTACAGTGATGCTGGCGCTACTGCCTATGGATTTTGTAGGTGGAATGATGGGGCCGTTTATGGCGCCTATACCTTTTAATGCGCCATTGGCAATGATTGTATCCCTCTTTATTGCCTATAGCGTGGTTCCTTATCTTGCTTATCGTTGGTTAAGAACTAAAGCTAAAAAACAAATGAATGAGCATCATCAAAGCCATAGCACCTGGTTGCAGCGAGCGTACCTTGTATTATTCAAAGGATTACTTTACTCATCGAAAAAACGACATCTCTTTTATTTGATTATTGTACTATTGCTCTTCGCGGTATTACTCCAACCTGCCTGGCAATTTATTCGCCCTGCAGGCCCTAATGGCCCATTAAGCCCGTTAGGAGTTGAAATTAAAATGCTACCCGATGACAACGTGAATACCTTTTTAGTGTCCGTTGATGCAGGCGCTAACGCAACGTTAACGAAAACAAACGAGTTACTTCGCGAACTTAGTGCAACCATCCAAAAAAATCCTTACGTCACAGACTTGGAGCTGTACTTAGGAGAATCAGCCCCAGAAGATTTTGCCGCTCTGGTGCGTGGAGATAATCTATTAAGAGGCAGTCAATACGGGCAAATACGCGTGAATTTGGTGAACAAACATCATCGAGCTATTGGCTCACACCAAATTGCAACACAGGTTTACCAGGGACTTGTGCATTTGCAAAAACAACATCCCCAAAGCCATATCAAGCTTTTTGAAAGCCCTCCTGGGCCGCCTGTTCGCTCACAAATGGAGGCAGGTCTCTACGGGCCTAATTACAATGAATTGAGGTCTGTCGCTAATAAGATAACCTCTGAAGTGTATCCCAAAATATACGGCATGATAAATATTGATAACTCAGTGACTCAAGACACCAATCAATACCGCATTGAAATCAATCATAATGCAGTCATGCTGGCAGGCTTAGCCCCAAAAACGGTAGCGCAGGAGGTAAGCGCTTTGTTCAAGGGTATTTCCATCGGAAATGCACATGAACCCAATGCCAGACAGCCCGAGCACATCATCTTACGTCTTCCGCAAAAGGCACGTGAAGTTGCTCAAGTACTTAATCAGCTGTGTTTAAAAAATCAGCAACAACAACTAATCCCTCTGGCAAAAATTGCAACCTTACATGAAGATAAAGAGGAAAAACCCATCTTCACTAAAGATCAAACACCCGTTGTTTATGTAACCGGTGAAGTGTTGGGCACGAGCCCTGCTTATGCGGTCACTTCTGCAACAAATATGCTCAAGAAGCCCCCTTTTTCAATGGGGGTTGAAAATTTAGGATTTCATGAATCACAGCCTAATCGCTTTGCTAAAAGTCAACTCTTTTGGCTTGGTGAAATGCGCCTGACGTTGGATGTTTTTCGTGATTTAGGCTCAGCCTTTATTGTGGCTATAGTCTTGATTTATATTTTACTAACAGCTTTTTACCAGTCGTTTTTTATTCCCCTAATTATTATGGGGGCTATACCGCTAACTGTCATTGGCGTTTTTCCTGGCCATTGGTTAATGAACCAACCGTTCACTGCCACGTCCATGATAGGGGTAATTGCTTTAGCCGGAATTGTTGTTCGAAATTCGCTATTACTCATCGATTTTATTTTAGAACATCAACATCGAGGTTCCTCTATCGTAGAAGCCGTTATTGAGTCAGGCGTGGAGCGAATTCTACCGATTGTCTTAACAGCACTTGCTATTATTCTGGGCTCCGCTGTGATGTTATCCGATCCTGTCTTTGGCGGCCTTGCTATTTCTTTGATATTTGGTTCATTTGCTTCAACAGTACTTACCTTGTTTTTAATTCCATTGATCTATTTAAGTTGGTGGAAGCGTAACCATTAATTAGTATTAGGAGAATAGATGATGACTATTGAACGTATTATTCGAATTGTCGCTGGTGCCTTTGTTTTGATATCACTCGCTCTAGGCGTGTCGACCAGCCCAGTATTTATCAACGTTAATTTTTTATGGTTTACGGTATTTGTAGGAGCTAATCTTTTGCAAAGTGGATTTACAGGATTTTGTCCTCTTGAAATGATTTTAAAGAAGTTTATTGGGTAAGAGCTAGTATTCGGATATAAAAAATTAACGAAGTAAAATAAATAGGAACTAGTGTTACGAGTAATTTAACCCATAATGCCACCAGCGACATCGACAATTAAAAAGCCTCCCGTGAGCAAAAGAGCGAACCAAAGTAACTGCTCTTTTGAGTATTTTTTTAATCATGAGGTACATCCTTACTCATTATTGCTCCTCATCACCACCAGCTAATTTAATTTAAATGAAACACCATGTAAGAAAATTGCGGCAAGAATAAGAAAAGTAATTAAAGCGGTGTAAAAATGAATGGTTTTCTTAGTTTTTCTGAACCAGAAGATAAGACCAATCAATACAATAATTGCAATACCTAAAGAACCTAAAAACCATCCATTAGTAAACATTATGTTTTCCTATTTAGTCGTTCTTAGGTTGGTGGTTATGACCTCCATCACCACCAAATCCTCCCTCATAGCCAACCTCAGGATGAGCTGGAGCAGGTGTTGTTTTAGGAGTGCAGGCAGTTAAGCCCAGACCCAATAAACCGATCAATACAATTATTTTAAATCCATTAATATTCATTATTTCTCCTTAACAGCCAATCAAAATAACATGAAACTACTTACATCGTAATATACTCAATAACATAAGATAAATGCATCTTATCTTCTCCAATTTTACGTTTACACGCCACCTTTAAAAAAATTCATTTTTTAATATTCTTTACAAAATCAAGCAACTGTACTGCATCCTTCTTGGATATAGGTTTTTTAAAATAAGTAGCGCTATCGTGCAGGTTTTCCTGATTAGGGTTGGAAGTTAAAATGATCATAGGCGTATGGTTGTTTAATACTGAATTTTTTTGTATCTGGTCAATCAGCTCATGGCAATTTAAATTTTTATCCACTAAAATAAAATCATAAACTCTCATGAAAGCCAACTCTCTTGCCGAGTCATCATCTCCTGCCATATCCACCAAATGCTTCAACTCTAATAAATGCATACGAATGAGAATACGAATTCCTAATGAGGATTCCACCACTAAAAAACGCAATGGATGAGCGCTGCATTGTTCATTTTCAACCCAATCATTCATCATGCAACCTCTTTCGTGACAAACCCGCAAAGACTCTCATTATCCATTCATTTCCTGATATTCAGAATGCCCTTTATGGGAATTAAGTAAGCGCAGACCATTCGCAACAACAATTAGACTCGCACCCATATCAGCAAATACCGCCATCCATAGCGTTGCGAATCCTCCCAAGGCCAGAATAAAAAACACCCCTTTGATGGCAAGGGACAAAGTAATATTTTGGCGAAGAATACGCGCCGTTTTTCGGCTTAAATCAATGTATAAAGGCAGCATGGCTAAATTATCATTCATTAATGCAACATCTGCCGTTTCTAAAGCGGTATCAGTACCTTTCCCCATTGCAAAACTAATCGTAGCCTTAGCCAAGGCTGGAGCGTCATTGATTCCATCCCCCACCATTCCTACCGTTTTATACTGTTCCAAAAGGTGATTAATTGCTTGTAATTTTTCAGTAGGCAAGACATTCGCCTGCACTTCATCAATCCCCACCACTTTGGCAATGGCTTTAGCTGTTAAGGCATTATCACCCGTTAACATCGCTGTTTTAAGTCCTTGTTGATGCAAGGTGTCAATTGCCCATTTGCTTGTAGAGCGCAAAGTATCAGCCACCGCAAAAACCGCCAAAACTACCGCTGAATTACTCAAAATGACTGTTGTTTTTCCTTCCTCTTCCAAACGCTTAAGTTCCTGCTCTACAGCAAGAGAGCACACCTTATTATCTTCTGCCAGTTGATGATTTCCAACGTAATACAGTTCTTGACTAATAATGCCTTGCACCCCGCGGCCAGGAAGTGCTGAAAATTGCTCTACCTCAAATAAAGACCCATTAGGTTGGCTTTGCTTCCAATACTCAACCAAAGCATGAGCCACTGGATGTTCCGAATGACTATCAAGGCTTGCAGCCAGCACTAACAAGTATTCTTTTGGTTGGATTTTATCGTAAACGATAAAATCAGTCACCACAGGCTTCCCCTCAGTTAAGGTGCCTGTTTTATCCAGGGCAATTAATTTGAGCTGGTGCCCCAGTTCTAAATAGCTGCCGCCTTTGATAAGAAGACCATGTTGTGCTGCTGAAGCCAATCCGCTGACTACCGTTACCGGTGTAGAGATGACCAAAGCACAAGGGCAAGCAATAACCAATAACGTTAAGGCCTTATAAATCCAATCATAAAAAGGATAACCAAACACCAACGGGGGAATAAGTGCAATAACCAGTGCAATCAAGACCATAATTGGGGTGTAGTATTTGGCAAACTCATCGACAAAGCGTTGCGTTGGTGCCCGCTCACTTTGTGCCTGCTCAATGGCTTTACCAATTTTAGCAAGCAACGTATCACCCGAAGCCTTAGTGACTTTAACTTCAAAGGCACCGTGCTCATTTAAGGTTCCGGCAAACACGTCATCACCTACTTGCTTGCTCACCGGCATGGATTCCCCTGTAATCGGGGCTTGATTGACCGTACTTTGTCCCGATATCAACACCCCATCCAGTGGGATGCGCTCACCGGGTTTTACTTTAAATACCGCACCGACCGCTACATCTTCTACAGGCAAAGTCTGCCATTGACCATTATCCATTTTAATCCGAGCCACCTCTGGTGCAATTTGCATGAGACTGCGAATGGCAAGGCGGGCTTTATCTAATGAATAACGTTCGATTCGCTCAGCAAGAGCAAATAAAACGGTGACCATCGCAGCTTCCGGCCAGGCACCTATAATCATAGCCCCGGTGATTGCAATTAACATCAGGCTATTAATATTCATGGCCTTAGTACGAAGCGCGATTAAACCCTTCTTAAAAGTAGAAGGGCCACTTAAGATAATGGCAAGCACCGCAGGCAAAATGACCCAGATTGATTGCTCTTTGGCAATGAAATAAGCAGTTAACTCAGAGCAAAGCGCTAAAAGACCTGCCAAAGCAAGCAATGGCCATGACGAATCAACTTGCTTCTTCTCTTCTTTTGCAGAGGAGGTACTGCCTTGAACCCGAACACTCATGCCTAACGCTTCAATTTGTTTTTGCAACACATCAATAGCTGGAAGACGATGGTGCACGGTCACTTCCTCAGCAATGAAATTAAAATCCATCTGCGCCACTTCAGGAATCACTTTTAATTGCCGCCTGATTAATTGCTCTTCAGCCGGGCAATCAAGGCCTGCAACAAAAAAAGTGGTTAAGGTTAGAGGCTTTGTCATAATGAGCCCCCACATTGGCCGCAAAAATTTGCCCCTGCAGCAATAGTGGCGCCACAACTGCATTGAGTATTCTCAAGACCACTGCCACATTGACTACAAAATCGTGATCCAGGAGCTAGAGAGCTCTTACAGCGCGGGCAACTCAATCCTCTTGGCTCAGGATTGGTTGAGTAATTATTCTGTTGGCTTATTTGGCCATGATGAGAGCGTCGGTATCCGCCATGATGGCCGCCAAGACTTCCAAGCATTCGTTTTAGAAAACTCATGTTAATTCTCCGTCTCTTCAGTAAAGTGTTTGAGCATGTCCTCTAAAATACAACGCACATGCGCATCATAAATAGTGTAATAAATATGCTTTCCCTCTCTATTTGCTAGAAGAAGGCGTGCAGAACGTAACAGACTTAAATGATGGCTCGCCAATGGCACCGAAAGTTGCAGTTGTTCCGCCAGCTCTGAAACTGATTTTGGACCATGCAAACACTCGATAAGAAGCTTTAAACGATTAGGCTCACCCATCAAATGCAAGATATCGCTTAAAGTGATGATTTGGTCTTGAGTTAGCATAGTTTATTAAACAGTTAAATAAGTATTTAACTTTAAGTGTAGCTCATTCACAGCGGTTGTCAAAAACACTATCCGTTGTCCTTTGCTCAAAAGAGCTATAATTAAATGAATCTATTTTTGTATAAGGAAGAAGAATGACGACCCTTCTTTCAAATCACAGTCTTCTGATCATCTTAGGATTTGCTTTTTTTATGGGAATAATTTTAATTATTCTGGCAAAAGGGAGTTCCGGCCATAAAATGAAATTTATAACTCACTTGGGATTTTATCTTTCTCTTGCTGCCGCACTTATCTTTGCTATAGTGCTTTTTATAGATGTCTTTCCACTTATTTTAAAATGACAATCACCAATATGTTACAATTCCATCAAAGGAATCACTCATCCTCGCCTGATTTTTTAATTACTGATTTCTTGTGCCGCTCATGAAACAGGTAATACAAACCGGGTAAGACTAAGAGTGTTAGGAAAGTGGATGAGATAATGCCACCTATAACCACCGTTGCCAAGGGACGTTGTACTTCAGAGCCCGTGCCCGTAGCCAAAGCCATCGGCACAAACCCCAAAGAGGCCACTAAAGCAGTCATGAGTACCGGACGAAGCCTCGCCAGAGAGCCTTGTAATACCGCATCTTTTAAGTACATTTTTTTCTGTTCATGCAGTTTATTAATAAAGGTAATCATGACCAGGCCATTAAGAACTGCCACCCCTGACAACGCAATAAACCCAACACCGGCTGAAATGGACAAGGGAATCCCTCGAAGCCACAGTGCAAATACCCCACCAGTTAACGCCAAAGGAATGCCACTAAACACTAAGAGCGCATCTCGTACTCGACCAAAACTCATAAACAACAATAAGAAAATGCCCAATAGTGTGATAGGAACAACGATTTGTAGCCGTTGAGAGGCTGATTGCAACTGCTCAAACTGACCACCCCAGGTTACCCAGTAGCCACTGGGAATTTTGACACTCTGGTCAATCCGTTGCTTGGCTTCATTCACAAACGAGCTTAAATCCCGATTGCGAACGTTAGCACTGACCACCACACGCCGTTTACCACTTTCCCGACTGATTTGATTGGGGCTTTCACTACGCACCATTTTGGCTACTTCACTCAACGGAATAAAATGTCGTTCGCCATCTTTAGCCTGTGGCAACGGAATAAATACTTGGCGTAGTACATTAGGGTTTGTACGTAACTCTTCAGGCAAGCGCACCACTAAATCAAAACGCTTATCTCCCTCAAAGAGCTCGCCACCTTTTTTGCCGCCTGTGGCAATGACAATGGCATCTTGAACCGTGCCAATTTGTAAGCCGTAGCGTGCCAAAGCATCGCGATTGATTTCAACGGTTAGTAGCGGTAAACCACTGACTTGCTCTACTTTTACATCAGCAGCACCGGGCACTTTTTTTAATTGAGCACTGATGGCTTCAGCTACTTCCAGCAATGTATTCATGTCATCGCCAAATACTTTCACCGCAACATCACTACGAACCCCTGAAATTAATTCATTAAAGCGCATCTGAATGGGCTGAGTAAATTCATAGTTATTCCCCGGAATTTGCTTTACTGCCGCCTCGATTTCTTGTACTAGTTGCTGTTTGCTTTTTTTAGGATTCGGCCAATCCTTCCGAGGCTTTAACATAATAAACGTGTCAGCGACATTGGGCGGCATGGGATCAGTAGCCACTTCCGCAGTCCCTAGTTTTGCAAAAACACGTTTGACTTCTGGAAACTGGCTTACTCGCTCCTCTACTAAATGCTGCATGGTAATGGCTTGTGTTAAACTAGTGCCAGGAATTCGCATCGCGTGCATGGCAATATCGCCTTCATCAAGACTTGGAATAAATTCACCACCCAACCGAAATGCAAGCAAAAGACTTATCCCCACCAAAGCAACCGCAGCTCCTATCACCAACCTTCTGGCATGAAAACAGCGGCGCAAGGCTTTTGCATAAACAAGTGAGAGGTAGTGTACCAACCAATTTTCTTTTTCTTGTACACGCCCACCTAAAAAAATGGCAACGGCTGCTGGAACAAAAGTCAGAGCAAAAAGCATGGAGGCGAGCAGCGCGGTAATAACCGTTTGCGCCATCGGCAAAAACATTTTCCCCTCAACCCCTGTTAACGTTAAAATCGGTAAATAAACCACCGTGATAATAAAGACACCAAAGATACTGGGCCGAATCACCTCTGTTGTGGCATAAGCTATGACTTTCAAGCGCTCTTCTAAATTTAAAACACGATGCAAGGCATGCTGTTGTTCACCCAAATGCTTAATGCAGTTTTCAACAATAATGACCGCACCATCGACAATCAAACCAAAATCAAGAGCGCCTAAGCTCATCAAATTGGCACTGATTTTATTAGATACCATCCCTGTAATGGTCAAGAGCATGGATAAAGGAATCACCATCGCGGTAATCAGTGCTGCGCGAATGTTACCTAAAAACAAAAACAAAATAACACAAACAAGCAATGCCCCTTCGAGCAAGTTTTTCTTCACCGTATTAATGGTAGCGTTCACAAGCAAGGTTCGGTTATAAACCGTGACTGCTTCAATGCCTTCCGGCAATGATTTATTAATAACTTTCATTTGGGCCGCAACTCGTTCAGACACTGTGCGACTGTTCTCGCCCATAAGCATAAATACTGTGCCTAAAACGACTTCTTTACTGTTCTCTGTTGCTGCTCCTGTTCGTAGCTCCTTGCCTAAAGCCACTTCTGCAATATCACGAATTCGAATAGGTGTTCCTTCAAAGCTTGCAATAACAATGTTCTCAATATCAGTGATGTTTTGCACCTGCCCTGGTACGCGAATTAAGTTCTGCTCGCCATTAGTTTCAATATATCCTGCACCCACATTGGCATTATTGCGTTCTAATGCCTCAACCACATTGTTTAAGCTTAACCCATAACGAACCAGTTTCATGGGATCTGGAGTGATGTGAAATTGTTTTTCATAACCCCCAATGGTGTTTACTTCAGCCACTCCCTCTACATTACGCAGTTGCGGCTTGATAATCCAATCTTGAATGGTACGCAGTTCCGTTGGATTGTAACGTTGACTTGCTGGTACATTGGCTTTATTGGTTACCGTGTACATAAAAATCTCACCAAGCCCTGTAGAGATTGGGCCTAAAGTGGTTTCTACTCCTGGTGGGAGCTTGTCTTTTACCTCCTGCAAGCGCTCATTAATTAATTGACGCGCAAAATAAATGTTCGTGCCATCTTTAAAGACCACCGTGACTTGCGATAGTCCATAACGTGATAAAGAACGAGTGTAATCCAGATTAGGCAACCCGCTCATAGCCAGTTCAATAGGGAAAGTAATTCGTTGCTCCACCTCAAAGGGTGAATAGCCTGAGGCTTGAGTATTGATTTGCACTTGCACGTTGGTGATGTCAGGTACCGCATCAATAGGCAAACGTTGAAAATTATACACACCATAAAGAGCAATGATTGTCGTAAATAATAAGACAAACCATCGATGTTTTAGGGAAAAACGAATTATTTTTTCAAGCATTACCAATCCTTAGTGCTCGTGGCTTGCGCCATCCTTTCCTAACTCTGCTTTCATAAAAAAGCTATTATTGCTGACATAGCGCTGGCCTGCATCAAGCCCCGAAACCACTTCGACCCATTCATCATCCCTTTGGCCTAAAATAACAGGCGTTGCCTCAAAATAATCTCCTTGCTGGATAAAAATTACTTCTTTCTCATCCATGCGCTGAATAGCCGACAAAAGTATGGCAACTGGAACCGTTTTTTCTTTAATGGTAATTGCGGCATTAATGTACATCCCAGGCAACCAAACACGAGGCTCATTAGAAAGAACTGCTCGTGCGAGCGTTGTTTGACTGTCTTCAATGCCTAAGGGCGCAATGTAGGAGATGGTGCTGATGGATTTTGGTGTTCCTTCATCTCCAGTTACCACCACACTCATTCCTTGTTTTACTAAAGGCACCTCTTTACGATATAAGGTAAAATCAGCCCACACAGTAGCCAAATTAGCCACTTCATAAATAGGTTTGGTGCTTTGCGCAAGCTCCCCATTGGTTGCGTATTTTTGCACGATGGTTCCGCTCATGGGTGCATTAATTGTATAATTTTGTAAACTTTCGTTACTCTCAATCGTAACTAATACCTCCCCTTTGGTGACTTCATCGCCTAAATTCTTAGTCATTGATTTAATAATGCCTGAATAGCGTGCATAGATGGGAGCTAAGGTGTCTCGATTGGGAGCAATTTTACCTACGACTTTAAGTTGAGTTTTAATTGTTTGGCTTTGTGCCTTAGCCGTTTGAATGTCTGCCGCTTTTAGAATGGCTGGCACCATTTTAATGCGGCCTTCATAAGTCGCATAATGCCAGGTATAGCGTTTATCCTGAAGCTCTAATTGAATGCTCACATCAAAAGAATGAGGCTCTTCAATCACCTCAACGCTTTGTAAAAAATTCTCGACAGGAGTGAACGCAATTGCTTCTTTTTTATCACCAAATCGCTTTAACTGAACGGTCAATTGCGCTTTCCCAGGCGCGATAGGCTCACCATTCTTATACAAATAAGCGCGAAAATGCGGTGGCATGCCCCGTTCAAAAATTAAAAACTCAAGGGCTATATCTTCATCCTTAAACAAACGCCCACCTTGCGGACCCTTTTCCATGGTTTCTTGATGATTTTTTTCTTCATCGCCATGGGATTCTTCATTTGTTGCCCATAACGAAAAGGAACTCAACCCCAATAACAGAATTATAAAGGGCATGCAGGATAGGAATGGCTTTAAAACTCTCATTTACTCTCCTTAGAAGGCGCTAATCCTAAAAGCCCGGTCAGTTGAATTAAGGCTTTATGATAATCAGCATGAGCTTGTTGGTAATGACGCTCTTCTTCATACAACGAATTAAGGGCTGTGGATAATTCAATATACGTATAACGTCCCATTTGGTAGCCATCCTGTGCCAATTTGATTGATTTACGCGCCAAAGGTAATAACGAATTCGTCACCAAGCTCGCCTCATAATGACTTTGTTCGGCTTGTAGAAAAGCCCCATAGACATTTTGACGCACATCAAGGCGTGTACCTTGAAGCTCATGAGCCGTTTGGGTGTATTGTGCCTCAGCGGTTATGATTTTTCCTTGATTTCTATTGTAAACAGGGACTTCTGCAAAGGCTGAAGCCACTGCGGCATTACTGCCATCATCAGAGAAATGACGACCGCCTAATTGAATGTTTAAATCCGGCCACACAGATTTTTTAACTGCAGTAATAGTCGCACGCTTGGCGTGTAATTGCTGTTGAAGCTGTACTAACTGAGGGCTTTGCGGTAATTTTCTAAGTAACACAGCCCAGTTCAATGTCACTCCAGGAAGACCTTTATCCACTAATTGTCCATCAACTCGTAATCCATCACCTAATAGACGCGCCAATTTCGCACGCTGAAATAATGCATCCCTTGCAGCTTTATTTTCTTGAATACGCGCTTCGCCTAAGCGCACCTGGGCCAAACGTAAGTCTAATTCCGCTCCAGCGCCTGCCTTAACTCGACGCTCGATTGCGCTTACGATGTCTTGATTGAGGCGAATAAGTTTTTGGGTGACTTGATGCCATTGACCCGCATAAAGTGCATCCACATAGGCCACACCAACTGCCACATAAAGTATCGCTTTTTGTACTTGAATTTGGGCAAGAGAGGCTAAGTAATCTGAATAGGTTGCTTTTTTCAGATACTGCAACCGATTACCCAAAGGGATGGGCTGGGTCACTGATGCCGTAGTTTCTGCCGCCTCATAACTTGAATAACTCCCCGAGCCGCCAAAGTTTTCTGCGGTTAAAGTCACTTGAGGATTGGGATAAAGCCCACTTTGGATAAAAAAACCGCGCATGGCTTGTGCTTTATCTATTTCGGCCTGTAATTCGGGATTATTGCGATAAGCAATGCCCAGGGCTTGTTTGAATGTCAAAGGGGTGGCCGCGAGTGCCTCACTCGCTACAAGGCTCATTGCACTCCACACAACATAATAAAATAAATAACGCATTCCCTACCCTATCAAATCCTTGTCAAACCTTTCGTTCCAGTGTACCTTGATTTTGGGCCTTGATACACCTTATTGCTAAAAAAACCAGAAAATCATAGCATTAAGTCACTGAAATGATTACCAAACTGGTATACACTGATCTTTATAATCCATTAACTTGTTTATCCTATGCACCTACGATTATTATTTGTTTTTTTAATAATCTTGACTGCCGAACTTAAGGCTCAGTCATTAACTATTGGAATAGTAGCGTATGACCCGCCGTTTTCAATGAATGCCGACAAAAATCATTTCTTTGGATTTGATGTTGAGCTCATAACAGAGCTTTGCAAGCAAATTAAAGCTCAGTGTCAATTGAAACCCATGCTGTTTGACGAGCTGTTTACAGAATTAAAAGCGAGTAAAATTGACTTGGGGATAGCGGCAATTATCATCACCGACGAACGACAGAAAACCTTTCTCTTTAGTCTTCCCTATCTGGCAAGTGCAGCACGTTTTATGACCACAAAAAACGACTCAATTACATCTCTTAAAAAACTCAACAATAGATCAATAGGCATTATCAGAGGCTCTCTCTTCAAACAACTCATTACTCAGAAATTTAAAACCAATAGGGTTAGAGAATATCCTTCAACTAATCAACTCATCACTGCCTTAAATCAACAGGAAGTGGATGCCTTGCTTATGGATGACTTTTCGGCTGATTATTGGATAGCCAATAATAACACCTTGTTTAAAGGATTAGGTAAACCCTTCCCCGTCGGCATCGGTTATGGAATCATGGCCAAAATGGATTCTAAGATGCTAATGAACCAAATCAATCAAGCCTTAAAACATATCGAAAAAAATGGATTTTATTTATCTTTATATCAAAAATATTTTCACACCATACCCATGCATTAAAATATGAATCACTAACGGTTATCTTAATGTCAATTTTTTAATTTAATTCGGTTTAGTGGTGTCCGTGACCATGACCACGCGGGTGATACCCACCAAATACACGTTTAGGCTGTTTATTGTTTTTTGAATCTTCCTTATTAATAGAAGAAGCGCAGGAAGCCAACAAAAACATTAAAGAAATGAGCACTAATACATATGGGGTTACCAAACTAGATTTTTTCATCATTCGCATCCTTGGAATAACTCACTTGCTGTTATTTTTTAATATCATTATTATGGATGAAATAAAAGTAAATTGTACTCCTTTGGTTTTATATTCATTCAATATAAAAAAAACGGAGTTAAATTGATGAAATTTTATTCCCGTCAACACCGCACAGGAGGCGAATATGAAAAAAGAGGTTTTTATTTCAATCTGTGGCGGCCTTATTTTTTCGTTATCCACACAAACAATCCTGGCCGATGAAATTCCCAGTCGCACCTTACCTATGTCTGAAATCTTGAAAATTCTACAGACTCGCGGTTATAGCGTAATAAGAGAAGTTGAATTTGATGATGGTTTATATGAGGTGGAAGCCTTTGATGAAAAAGGGATTCAGCTTATTATTCGAATGAACCCAAATACAGGGGACTTTATCAACACCAATTTAAAAACCAAGAAATACCCCATCTCAATGCTTGAAGCGGCGCAGAGAATTGAGGGCGCTGGCTATCATACTATTTTCAAAATTGAAGCGCACGGCAGTCAGTATGAGGCAAAGGCCCTTGGTACAGAGGATAAAAAAATTAAATTACGCATCGATGCTAATTCTGGCAAAATATATATCCTTGAATAAGAGAACTAGAGTTATTAATTCTGCAACATTTAAAATTTTTCAATAAATAAAACAGCCAACCTATTTAAGTTAAGCTTAAAGAAATTTAAGACTTGACATCCTCTATCCTTATCCCAAGAGCCATCACGAATCAGCTGATGCCTGCAATGCTGCCTGTTTTTTAAATCCAAGGAAGGCTTAGCATGCACAAGATAAATATAATGACGTCATAAGAGATTTTCCAATCTAATATTTTAGATTTTTGCATCAGGGCGCAAGTTCCGGAGCGCTAGGCCACTTACCATCAAAAGTTAGCGCTTATTTTAACAAAATAATTTGTTTTCATATAGTTAGCATTAAGAATTTGAATGCTTAAGTTACAGAAACGGAGCAAATGTGAACTAGAACCTCCTTTCTGTAAAATAGAGGCTAATAAAGGCAGATAATCGCAAAATATCCCACACAATAAATACCCAGCCAAAAATTTCTTTGAAAACTTCTCGTGAACTTTTAATAAAAGGGTCCCAAAAATGCTTGAATAAATACATGATGTTCATGTGACATAAAGTTGTTATAGTATTTTCATACAGATAGATAACCAAAGTCTTTCTTTATTAGTAATTAATTTTCCAAATACTGCTAGAAAAACAAATAGTTCTATTCAATGTCTAGAGTGAATTCTTTAAAAAAATTTATTTTTAGGTAACAATGGCACTTTAATACTAGGGCGTGTTTTTAAAGTTTCAGCCACAATATAATACTTACTAGAGTTAGTGCTCCTAGAAACATGATAGCTGTTTTATCATAATGTGTAGCAATTCTCCTAAAACTTTTGACTCGATTAAAAAAACGCTCAACGTAATTACGCTCTTTGTATATATGTGTATCATGCTCTATAGGTATGATGCGATTCTTTTTGGATGGGATGACCGCCGTGATTCCTCTATTTTTCAACTCCCCGCGAAATTCATTGCTATCATAAGCCTTATCGGCTAATAAATACTCGGATAGTTCATCACCGAGCAATTCCTTTGCTGTTTTTATCTCACTGTCTTGTCCAGGTGTTAAAATAAAACTCAAAGGCAATCCAAAAGAATCAACCTTTACATGGATTTTTGAGCTAAAACCACCTTTGCTTCGGCCTAGTGCTTGTTTCTCTTGGCCGCCTTGAGCTCCAGCCGCATGTTGATGTGCTCGAATAACGCTACCATCCATCATGTGCCATTCGTGATCGCCATCTTTTTTTTAAAATTTCAAGTATTCCATTGAAATGTCCATTTTTAACCCATCGATTATAGCGACCATAAACACTTTGCCATTTTCCATAATCAGGTGGCAAATCTCTCCAAGGCGCGCCAGTCCTGATAATCCAGCAAACCGCTTCGATAAATAATCGATCATTTTCACCATGACGACATTTGGGCGCATGTGA
This sequence comes from Legionella sp. ST3F1, assembly GCF_048553315.1. NCBI lineage: Bacteria > Pseudomonadati > Pseudomonadota > Gammaproteobacteria > Legionellales > Legionellaceae > Legionella > Legionella sp. ST3F1. Next base: position 31,826 of record NZ_JBLZIO010000004.1, on the reverse strand, counting down.
GCTTATAATAATGGGAAAAATTATTTAAAGGAGAAACCATGTTAAAAAAGTAGCGTTTACCATGTATCCTGTCGAAAATTTAGATCGAGCGATGGATTTTTATAAAAAAAATCTTGGTTTAATACCTAGCAAAATATCTGCGAATGGTCATTGGATAGAGTACGACTTACCCCAAGGCGGATGCTTTGCAATCACAACCCTTGCGGAAGGTGTTAAACCAAGTGCTGTGTCCGGGGGTAGTATTGCTTTTGAAGTGGAAGGTTTGGATTCCTTAACGCAACAATTAAAAAAGAATGGGGTAACATTCAAATTGGATACTTTTTCATCACCCGTATGTAGAATGGCAATTATCATCGATTCTGAAGGAAATGCTATTACACTGCATGAGCTCAATCAATAAGTCTGTATACAAAGGATAAATGATGATGTTTGCTAAATGTTCTGTATTTATTGCTACAAGTCTTGATGGCTTTATTGCAAGAGATAATGGTTCTATTGATTGGCTAATGAAAGCAAATGAGCTTGTGCCCCCAGGTGAGGATGGTGGTTATAAAGAGTTCATATCTACGGTCGATGGACTCATTATGGGGAGGCATTCTTTTGAGAAAGTCTTATCATTCGACCCTTGGCCTTATGGTGAGCTTCCTGTCATAGTGATGAGTAGCAAACCTATAGAAATTCCTGCTCATTTAAAATATGTTTCAGCATCTTCCGAAACACCCATCGAGCTCGTTAAGCGGTTAACTGATGAAGGATTTAAGCATCTTTATATTGATGGAGGAATAACTGTCCAAAATTTTATAGCCGCGAATTTAATCCATGAATAACAATAACCATCGCACCAGTCTTGCTAGGTTCTGGTCGTTCATTATTTGTACATTTGACACAAGACATTGAACTGGAGCATCTTGAAACCAAATGTATTGGCGGTGGTTTTGTTCAGTTGAAATATCGGATGGCTGCGGTACAGGCGAACCCATAGCACAATTTTTAATTAAACAAGGATATAAAGTAACGGGCATTGATGCAAGTCAAAAAATGATTGAGCAATACAAGATAAGATTCCCAGATGCAAAATGGCTACTTGCTGATATGAGAACTTTAGATTTACAAGAGAAATTCGATGCGGTCATTGCCTGGCATAGTTTCTTTCATTTACCTCATGATGATCAACGAAAAACATTAAAATCTCTTGCTTCTTTGGTAGAGCAAAATGGTTTATTAATATTTACTTCCGGACCCGAGTACGGGGAAGTCTGGGGTGATAATGGGGGATATGATTTATATCATGCATCCCTTTCGTCTGAAGAATATACTCAAATTCTTCTAAAGTGCCATTTTAAAGTCCTTGTACATAACATTAGGGATCCTGATTGTGGGGAAGCAACTGTTTGGGTTGCTCAAAAAAACCACATTACTCCAGAGTAAAATGAAAAAAACTTCTTCAAATCTTATACTCAAAAATAATGGGATATCTATTTGGCATCATAGGAGATTTTTTAACACCAATTTTGATGCATCCCATTTTCTTGTAAAATGGTTCAGCACCAGGATCGCTCCATAATTTGAATCTACTAACACCATTTGATTTAAAATCTTCTACCATCATAGACCACATTTTTTTACCGAAGCCTTTACCAATATAATCTAGATCAATAAAAAAATTATCCAGTTCAGACTCTTTATTTCTGATGCTAAAACTATAAAAACCCATCACCTTTTCGGGTTTTTCAGTATTTCTTTCACAAAAAAGTTGCACTGTATTTTTTTCAAGATAGTCTGTGGTCATTTGAAAAAGCTGCATGAATTTATCCATAAATGCTTTATCATATCCCCAATAAGATTTTGAGCGATACATTAACTCATTGATCTGTTTTAATTCATGGACACCAGCTCGTACACATTTTACAATCATCTAGACCCTAACAATTTTTAATAGAAGCGCTATATCCGAATCGCCATAGAGCCAGTATTTAGCATCATCAGTATATTTCAGCCACTAATTTTACATCATACTGAGGCTACTGGTAAAATCGAAAACCAAAACTTTATCCTCTAAAACAATGACTATTGAACAGAATGAATTAGAGATTAAAAATAATCTACATCAAAGCATTACATGGGGACAACCTATTCCACTTTCCCCAATCTTAGCCCCTGACTGTCCTTACCCAGTTGAGGCACTTCCCTCAATTGTTAAAAAAGCCGTAGTAGACTATCAACAATATGGACAGCAACCTCTGCCTTTGATTGCATGCAGCGCCTTGGCTAACATGTCTTTATCATGTCAATCACTTGCCAATGTAGCGCGAGACAACTATTTAATTAGTCCTGTATCGCTTTATTTTTTAATTGCCAGCGGCTCTGGCACCCGAAAAACTGCTGCAGATAATGTTTTTTCGAGGGCAGCGCGTCACTGGGAAACACTTATTCGTAAAAGGCGCGAACCTGAAGTGTTGTCAGCGCTAACGCAACACCAAGTATGGCAAATGGAAAAAGACAGTTTATTCTCCCAAATCAAACGTGCAACCTATACGGGAGAAGACTCGGATTATGCCAAAGAAATGCTTGATGAGTTAATTCATCAAGAACCGGAAATTCCTTTGCAACCCACTCTTTATTTTGAAGATGCTACCCAAGAAGCACTGGCTATTCATTTAGCCCAAGGTTGGCCTTCTGCATCCTTATGGTCTGATGAGGCAGGCATCATCTTGGGTAGCCATAGCATGCAAGGCAATCCAACTCGTTTTGTAGCATTGCTTAATCGTTTGTGGGACGGTAAGACGTTCACAGCACATCGTAAGACAACGCAAGGATTTACCATTGAAAATCGGCGTTTAACACTTAACTTGATGATGCAACCGCTTATCTTACAACAACTTACCAAGCAAGCATCCGGTATTAGCCGACAAAGCGGTTTTTTAGCTCGTTGCCTTATGGCTTATCCTGCCAATAGTATGGGAAATCGATTTTACCAAGAGCCGCCTGCCTCTTTACATTCTCTAACCCATTATGAGCAACGCGTCACTGCCTGCTTAAACCAGTCAGAACAATTAAGCCATCAAGGTTGTATTCAACTTCCATTGTTGAAAATGAGTATGGCCGCAAAACAACAATGGATTTTATTTTTTAATGCAGTGGAAGCTGGGTTAAAACCTCAAGGCCAGTGGGTCGATGTCGTTGATTTCGCGTCAAAGGCCGCTGAAAATACAGCGCGACTTGCAGCACTCTTTCATCTTTTTGAAGGACGCCATGGGGATATTGGTGTAGAGCATACCGAAAATGCCATTGAAATAATTAGTTGGCATTTGCAAGAAGCACGACGAATTATGCCTACTGAAACCGTTTCTTTGCAGTTTTCCGATGCCCTAAAACTTATGGACTGGTTTATTGAAAAAAATATTAGTTCAACAACCTTACGAACTATTCAACAATTAAGTCCATTGCGAGATAAAATAAAACGCGACCAAGCGGTTGAATTATTAGTGGAGCACAATCAAATACGCATTGTAAAATCAGGTTCAAAAACGATGGTGGAAGTGAATCCACGCGCATGCAAAGTGCCAACATGAGTTTTGTTTAATACTTTTAACTTTATCACACCAATTTACAGGAGAAACTCGTGCCCTTTAACATGCTAAAAGAATGGTTGAACAAGGAAAAAGAAAGGGGGATTGAGGATCCTTCCTGTGCTGTTTTAAGTACTTGTAGCAGCTCTAGCGAACCTCATAGTCGAGTGGTGGCCATTCGGGAAATTGAAACAGAGAGTCTTTTATTTTTTACGCAGCAAAAAACACGCAAGGTTGCTGAATTATTAAATAACCCTAAATCCTGTTTAAATTTTTTATTTGCGATGCAGAACCGACAAGTTATTTTAGAAGGTACAGCAATCCCCATTTCTCAAGAAGAAAATGAAGCTTTTTGGAGTACTCTTCCTCGTGAACGCCAATTGAGATTCTCTGCTTATGCTCCTACTTCAGGACTTGTCATTAAAGATTTAAACCAATTGGAAACCAGGAAAAAAGAATTGAGTGATCAATTTGCAGGACTTCCTATCCCTATGAGCGAGTATTATTTCGGTTTTCGCTTTATCCCAGAAACATGGATTTTCTACACGGTCGGCTCTATTTCTTTTTCTGAAGTAATTCGCTATACGAAGATAGAAGATTCTTGGAAATCAGAATTAATTTCCCCATAGGTGATATCATGTACATGCTTTGTTTTTGTGTTCCAGAAACCCATTTAGAAATTGTTAAAAATGCTATTTTTGCTACAGGCGCAGGGAGTGTTGATCATTATCAGCATTGTGCTTGGCAAACATTGGGTGAGGGGCAATTTATGCCATTACCTGGAAGCCATGCTTTTATTGGGGAAATCAATCAGCTTGAAAGAGTACCTGAATATAAAGTAGAAATTATCTGTACTGAAGAGCAAATCACAGTGGCTGTTGCGGCCTTAAAGAAGGCTCATCCCTATGAATCACCTTCTTATCAAGCGTTTCGGGTTGAGAGTATCTAATAATAAACAATGCTTCCAATATGAACCAACTTACATTCAAATAAGGACCTAAAAAATGTTACCCAAAAATGCCAGTTTGGGACATATAGCCCTAGCAGTTAATAAACTTGCTGAATGTGAGCAGTTTTATAATTTATTGGGATTGCAAACAGAACTTAAAACGATGGGCTACGTTTATCTTACAGGCAATAGCGACAATTGTGAAATTGGGGGAAAATCGTTGAATCTAACGCTCTAATATAAATAAAAATGTTCTCTTGTATGCCACTTTTATCACGATCGTTACTTCCAATACGGTTGTAACCTAAAATAGTAGCGACGATGCAAAATTTTATTCACGAACACTGCGCAAAATTTTCTCACCATGGTTAATGAGCAACGAGATATGTCCTTCATGATCCAAAACTTTTAGTGAGGCGTTAGGGATTAATTTTGCATAAAGATTGGCATGAGCTAACGGAGCTTGTTTATCTAATCTACCTTGCCAAATGACAACAGGGCACTTTATATGGCTCATATCAAATCCCCAAGGCTTTAGGCTTAATTGAATTTCTTGAGATACGCCTGTAATACCACCTTTAAAAGCCTCTAACGATGATTGGATAAATAAATCACCAGCTTCTGTGTCACCTAAAATACGCTGATCTACCTCTGACATTTTACTCGTCATTTTTTTTAATATCCCGGGTTTTTTCAGCATCAAAAACATGAGATTTACCATGACGGTAGCAATTGGGGGTATTGCTTTAATCATTTTATTTATAAACCGCTGTCCTCGTCCTAGACTTGCTGTAGCCTCAGGTATTTCAAAAGGCCCCATACCTGAGACAATCGCTATTTTATTTAACCGATGAGGTATTTTATATCCACATCCTGCAACAAAAGGAGCTCCACCAGAGTGACCTATAATAGAAAATTTAGGGATACCTAAGTAATTGGCAAGAGCCTCAACATCATCAGCCCATGAAAGAATAGTGCGCGTTGGATGTTTAGAAGATAAACCCATTCCTGGTCTATCAATACTAATTAATCGATAATGATTTAAACATGCTATATTTTCCCAATGCCCAGCCTCAAGCCTAGAACCTGGAAGTCCATGAAAATAAAAAACTACCTCTCCTTTTGGATCTCCAAACTCAGCATATCCAAGTGTTCTGCCATCGTTTAACAGAATAGTAGAATTAGTAAAGCAAATTTTGGTATTCATAATAATTTCCCAGAAAGATAGTGCTCTACTGATGCTTCTATCAGCAGAGCAAGATGATCACGATAGCTTACGTTCAGCAAAAACTCTCATAGCAGCTACCAAATAATCAACCAAACCAGGGTGATATTTATTATAAAATAATCGAAAATCTGGATGGTCCAGGTACATTTTTCCAAGTCCTAAATATGTCTCCTTTGTTGGTGTCCAAAAATTATTAACCCAATCGTAATGTTCTTGGATTAATGCCTGAACCTCATCCGAATCAGTCCTAACTCCTTTTGCTAATGCATTGGCCAGCTCAAGATTAAGCTTTTCACCCGCATTTTTAAACTGTTCCCAATTTGATTTTTTCCAGTGAGAAACACGCGTCCAACTATCATCAATTTGCTTTTGTGATATCACTCCTGTTTCGAGCATATATTTTTCGTGCTCTTGTTGTTTGATGGGATCGAAGCCATCATACATTTCCGCATCACGCATAATTATTTTTCCTCTTAAATGTGAAATGGTTTTATCAATCGTCTTGATGAGCGTTGCTGTTCGTTCAAGACTAGATTCCAAAGCAGATTTATGTCTTTTTAATGATTCTATTTTATCAAAATCATCACTACTCATAATCTGTTGGATATCATTTAGAGGAAAACCAAGCTCACGAAAAAATAAAATCTGCTGTAACATAAGCAGCTGCTCTTCTTTGTAATAACGATATTGATTGCCACCATAGTAGGCAGGTTTTAATAAAGCAATTTCATCATAGAATCGCAGAGTGCGGGTACTGACCCCTGAAAGCCTCGCCAATTGATTAATCGTGTATGCCATTTTGCTCTCCTCTAATTGACAACATACACGATAAGGGTTGACGTAACGGCAAGGTCAATAGATATAATAATTTTTTTAAACCTGTTAAAACGACCATTAATCCAGTCATCAAATTGATTGCATAAACTAAGTTAAATTAGCAAGTTTCTGTAGTTGTTATTTTTAAGAATCACTTCAGGTGCACACCATCAAATACCCTATTCATCATCAGCTTAAGTCCTATCTTCTGCTGACTCATAGACTTTATTTTTGTTTCGCTTGCCTACAGCAACAACAAGGAGAATCATTTTATTATCGTTAACTTGGTAGACCAATCTATAGCCAGCCTGATGCAATTTTATCTTATAGCAATCTTTAAGATGGCCACTAAGTTTGGCAGAAATAACATGCGGATTTTCCAGTCGCCGTTTTAATAGTTTTTTAAACTGTTCCTGCAACTCCTTCGATAGTTTCTTCCATTCTTTTAACGCAAGCGGATGGAAATGTAACTCATAGATCATCAAGCGCAACCTTAACTGGCGTAAAGGGCTCTGAAAGGCGTTGTTCTACAATGCTTTTTAGCTCGCTTTCGTCAACAGCATCCATCAGTTTTTCAAAAGTTTCTGCTGGAATTAAATAAGCAGCAGCTACATTATGGTTAAGAATCACCACGGGCATCCCATGCGCATCATTAATAAGTTTTGTGGGATTTTTCTTTAATTCGCTAATGCTAGCGACTTGTGTTGCATATAAAGTTTGCATTTTAATGACCTAAATAAATACCTTTATTATGACTTAATTATAGTGCTTTTTATAATAAAAGGTCAATCATCACGAAATTTATAAAGGGGATTAGGGAAGTTGAATCAAAAGATTATTTAAGTATCCCTAAGAAAAAATTTTAAGCAACATCTCTTTCACGATTGTGCGCCTGCTTGCGATCCCTTTCATTTAGGAGAAAGCCAATGAGATAAAAGTTGTTTTTTCTGTGTTAATTCTATTAAGTTACACCTTCATTTACATTTGATTTTTTATTTCTTATCCAGTCTTTAAGGCTTTCTAATGCACAAGTCCAATCCCAACCTTCTTCAAAAGATTCAAGAGCCTGTTCTGCCTGCTCAAACATATAATCAGCAACCTGCAAAATAAATTGCTTGTCTCTATCTTTATACAAGAACTCAAGCGCATTAATCATTTCATAAATAATGAATCCATACCCATTTTCTGTATAACGGATGTACTCAGGGAAATAAAATGCATAGTCAATGGCTTTCTTTATCTCTTCCCAGTCTCCATTGGCAAGTCGCATTCCAATAGATGCACTTAAAGCCCTCCATAAGACAGAATTATATTGTGCATTTAAAAGAACAATTTCAGCCAAATGTTCTTTAGTAAAAGAGTTTAAATACTTTTTCAGCTGATGCATATCCACAGGTGATTTAGGTCCTCTGTTAAGGTACCGAGATTTTTCAGAAGGCATTAACTTCCCCTTGATTTAAACGTTATTCTAATATTCACCCATTGAGCACCATGCTACTTTTGCTACTCGTTGACAAACGAGCATACCTATATTGATCAGATAATACAGTGTTCACAAGGATCATAACAATATTCATCGCATCAAAATGAATGCATTTATGTAGCAATATATTGCTACATAAATGCTACATATCGCTACAATTTCAGAGATTAATAAATTTCACTGGATCACGTCTTGTTTCTGCCATTTTCCTTATTTATAGAAAATTATTATAAATAAGGAACTCTTTGCAAAAAACAAAAGAACTTAAAAAAACAAAACATGAAGAAACCCAAGCCACAACTGAGGACACCCTCTTTTGCCTATTTCAGGATGTGTTTTTTCGGTGTTCTTAGTGTAGCGTTATGTAGCAATACAGTAGCACGAGTTTTGCTACAATTAATTAATCGGATTTATAACAGAAAAAACCGAATTACCCTATGATTTAATGGATAATTTTATCCATCAGGTTTCAATGATTTGATGGTCGTGTAGCAATGTAGCAAATACATTAAATGACAAATTGTTTAGGACATTTTGCGAATAAGAGTCTATATTTGATCCTTAAAGGATATATCGATTATAAAGAAAATGTTTGAGATTCAATCAACCCAAAAGTAAACATTTTCTAAAGCAAGAAATAGACCACGAAGGTTTATGCACATACTAAGACACTTCTGATAATTCTTAAAAAGTCTTAAATACGATAAGAATTTTTAAGACTTTCATTGTTAATGATTAGGCTATCCTATAGAATAATTCTTAAATCCTTTAAGAATTATTAAGAACTTATGAAAAAACACAACAATTGGCATTATGCCCGCCCCGAACTAGCTAAAAAATATCTCGATCTATTTGAAATAGGTCTAACCTCTGCCCGAGGATTATTTGCTAGACGAAGAATGGGAAAAACCGAATTTTTGAAACAAGATTTTATACCTGCAGCTCAAAAGGCAGGTTATATTGTCGTCTATAGTAATCTTTGGGAATTAGAAATTGATCCTGCAACAGCTTTGGTTTCCGAATTTTATAAGACAATTGAGCCAAAAGGATTTAATAAAATTTGGACCAGTTTAAACAAGCCTATAAATATTAAAAAAGTTAAGGCCTCAGGAAAAATTACAGGTCTAGGGGAAAGGACTCTTGAGACAGATTTAGCAGAAACAAAAAAAGGAACCAGTACTTTATTAATGGAAGCAATGAATGCTTTCGATAAAACAAAAGATCAAATGATTTTGGTAATAGATGAAGCCCAAGTTTTGGCATATGAAGAGAACTCTCATTTTGCTCATGCTCTAAGAGCAGCATTGGATATCAGGAAAGAGCGTATAAAAGTAATTTTTGCTGGCAGTTCGGAAACCACTCTAAGACGTATGTTTGGGGTTGCATCAGAGCCATTTTATAACTGGGCGCCTCTAGAACCCTTCGAATTATTAGGAAAAGATTTCGTATTGGCTATGGTCGAAAGGGTAAATAAAATATCGAAATACCCAATGAGTATTCATGACGCTCTTGATGCATTTGAAAAACTGAAGAAGACTCCTGAGTTTTTTCGAAGATACATAGAATACTATTTAAGTAATCCGGAGGAGGGCACGGCTGCAGCTTTAGCGGCTACTAAAAGCAGGGTATTTAGTGATGATAATTTTAAGCGTCAATGGGAAACGTTATTGCCGGCCGATAAAATAATAATGTCAATGATTGCCAATGGAATAAGTGACTTACATGGAAAACTAGCTTTGCAAAAACTCGGTGAAGCCCTTGGAATTGATAGTGTTAATAAAAATACCACTCATAATGCACTAAGAAGATTATCGAATAAAAATTTGATTACTAAAATTGATTTTGGAACTTATCAGTTCGAAGATGAGGCTTTTGCTGATTGGGTAAAGCATTTAGCTGATTAATTTTGAAATCAGCCCAATTAACAAATTAATTTGATATTTCCCAGGGAAGAATAGGTATCAAAAGTATCGCTTCTGAGAATAGCCACGGGTTTTTTATCAATAGAGCTCAATGAAAAATTCACAATTGTCCATGTTTCATTTGTTTGATCATTTACAAAATATACACGGTCTCCAATTTTAAAAGGATCGGTGGTTATTTTACTTGCCTCTTCAATAGATTGGGGTAAAAATTTGCTTATATGAGCCATTTAATGGATGCCTTTAAATTTTAATGAAATGTAAATTTTTTGAGAATTATACATATTAAGGTTAGAAGTGCAACGTCTAAGCAGATAATCCGTTTGCTATTAAAGATTGGGCATGTAAAAATTTTATGACACAAAATAGTAAAAGTACATGGACAAAGATAAGGATAGGAATCACATGAACGATATCAAGTCATTTAAAATAAAAAAAATAGTTCTTCTTAAAATTACTTTTGCGGCAATTTTTTCCTGCACGACACTCAATGCCTATGCTGGCTTGCAATCCTATCACATCAAATACCACAAAGACTCCAAAATAAACAATGTTTCCTTATCCAATACTGAAGTATTAATAGAGTTCCACCGTAGTGGCAATTCACTGGGAAGACTCCTGACAAAAACGAATGAGACTCAAGGCATCACCATCGACAACACTTATGGGAAAAATTTGGTTATTCACGTGCTATTCATCGAGAAAGAGGGAAAAAGAATACGATGTTGGGGAGTATCTGCTGCTAAAACAAATACCATTGAGATTCAATGTGATAAAGTGGTTTCATTGAAAAAAACAAAGGGAAACACTGGAGAGTCCACTGATTCAATCCATTAAATCACTAAGAGCTCTCTGGTTAACAAGTATTGACAAAAAGAACAACGTGGCATGACACTATGTAACCTGCTTGATTATAAGGAAATAAACAAAAATGGCCAATAAAATTCGTGGTAAAGTCAAATGGTTTAATAAAGACAAGGGTTTTGGTTTTATTGAAAGCAGTGGCAAAGACTACTTTGTCCACTTTAGTTCAATTCAAAGTGACGGCTTTAAAACACTTCCTGATGGGGCAACTGTTCTTTTTAAAATGGGAAAAGGACAGAAAGGACCTCAGGCCGAGGAAGTAGAAGTTATCTAATAAATGACCACTATTAGATCTAGGCAAAACCGTTCTGATGACAATAACACTTATTTTTTTACTGTATGAAACCATCAAGGAGGAAAGAAGTGAATCAACGAGTTGCTTTAGTCACAGGGGGCACTGGTGGTATTGGTACTGCCATATGCCAGGAAATGCAAAAGTTAGATTATCAAGTCATTGCCTGTTATTTTAAACAAGGCAATCATGATTTGGCGAAAGAATGGCAGAAAAAACAGGCCATGCAAGGCTTTGATATCGACATTGTCTACGCCGATATTTCTTCCTTCAATGATTGTGAGAAAGTGACCGAATTGGTCATCGAAAAATACGGCAAGATCGATATTCTAGTGAATAATGCCGGTGTTACAAACGATGCCACTTTGAAAAAGATGACTCAAGAACAATGGCAGAATGTCATCCATGCCAATTTAAATAGTGTCTTTAATATGACGAAAACCGTGATATCCACCATGTTGGATAATAGTTATGGACGTATCATCACCATTTCTTCCGTTAATGGACGCAAAGGTCAATTTGGCCAGTGTAATTACGCGGCCACTAAATCCGCATTATACGGTTTTACCAAAAGTCTGGCACAAGAAGTCGCAAAGAAAGGCATCACAGTGAATACCATCTCCCCTGGCTATATTAATACCGAGATGCTTGCTTCTCTGAGGGATGACATTTTAGAAGCGATTGTTGCTCAAATTCCTGTGGGACGATTAGGCAAACCCCAGGAAATTGCTCGTGTTGTTGCTTTCCTTGCAGAAGAGCAAAGTGGTTTTATTACCGGCGCCAATTTTGATGTCAATGGTGGGCAATACATGTAACTCACTCGAAAGTCCATTGAGCGTTTATATTTTAAAGCCGCCATCCACATAAAGGATTTGCCCAGCAATGGGTGCGGCTTTATCAGATGCTTAATAATATCCAGCGGCATGAAAATGGGGGGCTAAAAATTTGTACCTATTCCCTGGTTTTTCAATTTTGATAAGTAATGACCAATTCATTGCCCTATTGAGCAGCACCAATAGAATGCGGATTAGCAAAATCGACAATCAAGCGTTTTTACTCTTCATCCGTCCTTGACTCCTGTTTTATTGTTCAAGAAGAACGCTCTACTTCTGAAGCACATAAGTTCCCGGTGCCGCTGGCAGTGAGGGATTCATGACCGATGATGCAATGCGTTTTTTAGTGTTTTGCTGGACTAACCACGCATGCCATGCTTGCCACCAGGAGCCCTCCCGCTTCTCTGCCATCGCAAGCCAGCTCCCAGGATTTAAGTAAGCCTCGCCTTGTTTATGCTCATGAACACGATAAGAACGTCCTGAGTGGCCAGGTTCACTGATGATGCCCGCATTATGCCCACCGCCAGTGAGAACAAAGGTCACATCCCCTTCTGTCATAAGATGGATTTTATAGACGGATTGCCAAGGGGCTACATGGTCTTTTTCAGTGCTCACCGCAAAAACAGGCAACTGAATATTTTCAGCAGCCACCGGCTTTCCTTCAACGGTGTAACGCCCTTCGGCAAAATCATTCTTTAAAAACAGTTTTTCAAGGTATTCGCTGTGCATTTTATAAGGCATTCGTGTAGCATCCGCATTCCAAGCGGTTAAATCAATCATCCCGCGCCGCATGCCATGCATGTAATCTTGAACCATTTTGGACCAAATTAAGTCATAAGCACGCAACATCTGAAAAGAACCGGCCATTTGCTTGGTATCCAGATACCCTTGCTCCCTCATCATACTTTTAAGAAAATCCACTTGACTTTCAGTCACAAAAAGCATTAATTCCCCAGCCTCAGTAAAATCCCCTTGGGCTGCCACGAGGGTCAAGCTGTTTAAACGTTCGTCCTTGTCTCTTACCATCGCAGCTGCGGTAATCATGGCCAGGGTGCCCCCTAAACAATACCCCATCAGATTGATTTTAGTTTCTGGCAAAAGGGTCGACACCGCATCAAATGCAGCCATAGCTCCTTGCCGATAATAATCATCCATCCCCAAATCCTGGTCCTCTTTGTCAGGATTGCGCCAAGAAATGATATATACGGTGTGCCCCTGACTTACGAGCCACTTCACTAAGGAGTTATGTGGTGATAAATCGAGAATATAATATTTCATAATCCAGGCTGGTAAGATAAGTATCGGCTCTTTATAGACTGTTTTCGTTTGGGCCTCATATTGAATGAGCTCAATTAAATGATTTTGAAAGACCACCCGCCCTGGGGTAATAGCCACTTGTTTCCCAGGGATAAAATGTTCAGAACCTGTAGGTGGTGCACCGGTTAGCTTTTCTAGCCAATCTTCGAATGCGATTTGGCCTCCTTGGATGAGATTAAGGCCCCCAGTGCGCCTGGCTTCATGGAATAAATCAGGATTAGACCAAACAAAATTGGAAGGGGATAGGGCATCAAGGGATTGACGTGCCCAGAACGAAACAATACGTTCCACCTGGTTGGGCAATCCTGGTACGTCCGTTGTGGCGCGTCGCCACCAATCCTCCATCTGCAAAAATCCTTCGGCGAATAAACGCCAAGGCATGGGCTGCCAACTGTCTTTTTTAAAACGCACGTCTTTACCATCCGCAGCACGTTCAACACAAACGATATTATTAATGCAATCCTTGGCATGAAAAAACGGATAAAAAGCAAGTTCCCACAAAACCCCAGGGGATTGGGCCAATTGCCAAAGCCAGGTGGAATAAGAAGAGCCGATGGCAGCAGGACTTATTCCTGCCGTCCATTTAGCCAAGTTGGCTTGCACTAATCGAGTGAAAAATGGAAAGAAGTTATCGGAAGTACCTCTATCAGCCTGTGCACAACACGAGAAATCTACCCCTTCTTGCAATTCTTGACTCTGAGTGAGTATCCTTTCCTTAGGACAACATTGTTTTTCTGATCTCTTCATGGCCACGACATCCCTGGCATTATGCCCTATAATCAACACGATATAATACAGCATAGCACAAGATTTAACCCATCAATTCCGTTTAAGGAGTCTCTCTTCGGAAATAGAAAGGCTAAATAGTCACCCCTTGCTGTCTCCTTGACCAAACAGCGCTCCTACTTTCCTACAAGAAACATTTTCTCATAGATTTTGGTCAATAAAGCGGGGCTTATTAACTTATCCATTTTAGGCTAAATTATTTTTGGTAACCTAATTGGTGTTATTTTTTGATAGGAATGAAATAACATAAAGCTACAGCCCTTTGGAGTTCCTTTCCTCGATAAATTGCGTCATCTGTCCTACTGTTAACGGTTTACTGCTGTAATAACCTTGCACTTCGAAACAGTGACTTGACCGTAAAAAATTGAGTTGTTCTTCTGTTTCGACACCACCCACCACCACATTCAATCCTAATTCTTGCGACAAAGCAATCGTCGATTTGATAATTAAATTATCATTTTCTCTGAGATGAGCATCTTCAATTAAGGTTTGTTTCAGTTTGATGGATTGGACTGGTGAATTTTTTAAGTGAGATAAAAAAGAATAGCCTGAGCCAAAATTATCAAAAGCAAGCTTTACCCCCATATTGCGAAGCGTACTTAATGTATCTTCAATCTTTCCCAAAAAATTGACTGCCGTTGCTTCCGTAATTTCAAGCTCTAACCAATCCGATGGCATTTGATATTCTTGTAAAATGTGCTTCACAGAAGAAATAAACCCTTTGTGTTGAAATTGATGAAGCGAAATATTAATCGCCAGGGTGCAGTTGAAAGGAGCGTAACTCTTTTTCCAATCCACATACTGCCTACACGCGGTTCGTAAGACCCATTCACCAATTGGAATAATCAAGTTAAAATGCTCTGCAACGGAAATGAATTCATCAGGAAAAACAACACCTCGCTTGGGATGTTGCCAACGCAATAAGACCTCCATCCCAACCATAGAATTCGTTTTTAAGTCAACCCGAGGCTGATAAACGAGAAAAAACTCTTGTCGCTCCAAAGCAAGATGCAACTCGGTCCCTATTCCCAAGCGTTTTGAATATTGTTTTCTAAGAGACGGTGTAAAGATTTGGCAATTATTTCGACCACATTCTTTGGCGTTGTATAAAGCAATATCGGCATTCTTACGAAGGGTTACTGCCTCCTCACCGGCATCAGGAAAGTAAGCAATTCCTATACTTAGTCCAATCATGACGGTATGACCTTTAATAAGGAATGGTTGACCCATCTTTTGAATCATAGTATTGGCCACTAATTTTGCCTGTTGTGGATTATTAATTTCTGTCAAAATAACAGCAAACTCATCTCCTCCTAATCGAGCCACACAATCTTCTTCGCGAAGACTTGAGCAAAGACGCTTCGCTACTTCACGCAATAGACCATCACCGACATCATGACCAAAGCGATCATTCACATTTTTAAAAAAATCCAAATCGATGCTTAACAGAGCCAGATGACGACCGTATCTTTTTGACCTGGCAATCTCACGTTTTAAATCCAGTTCAAACTGCAATCGATTGGGTAATCGGCTTAATACATCAAAATGGGCTAATTTCGATAATTTCTTTTGTACGCTTTCTAAATCTTTTAGCGTTTTTAGCAGTTCAGCATTCTTTTTTTCCAAATCCTGGTTCAGTAAATGAAGTTCCCTTGTCTTATTTTCCAACAATAATTCGGCTTCCTCGCGTGCTTTTCTTTCGCGATAATAAGAGCGCTCAAATATTGCTTTGTTCTCATTACTCAAAGGTAATCTCCAAACGACAATGATCATCTTTTTTTAACATGCAGTGAGTCTGCTTAATGGTAATTCTCTTTTTAAAATGTTGAGCGGCTCCTTGGATGAGACCTATTGCAAAATGGCAGAGCCTTCTATGTGATCGATATAACATAACCAATTGTTTTGCAGCAGGCTCTTCATAGCTAATGGTAGGTAATGTTTCATCTGGGTATAACTTTTCTACTTCCACATGAATTGTTCCATCAATGCTTTTTAAAAATTCTTTTAATGTCATGTCCTTTTTTAAAAAAATTGCGTACTTACTCGATAAGATAGGAAACATGTATTCACCAAAGGCCTCTAAAAAAACAGAAGCGTGCTGATTGGTCCTCTTCGCAATGGCCTGAATCAATTGCTGAAGTTCTGTATCCGAGTAAGTGCCGCCTGCTGTATAACTTCCACCACTTGGAAGGTCTAGTGAGGATACGAGTTGGTCCCAGGTTTCTATGCCAAATTGTTCTATAATCATGTTATTTAAGGAGGTAAAAACGATACCTTTCATCTATGGTCTCCAGCATAAAACAAATCTTTAAATCCCTTTTAATTAAGTAGCACGTCATTTCTCAATACTAAAATTGGTTTACCTACAGATGAATTCCTCATGAGTCCGCTCAATTTAACTAAAGAACTCTAACCTACTTTAATTCCTGATAACTATCCAGTGAGTCAGGTATTATTTTCTTCTCCTAATCGTATCAATATAGTTCAAATAACGATTATTTACCGTGTTAAAAATTAACAATGTTAAAAATAACAAAATAGGATTTTATTACCATTTCCTAAACAAAACTCAAAAATGATAGACATACCGTGTGGCTATATATGAAGCATAGCACATATGCTTTTTGAATGAAAAAACAAACCGACTTAATTGTACTAGGCAAGCAAATTCGCAAAATCAGAAAAGAGAAAGGTTTTTCTCAAGAGGGTTTTGCCAATTTCATCGAAATGAATCGGGGTTACTACGGGACTGTGGAACGTGGCGAAGCCAATATAACCATTTTAAATCTTCTAAAAATTCTTAAAGGATTAGATGTCACACCAAATGAGTTGTTCCCGCCCTCAACTTATGTGAGCTTGAAGAGGAAAATAACTAAAAACTCAGCCTCATAAACCATGATGAGTAAGGGGCTAATCTAATGCTTGATAAAGAAGTGGAAAATTGAAATAAAAACCCATGTAAAAAATGCCTGCAGGATAAGGAAAATTAATAAAGTTATAACAAAAGTACTTGTCTTCGTATACTCAATATTTTCATACGATATCAGGCATTAATTATCACTAATAATGAGTGTTCATTGGATCATTTCTAATGGTGTCAATGCCCATGTCTGTGGTGATGATAGCCACCAAATCGCTTCTTAACTGGCATGTTACCTTTTGAATCATCTTAAAATTTCTTCATAAAAGAATGGTAGAATCTTCGCAATAATTAAATACCCTACTTATCGTCTTCCTTAACTCCAACATCTATTCACATCCTTGGCAGTGAATTCAAATAATAATTTGAACTTATATTAAGCTTGGGGAGGTATAGATTCCCTATTCCAAAAGACAACTGATTTTTTCAACAAGTAGTCATGACTGGCACTGCGTATTTCTAAACGGTGCTATATTATATAAATGATTTATAAAATGAGGTGGGTTGTTTTTATATTGATTCTCTCTCACTTTATTTCATTGCAAGGAGCATAGATATGCCAAAGCAGAGACTTATTAAAGCAGTTATTGGGATAATGAGCGCGATACTTTTGTTGATCTCTTGCGCCCCATCAACAACGACCAATAATTCACACCGTGTTTCTCATACTTATGAAGGACACAACACGGGAGGAATAGGTTGGCATTAACATGAACAAGTATGTTTTTTGCTTTTCATCCCCTGTTCATGTAGTGCTATAGTAGGATGTTCAGTCCAAACAATTCATTGAAAAAATAATAAGGAGATTTCATTATGTTAAAAAGGAATGCGTTCATTTTATTGGCCGCTTGCAGCTTGGTTGCCACGCCACTCTTCGCAGAAGATATGCCTTCTGGTTCTCAAATGAATAATATGGGAATGCAAAGCTCTAATCAGCAGTCAACCCAACTGCAAGACGAAATGAAGCAAATGCAAGAAGCACTAAAACAAATGCAGGAGATGCATGATAAGCTTATGAATGCAAAAACAACGGAAGAAAAGAAATCGTTGATGCAAACACAAATGCCCATGATGGAAGAAGGCATGCACACCATGCAAAAAGGCATGAAGATGATGCAAAGTATGCACGATGATACAGCAAAACAACCCGAGATGATGGATCAACGTATGAAAATGATGCAAATGATGACGCAAATGATGCAGATGATGATGGATAGGCAAATGATGGGATGTCCCATGATGAAAAACCAATAACTCCTCTATAAGAGAGGCCTATCCTAGGGTAATTGACTCAAATCACCTGAGCTCTTATGAGATGTCTAAGAGCCCTATTGTCAGTAGCCCATTAAGATTGGCCTATTCAGAGCCTACCTATTTCATTGAACTCTATAAAGGGATGGTTTGGTGTATCATCATATAACCCAGTGACATGGGTGTGCAGATTGATGAGACCTCCTACATAGCTTTTGTTTTTTAGATTTGAGGCGGGCTGTTATTAATTAGCATTTTGCTCTCTGTTTTCAAACTCTGTTATATTAAAATTCCATAAAGTGATGTAAAAATAGAGAGAATAGGACGACACCTAATTCATGGGTCATGAATACAATTGGAAAATGATGGATAAAAACACGGCTGTTGCTCAAAGTCATGGAACTCCCATCGGCAGGATAATCGAAATCAATGGCCCTGTTGTCAGGATACATTGTGATGTACTGCCTCCTTTGCATCAATCTCTTAAAACTTACACGGACAGTGATGAATACATTTTGGAAGTGTGTCAGCACCTTGATGAGCATCATGTGAGAGCCATCACGCTCCACCGTGCCTCAGGATTGCAAAGAGGTTTAATAGTTTATGACCAAGGCACTTCGTTACAAATTCCCGTTTCAAAAGAATGCTTGGGCCGCCTTTTAAATATTTTTGGTGAGCCGTTAGACGGCGGCCCACCATTAGAAACCAATGAATATCGTGATGTTCTAGCCAAATCAGAACCACTTCAAATGACGAGCACTCAAGAAACCATTCTTGAGACAGGAATTAAGGTCATTGATTTACTTTGTCCCTTCGTCAGGGGCTCTAAAACGGGATTGTTTGGTGGTGCAGGAGTTGGAAAAACCGTACTCCTGATGGAATTGATGCATGCCATTATTCAATTGCATCAAGGAACCTCCGTCTTTGCTGGTGTTGGCGAGCGTATTCGGGAGGGACATGAATTGTGGCATGAGATGAAATCCGCAGGCGTAATGGATAAAACCCTCATGGTGTTTGGTCAAATGGACGAATCACCGGGAGTGCGTTTTCGCACAGGGTTATCGGCATTAACTTATGCGGAATATTTGCGTGATACGTTGGGCCATGAGGTTCTTTTTCTTGTGGATAATATTTATCGTTTTGTGCAAGCCGGCAGTGAAATTTCAGGCCTACTCGGCCGAATGCCGGCCAGTGTCGGTTATCAACCCACCTTAATGACTGAGATAGCGGAACTTGAAGAGCGCATGACATCGACTGCCAAAGGAGCAGTGACTTCGGTACAAGCGGTTTATGTTCCGGCTGATGATATGAGCGATCCGGCGGTGACCGGGATTATTACTCATTTGGATTCCATCATCGTACTCTCTCGCGCACAAGCAGGCAAAGGCATTTATCCCGCCGTAGATCCCTTAGCTTCCAAGAGTCAATTTATGGATAAAATCCTATTGGGCGAGCGACACTATTCCATTGCACAAGCCGTACGAGAACACCTTGAACATTATCAAGAATTAGAAGACATGATTTCTATGATGGGGATTGAAGAGCTTTCTCCTAAAGACCGTGCTATTGTGTTAAGAGCACGTAAACTGCAGCGCTATCTTAGCCAACCCTTTCATGTCACCAAGCTTCAAACAGGAATGGAAGGGAAATCGGTTTCATTAGAACACACATTAACCGATTGCGAATCCTTTCTAAGAGGCGATTACGATGAATTTTCAGAAGAAGAGTGTTACATGAGAGGTGCCATGGATAAAGGGAGATAACGACGGACATGGAGCTTTTTACTATCCATCTTAAGAGTGCCACACAATATGAAAAAATCGATAAGGTCATCAGTTTTGTGGGTGAGGATGCTTCTGGGCAATTTGGAATTTTAGCTCATCATAGCCGAATGATGACGTGCTTAAAATTCGGCTTGGCCTGGTTTCGTGATGAAAATCAAGAGACGGAATACTTAGCATTGCCAGGTGCCGTGGTTTATTTCATTGACAATCAATTGCATATTGCGACACGACATTATGTGCGCCATAAAGAATACCAAGCCATACAAAGGGTCCTGGCGGAAGAATTACATTGGGAAGAAAACAATCTATTGCGCACTAAAGAAAGCGTGCATCGTTTGGATGAAGAAATGTTAAAGCGTTTATGGGAATTAAACCGGCAGAACAGCTATGGAATTTAAAAATTCAAACAAGGAACTGGAACAACAAGTGAAACGAAACGTCCGCAAAATCAATAAAGCTAAAAAGGGAAAATCAACGTTATTAGCCCAAACAGTTTACCTGGGTACTTTAGGCTTTGTTTTTGTGTTACCCATCATTGCAGGAGCCTATCTCGGGGTTTGGCTCGATGAGAAAATAAAAGGGTATTCCATGAGTTGGACCATCAATTTAATCCTCCTTGGGGTGATTATTGGTGCCATTAACGTGTATCTTTTAATTAAGGACTAACCGTGGGAGAAGAAGGATTCTTAGCGCATTTTGCCTTTTCAATCGGTGGATTACCCATCACACAAAGCGTCTTAACCACGTGGTTCATTATGATCTCCTTATTCATCATGGCATGGAGTACCACTTACAAATGCTCTCTCCTACAGCCAAGCACGTACCAACTCCTTTGGGAGGGTGTTTTGAGCACCATGTACGATGCGATAAAAGAAGTATTGCCCAACCACGTTGAGTTGATATTTCCTTTTGTAGCCACCTTGTGGATTTTTATCCTTGTTTCCAATTTAATCGGTGTTATCCCGGGATTTTATTCACCAACGGCGGATTTATCGGTGACGGCATCCCTTGCGATAATAACTTTTTTATCGGTACACTGGTTTGGAATTCGTGCCGAGGGGTGGCGAGAGTATTTGAAACATTATATTAAGCCAACTCCTTTTTTATTGCCTTTTCATTTAATCAGCGAAATCTCTCGAACCTTAGCATTGGCCGTCCGCTTGTTTGGTAATATCATGAGCTTGCAATTAACCGCCCTGATTGTCCTCATGATTGCCGGATTTTTAGTTCCTATTCCAATACTCATTTTACATATTATTGAAGCCATCATCCAAGCGTATATTTTTGGCATGCTGGCCTTAATTTACATTGCTGGGGGCATTCAAGCCCATGAGCTTAAAAGCCAAGGAGAATCGTTATGAATGACATAAGTTGGTTTAGTTTAGCGTCAACCGTTATTGCAGCAATAGCCATTGCCATAGGAACTATAGGGCCAGCTCTGGCCATGGGGCGCGCGATTAGTCACGCCTTAGATGCTTTGGCAAGGCAACCTGAAGCCGAAAAATCCATCACCAGAACCTTATTTATTGGTTTGGCCATGATCGAGTCGTTAGCCATTTATTGTTTGGTGATTGTTTTGATTATCCTCTTTAGAAATCCATTATTGTCTTATTTTGTAACGCAACAGGGATAAAACCAATGGAACTCTCTTGGACCACTTTTTCATTAGAACTCATTAATTTTCTTATTCTCATTTGGATTTTGAAACGCTTTCTTTATGAGCCCATACAAAAAACCATATTAGAACGAAAAAAAAGAGTGCAAGAACAATTAGAGACTGCACAAACACTGCACAGGCAAGCAACGCAATTGCAAACAACCTATGAACATCGCCTTGCCGATTGGCAACAAGAGAAAGCGACCCTACAAAACGAGTGGCATGAGGCGATGGAGCAATGGAAATCAGAAGAAAGACTCCGGTTTGAAAAACAATTGCGTCAAGAAAAAGAGCAGGTTTTTTCCCATGAAATGCAAAAAGCCGCAGCCACCATTGAAAACAATGCCAAGGAAGCGTTTCTATTGGCTGGGAAATTTGCTGAAAAATTGTTAATGCCTTTTGCGGATGCCCATCTTGAAGAGAACATCATTAAAAAAACCATTGAGGATCTGAATCATTTTCCGGTAGAACAATGGCAATGGCTCAATACTGTGCCGGAAGAAGAAACCATTTCGATACAAACGGCCTACCCCATCCAAGAACATCAGAAACAGGATCTCTTGCAAGTCATTGAACAATTGTCGCCTAAAAAACTTACCGTCTGTTTCACGGAAAATCCAAAGCTTCTCGCGGGATTAACCCTGCAAATGGGCCCCATGTGCTTGCAAGCCAATCTTCGTGATGAATTAAAATTCTTTACAGAGACAAAAAATGAATTGGCCTAACACCCCTTCTTTTCTTGAGAAGCAACGACAACGCCTTGAGCGCTATCAATTTCAAATCAAGGTATCCGAACAAGGGCGGGTGGTTTCTGTTGGAGATGGGATTATCTGGATTAAGGGCTTACCAAGGGCTGCCATCGATGAAATTCTTATTTCAGAAGATGAGTGCTGTATTGCCATGGTGTTCCATCTCACCGAAGATCTGGTTGGCGCTGTGATGCTGGTACAAACCAAAAAATTAAAGGCAGGCACCCCTATTTTTCCTCTGAAACGCGTATTGAGTATTCCAGTAGGCGATAAACTGCTTGGGCGGGTGATTGATCCTCTAGGCCATCCATTAGACGGCGGTGAGATTCCGCCCCATGAAGAACAAGGATTACTGGATAGGCTGTCCCCACCTATTCTTCACCGCGACTTTGTGAATCGACCATTGTACACGGGAAATAAGATGCTTGATAATCTAATTCCCATCGGAAAAGGACAAAGGGAGTTACTGATTGGGGATAATGGGCTTGGTAAAAGTGCTTTAGCCCTTGACATTGTGATGAATCAAAAAGATAAAAATGTGTATTGTGTCTATGTGTTGATTGGCCAAAAACGTTCTACAGTAAGCTCTACCATTCAATTATTAAAAGAAGCCAATGCCTTGGACTATACGACTGTTGTGGTGGCCCAAGCGACGGCCTTACCAGGATTACTTTATCTAGCTCCTTTTGCAGGGTGCGCCATTGCCGAGCACTGGATGAAAAAGGGCTTAGATACCCTGGTGGTCTATGATGATTTGAGTGCTCATGCCAATAGTTATCGTGAACTGTCCCTTTTACTGCGTAGACCTCCTGGACGTGAGGCATTTCCTGCGGACATTTTTTATCTGCATTCCCGTTTATTAGAGCGCTCCACCTGTCTTTCCCCTGCTATGGGCGGCGGCAGTATGACCGCGTTGCCTATTATTGAAACCAAAGAAGGTGAAATGGCTACTTATATTCCAACGAATCTCATCTCCATCACCGATGGGCAAATCTTTTTTGATGAATCCTTATTCTCTTCTGGATTTCTTCCCGCCATTGATATCACCAAATCGGTCTCACGAGTCGGTGGTAAAGCGCAGCATCCACAAATTAAAAAAGAATCCGGTCGAATGAAACTTGATTACCTGCAATTTCTTGATTTGGAACTGTTCACCCGCTTTGGGGCGAAACTGGATGCCAAAATGCAAAAGCAGATTCAAAAAGGGAGAATTTTAAGAGAAATTCTAAAACAAGAACGTTTTTCACCACTACCCATTGAATTTCAACTCGCATGGCTAATTGCTTACAATGAGGGTTTCTTTGACGAATTGAATTTAGAAGACATCCCCAAAATTCTCAAAAAAATAGAGGGAGAAATAAAACAGAGCACTTTATCCTTGGGAAACCCACGAGAACAATGGGAAAAAGCGATAAAAGAATGGCTAATGGCATAGAACGGACTCATTATCCACTCCAAAGCAATGAGTATCACTTAATACCCGGATGGTATCATGACGAAACGAACCAAACTCAAAGAACATCTTCATACTTTAGAAGAAATTGGCCACATTATGACGGCCATGAAAAATCTTTCTTTAATTGAACTGGGCAAAATCACTCAATGTCTTTCCATGCAGGACAACGTCATTAAAACCATTAGTGAGGTGAGTCATGATTTTTTAAGTTTCTATCCCATGCCCCCCATGAATCAACAAGAAAATCCTCCCTTAGTTTCTATTCTTATTGGCTCAGAACGCGGCTTTTGTGGTTCTTTTAATGATAATGTGCTTCATCAGTTAGACGTGCACAAAGAGCACCATTCTGAATTGGAACCAGCACTCATTCTTGTAGGGCATAAACTGGCATTAAAAATGCCTAATGACCCTCGTGTCATAGCAACAATCGATGGACCCAATGCCATTGAAGAAATCCCAGACGTGATTTCAAACGTGTTACAAACATTAGAAAAAGCCTTATTGCAAAGAAATAAGACATGGCATTCTTGGCAATGGACTATTCTCTTCAATGAGGAAGAGCACAATCAAATTCAAGCAAAAACCTGGCAACCCTTTAAAGAGTTGGATACAAGTCCTGCGCCTTATTTTTCTGTGCCACCCGTTTTGAATGGTTCCAAAGACCAGTTTTTCGCTGACTTGGTGGAGCATTATTTACTGGCCATGTGTTATTCGATTTTATATCAATCGTTTTTTGCGGAGAATCATCAAAGACTGTTTCACTTAAACCAGGCATTAGATCGCTTAGAAAATAAAAAAAATGCATTAAACCATCGTCTCAATTTACTGCGCCAAGAAGAAATTACCGAAGAAATTCAGAATATTGTACAAAGCGCCGAAGCGATTATTGGTCATGAGCTCACATAGAAAGACAAGGTAAACTATAATATACTGATTGGACTGGGTTTCTAATCAATGAAATGAATTTTCTATAAATTCGTAGTCATCCCTTTCGAGTGATTGGAAATCGGTTACAGAATAGTGAATAAACTCATATGAGGCGGGAAAACACTCGTGCAGACTGCTCCACTTTAACCATTTTTTGAATCGTCATGTTAAGTGAGCTTTTGGAGAGAAAGGATGCTGTTTCAATACACTAAAAAGTTTACCTTACTTCGATGGGTTCGAACATTATCCATTTCTTTCCTGTTGGCGATGGCCTCTGTTTCCTTTGCACAACCCACAGCGGATGAGCATGCCGCACATCATCCAGGAGAAAAGGAGAAAGAAGGCGAGGGAATGAGTGGCATGATGAAAAATATAGGGACTCCCTCTAAGGAGCTTTACCCTTCTTTAATGAGTTTACCCACATTATCCCCTGAAAAACGCCTTGAAATTCAACAAAAGGCACACCAGCGCATCACCTCAGGCATCGCGCTCATGAAAGGTGGGCTTAACGAGCTTTTGTTGGCATCCAGCACTAACAATTACGCTAAAATGCAGGAAGCTTTAGAGAAATTACGAGAAGGGATTGCGCAATATGAGAGTGCACTGGCCGCACTTCGCGCCCTTTCTGAAGGAAAAAATCCAAGCGACATCGCCTTGCAGTGGTTTAAACGAGAAATGAATCTTCTTCCAACTAGTCCGCAAGCCGAGAATGTCTTAGGGGGGCCTTTTTTTCATTTAACGATTATTGCGCTATTTGCTCTGTTTTTTTTGGTCATGATTTGGATGTATTTTTTCAAAATGAGAAGAGCGGCTGCTTTGCTCGATCGCTTAATCCAACAAAATACGGCTGCTCCTTTGGATACCTCACCCCAATTCTCAAAAACACCTGAACCAACCCCTTCCTTAACATCAGTGGAGCCCATTAAATCCTCTCAAGCTTCTAAAGTGCCATCAGAAACAGCCCCAACTACCCCTCCTACCTGCCCCGCGCATAAATGTCCAGTCCCCCAATTTCCGGTCATGAGATCGCTCACCGAACCGGAAGAGAAATGGGAAGGACAACTTCGTGTTTGCCGTATCTTTCAAGAAGCACCAGGAATCAAAACGTATCATTTGGCATCAACCCATGAGGTGGCTTTGCCATTTACCTATTATCCTGGCCAGTTCATTACGCTCACCGCCTTAATTAATGGTAAAACGATAAGACGCAGTTACACCATGGCGTCCACCCCAACCCAATTGCATTATTGTGCCATCACGGTCAAGCGGGAAGAACAAGGCGTGTTTTCCCGTTATTTGCATGACGAAATTAAGGAAGGGGATTTACTGGAGGTGATGGGACCTAATGGTAAATTTACTTTTACTGGGGAAGAGGCAAAGAGCATTGTACTGATTTGTGGCGGGGTCGGCATTACCCCCATGATGAGTATCATCCGCTATCTCACCGATATTGGATGGCACAATGACATTTATTTGCTGTATTGTTGTCGCACGACGAGTGAGTTTATCTTTCGCGAAGAATTAGAGCAACTTCAAGAAAGATACCTGAATCTCCATGTGTATGCGTCGATGCTGCGTTCAGAGGGAACCGTTTGGATGGGGTTACAAGGCCTATTTACCAAGAATATCATCAGCCATCTTGTCCCTGATATTGCCTCTCATCGTATCCACGTTTGTGGTCCTCCTGCGATGATGGAAGCTATCCTTGGTATCTTAAAAGAGCTTAACGTGCCCGCTGATTTGATTCTAACAGAAGCATTTGGACCAGAAAAGAAACCAGAAATAGTCCAAGAAGACTTCATCAAAGCCGATACCCGTGCGATGGTTTCGTTTAGGAAATCCGAAAAAATGGTTCCAATTCTGCCGGACCGTACCCTTCTTGAAATCGCTGAAGCCAATGGGATAGCGATTGATAATGCGTGCCGAACCGGGCAATGTGGGTTATGTAAAGTGAAATTGCTGTCGGGGGAAGTGACCATGGCTTGTGAAGATGCACTTTCCAAGGAAGACAAACAACAGGGGCTTATCTTAGCCTGTCAGGCCAAAGCGACTCAAAACATTGAGGTGGATGCTTAATGAATGCGCAAGGACGTATGATGGTTTTGGGGTTAGTACTTCTAATGCTTATTACATGGCTAGGCTTTGCAGTCCATACGTCTTCTCGTTTTGCCGGGAGTTTTTGGGGTGGTGTGTTTGGGGTGAGTGGCTCGATATTGATGCTGATTCCGCTCCTCTACCTCTTTGTTAAACGCATTTCATTTTTGAAAAATTGGGTAACACACTATGTGTCCATGAATACGCTGTTGTCGTGGCATATTTACACAGGTATTATCGGCTCGATTTTAGTCTTGATTCATACAGGACATAAATTTAATAGCGCGCTAGGCATTGCTTTGACTGCTATGACGCTCATTGTCACGCTCAGTGGTTTTATTGGCCGTTATCTCATGGGCTTTATGACTCAGGAAATCGATGAAAAAAAGACAATCCTCTTGGGATTACAACAGCAATACCAAATCGTAGCTCAAGAATTACAAGCAAGCGCACACCCCAAGCAAAACATCGGGAAATTACATCTTATGACAGCTCGCTTTCTTTCCTGGCTTCTTGAAGACACCGCACTGGATGGTCAGTTAATCAAGTCAGCAGAAGTACGCGCTTTGTGTTTAGCAGATGCCATCTCTGAGCTGGAATACGCCATTCGTTTTCACGAGCACTTCAAGCGCCTGTTTCAAAAATGGTTAACCTGTCACATTATTACAGCACTGGTATTGTATGTTCTGCTGGGTTTGCACGTTTGGTCTGGAATTTATTTTGGATTAAGGTGGTTTCAATGAAGCTGAGTTGGGCTACCCTCGCTGCCCTTACCGTAATCGCGGCACTGTCTTTTATGGCCTATTATCTGTCTTCTCATGGAGATGAGGTGAGCAGTTTGACGAACGTAGCGGAGTGGCAAAGAATGGCAAGCCCCGGAGAACTTTCCAAAGCCCACTCGTTTTTAAGTCACAACTGCACTGCATGTCATACGCCTGTGAAAGGGGTTGAGGCAGCGAACTGTAACGTCTGCCATGCCAACAACGAATCTCTGTTAAAACGCCAGCCGACCTCCTTTCATGCCAACATAGGCAGTTGTGTTGAATGTCATAGAGAGCACCAGGGCAGAACAGCACGTATCACCCAGATGGATCACAATGCTTTGGTTTCGTTAGGACTTCAGCAACTTCGTGCCTTTTCAAATGCAAATGATGAAGAAGAACAGTTGATTATTAATCAAGTTATGCTCTTTTTAGCGCAGAACGAATCCAATAAGTCCACATTACGGGTCAACCCCCATTCATCACCTCAAGAACTGACTTTACGCTGCGCCTCATGTCATCAAAACAAGGACAAGCACTTTAAGTTATTTGGCGACGATTGTTCTGCTTGTCATGAAACGGCTCATTGGAGCCTCTCTGAATTTAGGCACCCATCTCCGAGTTCAATGGATTGTGCTCAATGCCACCAAGCGCCACCCAGTCATTATATGGAGCATTTTAATATGATTTCAAAAAAAGTGGCTCATGAGCATGAAGCCCGTGTCGATCAATGCTTCCTTTGCCACCAAACCACGTTGTGGACTGATATTAAAGGAGTTGGGTTTTATAAGCATCATTGAGGGACTCCTTCTCTACAATGGAAAATTATAAGTGCCATAACAATTTATTATGGCACTTACCAGGACTATTGATTGGGTGACTGTTTCTGCATCGGTATTTGATGTTGCATCAACAGAGGCATACCAGTAGGCGTTTGAATATATCCTTTATGCCAATACACAGTGGCATAATAAGCACTACAAATCATTCCTAAAATCGCAAAGAGAACGATGAGCCAACCAAAAACTTTTGCCAACGAAATACCGAAACCTTCGTGACGTGAAGTCCAGACAACCAAAATAATACCAAACGCTATAGCAATCAAAGACAACATCTGAGCCACATGAAATAGGAATGCTTCACCTGACATCATTGGCATCTGGAAATAGCCTGCATACCAGTATTTAATTGCGTAATAAGAACTGCATAATTCCCCTAAAATCCCAATAATGACAATCAGCCATCCAAATACTTTGCTTAATCCAGTACTGTTGCCTTCATTACGTAATGCCCAGACGACCAACATGATTCCAAGCGCTATTGCGATAAGGCCGAGCATCTCGGCACTGTGAAACATAAACATCATGGTGCACCTCCTTTACTGTCTTGTTGTTTACCAAAACGAGGTATAAACCCAGGAGTAACCGCAGCGTAGCGTTGATATTCCTCACCAAACTCCGCCAAAACCTCTTTTTCTTCCCTACGTGCGAGACGAACATACATATAAACCAGTATAGGAAACATGATTAAGGTCAGAATGGTTGGCCATTGCAATAAAAAACCAATCATCACCAGAATAAACCCATCATATTGCGGATGACGAATTTTGGCATACAGCCCACTGGTTGCAAGTTGATGCTTCTTTTGAGCACGATAAAGAGTACCCCAGGCGGATGCAATCATCCAAAGACCGCCGATAATGAAGACAAAACTTAAGATATGAAAGACATCAAAATGGGGATCACCTTTCAAGCCAAGCAGGGTATGGAGTAAATGACCACTGTCATGACCGTATAAATCTACTCCAGGATAATATTTAGAAAGCCATCCTGACAGAAAATAAATGGTTAAAGGAAAACCATACATTTCGGTAAAATAAGCGATGACAAACGCAGAAAAAGCACCAAAGGCGCGCCAATCTCGCCTTGTTTTAAACGTGGTGGTAAAACTGTACGCAAACAAAATGAAAATAGCCGAATTGACAATGACCAATAACCACAAACCATAGGCATACGAAGTATGTTCCATTTTCGATTAATCCTTATCCTCAGACGAGTCGTCCTCATTATCAGACTTATGATGATGCTCCTCTTCATGACCTCCATGTCCTCTATGCATAAACAGATGCATTAGTGGACAGAGTAAGACTAACAGCAAAAAAGGCGAAGCCCCAAGAAAACTCGCAATGTGAGCACCATGCTCTACAATCAAGAAATAGCCAATAATCCCAATAATGATGATGGCCACCATACCAGAAGGAGAACTCCAAAAGTGCATCTCTTTTTGTGGTTTTGATGACTGCGGGTGATGCTTAGGTTCAGGCGACATGATGTGCCCTCCTTTGCTCATTAAATTTTATTAGTATAGTCCATCCTGATAAAAGATTGCGCCAGTAAAGTATCACCCATATATTGTTCAAATTTCGAACTAAAGTGCTATCTTGTCTATACTTAGATTGATAAGTATTGGATTTAGACTAGCTTAGAAATAACGCTATCACATCCTTTACAAGGAGCGGCAATATGTGGACTTTAAAGACGTTGAAGCGGTTTGTTGCTGTAGCCGCTTTGATAGGCTCAACTGCTGTAGCCGCTGCTTTTGATACCTCAGTCAAAAATGATTCCCAATTAGGTTCTATGATATTGGCTGCCAGTGTCCATCATCCACCTCATTGGACACCTCATGGTGGACATGGTAAGTGGCATTGGGATGGACATAGATGGCATTGGATTCAATACCACTACAAGTGGCATCATAACTGGCATCAAAATTGGCACCAACAAAACTGGCATCACGGTGGACAAGGTGGACACGGCTGGCAAGGCGGGCATGGCAGCGGACATTAAGAAGAAGGGAGCTCATTCTCTTGATGCGTGGTACTGTATTAACATGTTGTTAAGAGGTTTTTTTTGTGCCAAATATATTCAGTCAGGTAAATCAGTCACCGTCATAAAGACGTGGGGAAGGACCTTCTAATCTTTGGGGAGAGTAAGCCTAATACCCCAATCAACACCAATAATAGGACAATGAGCCCCAGTAAGAAGAGGCATGAAATTCAAGCAGGATAACTCTCCTTATAGGCTTAGGCTTAAATTTGAAAAATATCCGCGAGTTCCTTGGGCTGTAACTGCTTTATCGTATCGACTCAAGGCATGAATGTATGCCGCTTGCCGCATATCTGTTTGATATTGTTCCATCAGCTGCCAAATATTCTTGAATTCACGGGATATGATAGTCTGTAATTCTTCTTGAACTTTTTCCATACTCCAATAATAACCTGATTTATTTTGAACCCACTCAAAATAGCTTACGATGACCCCACCCGTATTGGCTAATATGTCGGGTACAATTAATACTCCCTTTTTCTGCAATAGTGCATCGGCCTCTAAGGTTATTGGACCATTTGCAATTTCAATGATTATTGGCGCCTTAATTCTGGCTGCATTTTCTTGGGTAATTTGATTTTGTGCAGCAGCTGGGATAAGTAAATCGACATCGAGTTCCAATAACTCTTCATTCGTAATGGTAGCATCCTTCGCAAGTTTACAAACAGACTCTTTGCAATATATGGACTGCACCTCTTTAGAGCTGTTTTTTATTTCAATCATGCGAGGTATATCGATGCCTTTGGTATTATAAATTCCTCCTTTCGAATCACTTATCGCAACAATTTTATAGCCATTGTCGTAAAGCAGCTTAGCAATACTTTGTCCCGCATTACCAAATCCTTGAACAGCAACTCGTAGCTCAGAAGACTGCCATTTTTTCTTTTTTTCAAGAATTTTAATGCAATAGTAGGCACCTAGACCGGTCGCACCCTCACGCCCCAAGCACCCTCCCAAAGAAATAGGCTTGCCTGTGATTACCGCTGGACTATTTTGCCGAACAATGGTGGCATACTCATCCATCATCCAGCCCATGATCATCTCATTGGTATACATATCAGGAGCAGGGATGTCTTTGTCTGGTCCAATAAAATCCGCTATTAACTCAATGTAGCTTCGACTTAATCGCTCCAACTCCATGCGAGATAATTGTTTTGGATCAACAATTACCCCACCTTTTGCACCACCAAAGGGGATGTCGACGACAGCGCATTTTATTGTCATCCATAATGCAAGAGTTTTTATCTCATCTAAATCCAATTTTGGATGAAACCGTATGCCCC